>NZ_JBWKUH010000004.1:0-318234 GCF_059420745.1 Sphingobacterium sp. GW821-FHT03E03
GTTTAATGAATGAAGTTTTTCTTGTAGAGAAACATTTACATGGCGACAACAAGCGCTGTGTTCCATAGCAGTGAGGATGTGGCTTACGCTTTAAAAAGAAGTTGTAATCTTTAAAATCTTATAATATGCACACATTATGCAAAAAAATGGATGCTTATTGCAAATCGAAAAGCTTTAATTTTGCCTCCAAAGTTTTGCTTTATTATGCGGCTTCAATCTATTTAATTAAGGGGTAATCCAATCTATCAGAGCAAGTACTGTTTGGTGTGAAAAACTGGATAGGTTAGGTCAGCATAAAACAAACTATGTATTGAATTTTAAACAATTATTTAAATGATATTACCTTTTGAACCCTATGATCCAAAATGGAAAAAACAATTTGAATCCATTAAACTAGAGCTACAATTTCTATTGAAACCGTTAAACCCTCAAATTGATCATATCGGCAGTACTGCGGTGGAAGGTCTTTCAGCGAAACCAATTATTGATATACAGATCGGGGTGGAAAACGAAACTGATTTAGACTGGTTACCGGGTTTATTGAAACTACCGAATATTGTTTACTATGAAAAATATAATCAGGACTGGCCAGAACGCCGATTTTTTATATTACTGAAAGAACCTATATATAAAATTGGCGTTTCGGATGTCGTAAAAATTGGGGATGATATACCGGCGATCTTGCATGATCAAGACCTTCGTATCGCACATTTGCATGCATTTGTAAAGGGTTCGTCCGATTGGAAAAGACACCTCGCATTACGCGACTATCTAATCGCACACCCAACGATCCGGGAAAGCTATCAGGAGCTCAAAGAAAAATTAACTCAACTCGATTGGAAGGATGGAAATGATTATAATATGGGGAAAAATCTATTTTTAAAAGCACAGGAAAAAATCGCTTTGGCCTGGTACAAGGAGAGGATCCAATGATCACGGAAAACATACTGATTAAGGATAAGAACTATACGCTGTACATTGGTTATCAGGACAACGAAACATTACGATTGGAATTTAATCGAATGACACAACATTTTTGGGAGTTTGATTTTGAAAATTATTATCAATCTGGTTTTTGGGATGATAATTGTATCTTGTATTCTCTATTTGATGAGGATAAAATAGTAGCACACGCCACAGTAAGTCTGTTTGAACAAGAAGGGAAAAAATTACTCCAACTAGGAACAGTAATGACTGATGAAAATTACCAGCGTCAAGGCTTGAGCAGTTTTCTGTTACGACGGATTAGTAACGATTTTGTGCATCAAACTAAAGGTATGTTTTTGTTTGCGAATAATAAGGTGCTGGATTTTTATCCAAAATTTGACTTTTTCCCAGTCCCGGAATATACCGTATTTCAAACCGTTAAAAATACGAATATGACCACAGTATTGACCAAACGTAAGCTGAACCTCGACAATGCAGAGGATCTGAAGCTATTTGAAAACTTGGTGGAACAGGCTGTTTCTAATACACAATTTCAAACTAGAAGTAAAGGTCTAGCCCTTTTCTATTGCTATGCTTATCCCACAATGGGATTTAAAGAATCAATTTATTATATTGAAGAGTTAAACTGTGCTGTTGTGGTACAAGTGGAAAATAATATTTTGTATATGATAGAACTGTTTTCCACGAATGAAGTTGATCTGAACGCAGTGATCAGTTCTTTTGCTGATTTTTCGTTTACAGAGGTTGTTTTCGGATTCACACCGAAGCATACAGAAGGTCTCGAATGGCGAATATGGAAAGAAGACGATCTGCAACTATTTGTTACGCAAGAGCTATTGTCGTTTTTTGAAGAAGAGCGCATGAAAGTGGCGACCTTATCGCATACCTAGAATCGGATAGGAGGAAGATATGACAAACAAATTAAAAGAAATAGCAAGCGGGCTTGCCGGTACAAAAAAATTAAATGACTTTGTTGAATATGCTGGTGTGGCAGCTGCAATAGAAACAGTGGCAGGTAATATTTATACTGGAATCAGCATTGATACGGCTTGCTCCATGGGATTTTGCGCTGAGCATAGCGCTGTTGCCGAAATGCTGAAACACCATGAATTTCAAGTCAGGGCATTTGTTGCGGTGGATGCTACCGGAAATGCCGTTCCTCCCTGTGGGCGTTGTAGAGAATTGATAAGCCAGCTTACCAAGACTAATCTTGATGCAATCGTGGAAGTGAAAAATGGAGTATTCAAATCCTTAAAGGAATTATTGCCTTTTGACTGGAAAGATGATCTCGACAGGAATTGGTGATTTTCAGAATGGGACCAATTCGTATAAATTAAATAATTAGTGGAATAAAATGGAAAAAATAGAATCAGCTTATAAGAAAATAAATTTAGCGGACTGGAAACGAAAAGAGCACTTTTCGGTCTATCGTAGCCAGATGAAATGCGGCTTTAGCCTTACAACAAAAATTAATATCACTAACCTGCTTCCTTTTATAAAGGAAAATGGCTATAAATTTTATCCTGTCATGATTTACCTAATTACAAGGGCCGTAAACAATCATGACGCTTTTAAGATGGCAATGAAGGAAGAAGAACTCATCGTTTGGGACCATGTAAATCCGATATATACTGTGCTACATCCAGAAACGGAAACTTTTTCAGCGCTATCGACTGTATACGATAAGGATTTTGCAGCGTTTATGGCCAATTACAATCGTGTAGCCGAAAGACATGCCAATGATTTACGTTTTTTTCCGGAGGCACCTCCAGAGAATCATTTTAATATTTCAGCAATTCCATGGATCAATTTTGATAGCTTTAACCTTCATATTGCCGACTTTACAGATTATTTTGCACCTTCCTTTACAATTGGAAAATATCAGCAACAAGCTGATGAAATCTTAATGCCTATAGCAATTCAGGTGCATCATGCTGTCTGTGATGGAATACATGTCGCTAAATTGATTGCGACATTGGAGGCATATTGTTGGGATATCGGGACAGTTCTTAAATCTCAGGTATAATTCTAAGAAATCGCCTTGTTCAGAACAGTCCTATTGTCTGGATTCTGTCTGTACTCCGAACTGTTTTGTTTTTTGGTAATAAACAAATGATATCTCAATGAAAATACGACAATTAACACAATCAGATATTGCTGAGCTGCTGCAAACTATTAATGAAGCTTTTAAGGATTATATTGTTCCATTTCAGCTAGATATAGAACAATTGCGACAGAAAATCAGAACGGAAGATATTCAGTTAACTTGGTCTGTTGCTGTGTTTGCGGAGAACAAACTTGTCGCATTTATGATACATGGTCTGCGGGAAATAGATCGTCAATTTGTGGTCTACAATGGTGGAACGGGTGTACTGCCTGAATTTCGGGGGCATGGGTTAGTGGGAAAAATGTATCGTTATCTAATCCCGTTTTTTAATGAGAACAAGGTCAAGCGGATTCTTTTGGAAGCAATAGAAAGTAACGGAGCGGCCATCCGTGCCTATGAGAAAAGTGGTTTTTCGATCAACAGACAATTGCTATGTTTCAGTGGTGCCATTCAGCCGGCTACGGTGAGCAATGTGGCGAGAATCCAGCCGCTGTCTGATTTCTCTTGGCAGGAATTTCAATCGTTTTGGGATATTTTACCAAGTTGGCAAAGCGCAGCACAGAGTATGGATAGTTTGCAACCTAGTGCGTTAGGAGCATATATCGACGAAAAACTTGTGGGGTATATTCTTTTTAATCCTGGAAACAAGCGGATATACCAAGTCGCTGTGGCACCCGAATATAGGCGGAAAGGAATTGGAACGCAGCTTTTTCAGGCCCTTAAAAAAGAAATGCCAGCGGAAAAAATAAGTTTCAACAACGTTGATGCGAAAGCAAAAAATGTGAAATTATTTTTGGAAAAACAGGGACTGGTCAATGGCATCAATCAAGTTGAAATGATAAAGTTGCTATAAAACATGGGTTTGCATGACAAAAGTGAATTTTCTTGGCATTTGACCAAACAATAGCATAAAGTTGGGGGGATATAAGAGACAATCGGCATGATATTATACGACAAGTTAGCGAACGAACTGCTTCGATTAGCAGAGGATGATCTCCTATTACGGCATGAACTGGCCGGGAAGGGGGAACTTCAAAAGGGCTATCATCCCGCAATGGAGGCTGTTCACCGTGATAACGCGAAGCGATTACGCGGAATAATTACCGAGATAGGTTATCCAGGTATTTCAAAAGTAGGAACAAAGGCCAGTGAGGCGGCATGGTTAATTGTCCAACATGCTATCTCAGAACCCGATTTCATGCAACACTGCTATCAACTGATGATCAATGAAAAAGAGGACATCAACCCTGCTCATATAGCCTATTTATACGATAGAATACATTATTTTAAGAGCAAACCACAGCGTTTTGGAACACAACTGACCACTGATGGCAGAATCTATCCAGTCGAGGACAAAGAGAACCTCAATAAACAGCGTTTGCAGATGAATCTACCCGAGCTTTCACAGGTAAAACTTGATACAGTGTATGATTTAGATCAGCTGACGACTTTGGATCAGCAGGATATGGATTATACGATCTGGCGAAAGGAAGTAGGCTGGATATAGTTCTTTTTAAGCAAGGCAAATATCTCACCATCTACGAAACGCCCCTTCTCAAAGAAATAGTCATGGAGAATTCCTTCGGAAACAAGATTCATTTTTTCAAGCAACCTACGGGAAGCTAAGTTGTCCGGGTCAATAAAAGCCTCTATACGATTGAGTTTATAACTGTCGAAACCAAAAGAAATAATAGTGGAAATAGCTTCTGTCATAATGCCCTGTTGCCAGAAGTCAGGATGAAGTTCATAGCCGATCTCTGCACGGAAATGCTCGTTGGAAAAATTATGAAAACCACAAGAACCAATGAGCTGATCCGGATTGTCCTTTAAACAAATCGCCCAACGGATGGCCTCTTTTTGTATAAAATTTTTCTGCCAGGTTTTTACAAGCTCATAAGCCTCGTCCATATGCCGGAAGGTTGGTAAATCGAAATATAATGTTACCTCATCTTTTGAAAAATAAGAAAATAGAGCAGGAGCATCCGAATGTTGGATTTGACGTAAATAAAGACGTTCTGTTGTTAAAATTGGGAAAGTATCCAATATCATAACAGTAAAAATAATAAAATATGTTCAAAAGCAGAATGATGATTTGAATTTTCGACATTTTTTGTATGTTTGTCTAGTAATGACAATGCAACAGGAAAATATTAGGGAAGAAATTATTCTTTCGTCGATGAAAGTGTTTGAAAATTATGGTTTTACGCGGGTTTCTATGCAGGATATTTCTAAAGCCTGTGGTAAGGGACGTAGTACACTGTATTACTATTTTACGAGCAAGATGGACGTTTTTGACGCGATAGCCGAATGTTTATGTCAGCAAGTGTTTACAATAGCCAAAGAAAGTTATAGCCGGGAAGCTTCTCTAGAGGAGAATCTGGTTGGTTTTCTAAGGGCTAAATTGCGTGAGATCAATTTGATTACCAAACGTTTTCACTTGGCTTTTGAGGATATGAAATCCGATCCGGCTTTGATGGTCTCCAAGACACGTTATATGTTGGATGATGAAATTGAATTGATTCGTAATATGATCAGGGTCGCTATTGCCAAAGGGGAAATCCAGTTTCTTGAAGAAAAGGATATTCTGTTTCTCTCAGAGATGTTGGTAACGACATCCCGTTGTTTTGAGCAGGAAGTATTGCTTTTTGATCGGTTTCCTGACTTTGAGGCGCGGCTTGCCTGGTTGACTAGTATATGTGTAAAGGGGTTAAAATAAGCTGATTTTAGACGTTTTCACACCCTAGTAAATAGATGAGCATTTGCTCGTTTTTTTAGCGATAGATTTCGACATAAATACAAAATATGTCTATCTGAATAGGTATTTGTTTGATGTGGCAATTGGAATGTCTAACAAAAATAGGAAATAACATGATATTAAATGCAAAAATAGGAAGGGTACGAAGGACGTTAACTGCGCAAAAATATGTGCTCGTATTGGTTGAAACGGATGAGAATATACGTCCGGAGTCTACCGGGTTGTTGAATTCGGAGTTTGATTGTTATCTACTGGTGCATCAAGAAATTGAACGACTGGATGAATTGGCGCTTGCATTAGAAAATACAGATAAAGAAGTTCGATTGGCTCGCAATTTTAATGAATTGAAGGACAAAGGAATTTTGATTGATCAGTTAAATCAAATTACTGTTAAGATATTGAAATAAGTCTATTATGTATAAAGTTGTTTACTCCCTATCGCGCAAATTGAAATGGAAGGCAAGTGAGCTATATCATTTCCTATATCAGAGTTTTCCAGAGATCAAGAATATTGATTTATTGTTGGATGACCGACAGTTTTTACTTGTTGTTAAAATTAATAGCCGTTTAGAATTTTCAATTTTAAATATTTGTCAGCAGCGGGGAATTACCATGCAGTTTGTCCAGGTGGAAGATGTAGACTGAAGATCTGCGGCCATCCTGTTCAACGCATTGTTATAACTCATAAATTCACACGTCCTAGTTTTCGATTCGGTCGATGAAGAAGTATAAATATAAGGTGTTCACTTCCAAAATCGAAGAAAAACATCAAAAACGGAACATTAAAAGCAGCTGACAGGTTACCTTATATTCGGCAGGTAAAACAAGAATATGGTTTAAGTACAAGTTCAGTTCAAAGTGGATACGATGGTTCCTCTTTTTTGAATATTCTGGGTTTAGCATCGCGCAGCAATCTCTTAGGAGACCTTTGGGAAAGAAATCCTATATGATGATATGGAGGCGGAACTGACAAAAAAATCATGATGAACTCAGTTCATCATGATTTTTTGCATATTACCTATAAATAGTTGAATTTTACTTCAGGATATGGAAGAACGTCTCGTGACAAACAAAGGTCGGTGGTATTCAAAGCGGTATTTACAGGAGTTTATACTGTTTACCGCCATGTTTTTGCTGACCATGCTCCATGAATGGATGAAAATTGACACCATTATTGATTTTATCAAAGGCTTAGTATTTTTTAGCCTATTGTATATGCAGGCACAGTTGCACCGTCACTTCTTTTTCTCATTCTTCATTAAGAAAAAGTATTTTATCTATGTGATCGGTGCTGTTTTTTCGACTTTAACTGGAGCAGCCCTCTTGGTTGTTGTTAATTATTTTTGGATAGATACTGCCTATTATGAAAGAGGGGAGATATCCGTATTCCAGGATTTTGCCTACCAAATTATGCTATGTGTGATAAGTACATTTACAATGCTATCTTTTTTCCTCTTACGTCAATACGCCAATGAGGTTGAGAAAAGAAATGAAGCACAACTGATGTTAAGTGAGATCAATGTGAAATATTTACATGCACAGCTAAATCCACATTTTTTCTTTAATATGTTCAACAACCTTTATGGGGTGAGCTTAACTGAGCCGTCCCGTACACCTGAATTGATCTTGAAACTATCGCAATTGATGCGATATCAGTTGGAAAATGCCAATAGAGATACAATTAGTTTAAAGGAGGAAGTTGCTTTTATCGCTAATTACGTTGCTATGGAGAAAGAACGTATTGGCAAACGCTGTGCGATAAGGTATACAGTAGCGGGGGAGGATGATGAATTTCACTATCGGATTGCACCATTACTTTTGATCACATTGATTGAAAATGCCTTTAAACATAGTCTTACAAACGAAAGGAAATGGTACGTAGATATCCTAATTACTTTTATCAACGGTTCATTGACAGTGGATATCAAAAATTCGTTGGCGGACAAACTGCTAAAGAATAATTCCACAGGTCTCGGTTTAGTGAATACGCACCAACGTTTGGCATTGCTTTATCCTGCGCAATACAAATTGCATTGTGTTGAAATAGCGCATGATTACCATACTGTTTTAACATTAAATTTAAAATCTTCAGCATATGAATGAGCGTTTGAGCTGCATTGTGGTTGATGATGAAGAAGGGGCACATCTAGTCCTTCATCATTATATCAAGGATATCAAAAAATTGGATCTAAAAGCTTCATTCTATCATCCAGTTGAAGCAATGGATTATATGTATGATCATGAAGTTGATCTTATTTTTCTGGATATCAATATGCCCGGATTGAATGGCTTGGAGATGTTAAGAGCGCTGTCTAATCCTCCCTTGGTAATTTTAACAACAGCTTATAAAGAATATGCTTTGGAAAGTTACGAATATAGAGTGGTCGATTACCTGGTGAAACCCTTTGATATCAGGCGGTTTATGTCAGCGATTGATAACGTTTTCTCCAGATATCCCTCAGTCAAACCTACGGTATTGGATCATCCTGTAGTGCTTGCCACTACGGCAACTTCCTCTGTTGTAGTCAAAGTGGATGGCGACTTTGTTAGGATTATGTGTAAAGACATCATATATATCCAAAGCTGGGGCAATTATGTTAAGATTTTCACCGCATCAGGATCCTTTGTGAGTTCGCTAACAACAGCTGAAATGGAACAAAAGTTAGACAAAGATCTTTTTATGCGAATACATAAATCATATATTGTCTCACTGGAGCGTGTCAGTAAAATTTCAGGTGGTGCGGCCGAGCTAGATTCTGGGGAGAAATTGCCGATTGGATCGACTTACCGGCGGGAGCTTCTGCTGTATTTTCAAAAGTAGTATTTGGACTCCAATATATTGTGTACTGATACTGAGTCTAATCAGATTATTTTTCAAACATTACTGTTCTAAACTAAACTTTTTTGATCACCAAGGGTTATTTTTAACGAAACAATTCATCATAGATCATTTATTTTAATATGAGTACATTTTCAATAAAAGCTTTCGGAATCGAGGCTCCGACGGCAGACTTAAAACAACTGGAGGTACAACGTCGTGCGGTCACGGCAAAAGATGTAGAAATTGATATTCTATACTGTGGCGTTTGTCACTCTGACTTACATACGGCACGTAATGAATGGGGGGGGACAATTTACCCCAATGTTCCCGGTCATGAGATCGTGGGACGGATTACAAAAGTAGGATCCGATGTATCGAAATTTAAAGTCGGCGATCTTGCCGGTGTTGGCTGCATGGTTGACAGTTGTCGTGAATGTGAGAGTTGTAAAGAGGGATTGGAGCAATATTGCGAGAATGGAAATATCCAAACATACAATGGCCATGATAAGCATTTGGACAAACAGACCTTTGGCGGATATTCGGAGCGTGTCGTGGTGGATCAGGATTTTGTATTACATATTCCCGAAAACTTGGATTTAGCAGCGACTGCGCCTCTACTTTGTGCAGGTATCACAACATATTCGCCATTACGGCATTGGAAGGTTGGTCCCGGACAAAAAGTAGGCATCGTGGGCATTGGTGGTTTGGGACATATGGGCGTGAAAATAGCCAAAGCAATGGGGGCGCATGTCGTCGTGATCACAACTTCTGCAAGTAAAGTAGAAGATGCCAAACGCCTGGGTGCGGATGAAGTCATCTTGTCTACCGATCAGGAACAGATGAAAAAGAATGCTGGTACTTTGCATTTTATTTTGGATTGTGTCTCCGCGCAACACGATATCAACGCCTACTTGAGCCTATTGAAACGCGACGGCTCACTGACACTTGTCGGTGCTCCTGAACATCCACTGCCGGTAGCTCCATTTAGCTTAATCCCTACACGTAAAAGTTTTTCCGGATCGATGATCGGCGGTATTGCCGAAACGCAAGAAATGCTGGATTTCTGCGGAAAGCATAATATCACTTCAGATATAGAATTAATACGTATGCAGGATATCAATCAGGCTTATGAAAGATTGTTAAAGAGCGATGTGAAATATCGTTTTGTTATCGATATGGATAGTTTAAAAAACAATTAAAGTCAGCTGGGACAAAGCTAAACCAAGAAAAAATGTTTCCCAGTCTAGTATAGGCTTAGCTTTGTCCGATCAATCAGCGTTTTTTTTGGATTTATTTTTTTGTTATCAAATTAAACAGATGGGGCTCGCCGGTAGTTGATCGAGTTACCTCTATTTTTATGGAGAAAAGTAAAGTTGTGGTGTTTTGGTTCCGTCGGGACCTTCGTTTGGAAGACAATGTAGGGTTATCTCAGGCATTGGGGAAGGGGTTTCCTGTGTTGCCGATATTTATATTCGATGAAGATATTTTAGGCCGATTGGAAGATAAGTTGGACCGACGTGTGGATTATATCCATCAAGCTCTTGATGGAATAAATAAAAAACTAAGGGAATATGGGGCTACTTTAACGACCTTTCATGGTAGTCCTTTGGCAATTTTTAAAACATTGCATGAGCAATACAATATTCAGGAAGTCTATTGTAATAGCGATTACGAACCTAAAGCGATCCGACGGGATCGAACGATCGTTGAATTTTTCAATGCTGCTGGAATTCCATTTAATGCTGTAAAAGATCAGGTTATTTTTGATAAACATGAGCTATTGAAAAATGATGGTACACCCTACACCGTTTATACACCTTATGCAAAAAGATGGCGGGAGAAATTAACGGTAGAAGATTATCAATCCACAGATCAAAAAGATGGGCATTTTTTTCGGCAGACGTACGCGCCGATAATTCCCTTGGAAAAAATAGGGTTTAAAAAGACGGATTTGACTTTTGAACCGCCACATCTGAATGCAGCTGTTATTGATACCTACGATAGGTATCGTGATTATCCTGCCTTAGAGGGGACGACCAACTTGGGTATTGCGCTTCGTTTCGGAACAATTAGTATTCGTCGCTGTGTGGCTTTTGCAAAACAGCATAATGAGGTCTGGCTGTCTGAATTGATCTGGCGGGAGTTTTTTATGCAGATCTTATTTCATTTTCCGAATGTGGTCAACGAATCCTTTAAAAAGAAATATGACGATATCCAGTGGCGCAACGATGAAACGGATTTTGAACGCTGGTGTCAAGGAAAAACAGGCTACCCTTTGGTCGATGCGGGTATGCGGCAATTGAACAGTACCGGTTGTATGCATAATCGTGTACGTATGGTTGCTGCTAGTTTTCTATGCAAGCATTTATTGATTGATTGGCGATGGGGAGAGGCCTATTTTGCGCAAAAGCTCAATGATTATGATTTATCTGCGAATAACGGGAACTGGCAATGGGCAGCAGGGAGTGGTTGCGATGCCGCTCCATATTTTAGGGTGTTTAACCCAATCATTCAAGCCGAAAAATTTGATAAAAAACAAGAATATAGTAGACAATGGATTCCAGAACTTGGGACAATAGATTATCCCGAACCTATTATAGCACATCCGATCGCTAGAGAACGTGCGCTAAAAACTTATGCAGCAGCATTGAAGTAAACGATGAATTAGGATAGATCAATCCCACCATATCTGATCGGCTTAGATGGGATTGGTCTATCTAATAGTGGATTTTTTATTGATCCAAAAAAGCAGCAACAAAAGCGTCGAATGCTTGTGGGTTTTCAGCTTGTACCCAGTGTCCCGCATTTGGTATTGTTTCAAAGCTGACATCTGGAAATTGCTCCTTGATTTTGACTTTATCTTCAGGAAGAATGTAGCGCGATTTTTCGCCTGCTAGAAAAAGGGTAGGGCCAGCATAAATTCCAGCTTTTACACCTATTGTAATGAAATCTGCATATTTCCGCTGTAGAACATCCAGGTTGAAACGCCAACCCAATTTACGGTCTTCTTTAATAAAGACGTTTTTTAACAAAAATTGAATTACTCCAGGATCATCAAGGTAGCTTTCGAGTTTTGTCTGTACATCTTTTCGGTTGTCCATACTATTGATATCAACCGCACAAAGAGCGTTAAAAATATCTTCATGATGTGGTGGATAAGCCTTGGGAGCTATATCAGCAATAATCAATTTTTCAACCTGTTCCGGATGCTCAATGGCAAATTGCATGGCAACTTTACCGCCGAGAGAATGGCCCAATAATAAGACTTTTTCTGCACCGATCGAAGCGATATAAGCGTCTAGGTCCTCGACCATCTCCTCAACGGACATGCCGTCACTGTGAAAACTTCGACCATGATTGCGCAGGTCAAGTAAATGTATCTGTCTTTTTTCTCCAAAACTACGGCCAAAAGATCCCCAGTTGTCCGCCATACCAAAAAGGCCATGCAGAACAACAAGCGGTGTCCCACCATTTTCTGCGCCGTATATTTTGCTGTGTAGTAATTCTTTCACGATATTTCTCTCCTTTAAACGAATTGAAGTGGCTTTACAAAGGCCATTCTCGATGGCTAAGATAGCTAAAACATCCCTTCTTATCAAAATGGTAGGGTCGATGATTTATTTGGTAGTGGCTTCCGTGGTTGACAAGCTAATTTTGTAGTAACGAAAACATAATAATAGATAACAAATGAATACTACAGCGTTAATTGTCATAGACATTCAAAATGAATATTTTGAAAATGGCGGAATGGAACTTGTAAATCCAATTGCCGCAAGCGTAAATGCCGGAAAAATAATTGGCCATTTTAGAGAAATAAAAGCACCGATTATACATATTCAGCATATTTCTCCCGATCCAACGAAAATGCCATTTTTTATAGCGGGTACGGTTGCTGCTGATATCCATGCAAACGTTAAACCACTATTGGGAGAGAAAGTGATCCAAAAACACTTTCCAAATAGTTTTAGGGAAACCGAACTTTTTGCTTATCTGAAAGCCAATCAAATTACTGAATTTGTTGTTGTTGGCATGATGACGCACATGTGCATAGATGCTACGACGCGGGCTGCGGTTGATTTTGGCTTCCCATGTACAGTAATAGGGGATGCCTGTGCAACACGTGACCTGGAAATTAACGGTGTTATGTTGAAAGCTGACGATGTACATCATGCTTTTCTTGCAGCATTGGAATTCTTCTACGCGCAGATTCAGACGACAGAAACCTACCTCGCACAAAACTAAATGATCTAGGCTGACAGTGTATAACAATGTTGCTATACACTGTCAGCTTTTCTTGTAATTACCGTGGGTAACCGGTTCGAGACACCCCGTAATAGGCCTTTTACCGTAATTCTTGGATAAATGCACTGATGGTCTTACCTGTCTGCGCCTTAAAAAAACGCATCAGGTGGTTAGGTTCGGAAAAATTCAGTTCAAAAGCAATTTCACTGATAGATTTGTCTGAATGTATCAGTAACTCCTGCACTTCAAATAATAATCGCTGTTTGAGCAATTGTGTTGCTGTGGTATTGAACTGTGCTTTAACGGCATGATTCAGTGTGATGCGACTAATGCCCATCAGTACCGTATATTCGTTGATCCGTTGTTTCTGTTGAATATGCTGTTCGAGTAGCATCCTGAACTGATAAGCAAAATTATTCTCAGGTTTTTGCAAAGAAAGTCCATTCAACCGAGCATATTTTCGATTCAAGGTCTGTAGCAAATAATAGAGCAAAGAGCGGATAATATGCGCACTGTCTGCCTCTGTCTGAATAAGTTCTGACTTTATTTCCGCAAGCAGTGTGTAAAATTTAGATAGATGTACATCATCTGCAGCTATTTTTACCGTATGGTGCAACTGATAGAAATACAGCAGTCGATACGTAAAAAGCTTATCTGCGAAAAACTCATTGAGAAAATCTTCCTGAAAAATCAATGTGGTGAATTCAAGATAGGTGGGGTCCAGTTCCCAGGTATGCTTCTGAAAGGCAGAAATAAAGATAATGTTGTTGTCCGTTAATTCGATGACTTCCTGCCCCAATCGCAAAAGCCCTTTAGCCTTTTTGAAAAACAAAATTTCAAAAAAGTCTTTATGATAGGTCTCGCGATGGGTATAGTCCGTTTCTTGTTGATTTAGTACGTTTAATAGAAATTCAACACCGCATTCACCTTTATGGAATTTTATCGTTCTCAATAGCAGTATACTTTATCAGTCAAAAGTACTAATCTTAAAGCTAAATATAGAGCTATATGTACAATCTTGCATCAACATAATGGAGCAATTGGATTCCTTATCATTCATTTAACAGTTCGGATAAAAATATTTTTTAAAATAATTTAGAGTTTTATGTGAAATGTGATTTTCGTCACTTTTTTATTTAAAGAATTGATTTACCTTTATGTCATAATCAAATAGGCAAAACTTAAATATTGATATTCATCCCACTTGAATACTTATTAAAAATTACATTACATTTCTTGTCCTTAAAAAAGGAACTATTTGATTGATATAGGAAAGATTGAATAGCCATATTAAAATATATTATTTGGGGGTTTTCTCGTCAAGAGAGGCCCCTTATATTTTTTATAGTCTTCAATTTAGCATCTGGTATACTTCTGAAAGATGCTGAAAGCAGCGCTTGTTGGGCGCGATGCGATTGAACAAATCTTTTATTTCTTTTTTGTCAAATTCCAAATCAGGACTGTGATATGATTTTTTACACTTGTTAATCGACTATTTTTGATTGCTTCAATAGAAGTTATTTTAAGGTCAACGCAACATAATGAAAAAAAAGGAGTACGTCATTTCTTTAAAAATGGAGGATATGACACGTGAGCTGCTGTTTCCACAGCGTAGCAAGGAATACATGGTGCTAGAGTCTACAAGTGACAATATGCAAATACAGCGCAATTGCCATTATCGTGCTTCTTTTTTTGGAGTGCTGTTGGCTGAGGAGGGTATTTCCTATTATCGGGTGGGGGACTTTGAGTATGAGCTTCAAAAAGGTGACATTCTTTTTTGTGTCCCACAGGAGGTGTTCAAAATCATTTACTTTTCCGCGGATATCAAGCAAAAGCAAATTTTCTTTTCCATAGATATGCTATCAGATGCCGGCTTTAATTATCGCTCAAACGATATGTTAAAGAACTTCTCCAATAACCCTTCTTATATCATTCGTGGTGAGCAACACCTCTACAAACGATTGGCATTTTATATAAAAGAACTTGCTTATCTCAACGATTTTAAGAATCCGGTCTATTATAGTAATGAGATGATCTGGCATTACTTTTCCTTATTGATGTATGATATCGAAAATTATTCCAAAAATTTTCGGCAGCAGGCCAGTTTTTCTTCCCGTGAAGAAGAGATTACAAGCGCTTTTTTTGCGCTTGTACGGGAATATTATGTCGAACATCACGATGTTCAGTTTTACGCCGATCGCCTATTTGTCAGTAGAAAATATCTCACGAAGGTTGTTAAGAAAGCGATGTTGCGTACACCCAAAGAGATTATCAACCAGATCCTACTTATTGAAGCAAAGATTCTCTTAAAGAATTCGGCGAATAACGTTAATCAGGTGGCCTGTTTGCTGAACTTTTCAGATCAAACCGTCTTCAGCAAGTTCTTCAAAAAACATACTGAAAGAAATCCCAGTGACTACAAAATGGATGACCTTTTCTAGGTCATTTTTATCATTTCAATCTTTGCTCAGATGAAGGTGCTTTTCCTGTTATAGATAGGGAAAGCACCTTTATTTTTGGCATTCGGTTTATATGCTTTTGGCGTCTTTTAAACAAATTTTGGCGTCTTTGCACCGAATTCAGACATCGGTTTTTTTGGACTTTTGCTACACATAAAAATAAAAGCAAAATCCATTATGAAGCAAAACGTTGTTAAAAAGCGCGCCACGAACTTGTTTATTGCGCTGGTATTGTTATCCAGTTGTACAGGTAAACAACAGGATGGTGGATATCAGCAAGGGCCTGCAGAGGTCCTTTTCGGCACTGTAACAACAGGCGTTGCAACGATCCGAAATGAGTATGCAAGTGCCATAGAAGGCGTGTCCAATATAGAAATACGACCACAGGTGACCGGTTATCTCCAAAAGATATTTGTGGATGAAGGGGACTACGTCCGTGCCGGACAGGCTCTATTTAAAATTGAAGATCGGATCTTTCAGGAGCAGTTAACCAATGCGCGGGCGGCCTTGTCTGTTGCCGAATCGAATTTATTGACCGCCAAAATTGAGCTGGATCGAAAAACTGAGCTGACCAAAAACCGTATCGTTTCCGATATTCAGATGCAGGAAGCTCAAGCAAGTTATGCAGCCGCAAAAGCATCTGTAGCGCAAGCGAGATCAGCTATTGCCTCAGCACAGATCAATCTGGATTTTTCAGTCATCAAGTCACCAGTGAATGGGTATATCGGACGCTTCAACTACCGCTTGGGAAGTTTGCTGTCTGCCTCAAATCAAGATGCCATTACAGTTGTTTCTGATAACCATCAAGTGTATGTCTATTTTAGCTTGAGTGAGAACGATTTTGTGCGATTTCAGCGCGAACATACAGGAAATACGGTTGCGGAGAAATTGAAAAATGCAGCACCCGTTGCACTGTTACTCTCGGATGGACAGGAGTATCATACCAAAGGGAGAATAGATGCCGTTGAAGGTCAGTTCAATAAAAATACGGGCTCCATTACTTTGCGTGCAAAATTTGATAACCCTCGCGCAGAGCTGCGAAGTGGTAATACAGGCAAAATTGTGATGTATCAACAATTGAAAGAAATGCCCTTATTACCTATTGCATCGACAGTGTCCTACCAAGACAAGGTCTTTGCCTATGCTGTCGATAAGGAAAATAAAGTCGTACAGATACCTGTAGCTATTTCCGGGAAATCTGAAGATAATTTTATCATTCGCGAAGGATTAAAACAGGGTGACCGTTATATCGCTCAAGGATTCGAACGCTTGCAGCCCGGAATGCCGGTTGTTGCGCAAAAGCAAACTCAAAACAAAAAATAAAACAGCAATTCATGTTAAAAAAAATAATTAAACGACCAGTATTGGCCACCGTGATTTCTGTCTTATTGGTCATTCTTGGTGTGGTCGGTATGCTCAGCTTACCCATTACCAAATTTCCGGATATTGCACCACCTACTGTTATGGTGACAGCTGTGTATCCGGGAGCAAATGCCGAAACAATTGCACGGTCAGTCGCACCACCCATTGAAAATGCTATCAATGGTGTCGAGAATATGGATTATATTTCATCGACAGCAAGTAATGATGGTACATTAAATATTACCGTAATCTTCAAATTGGGAACAGATCCGGATCAGGCCGCCATCAATGTCCAGAACCGCGTAGCCCAGGTTACCAACCAGTTGCCTGCAGAAGTTACTCAAAGCGGGATCACGACCTTAAAACGTCAAAATAGTATGATCGCGATGGTCACCTTAACCAGCAAAGATGGTACAATGGATGACCTTTTCCTGGAAAACTACAGTAAGATCAACGTAGTACCCGAACTTAAGCGTATCAAAGGAGTAGGGGACGCGATGGTATATGGCAATAAAGATTACGCGATGCGTGTATGGTTGGACCCCAGCAAACTCAATACATATAACTTGACACCTGGTGATGTATCACGTGCCATACAGTCCCAAAACCTGGAAGCCGCTCCCGGTCGGTTCGGTGAACAGAGTACCGAGGTAAAGGAATATGTGATGCGTTATAAAGGGAAATTCACCGAACCTCAGCAATACGAAAATATTGTTATCAGGGCCCAAAATGATGGTTCGGTATTACGTCTGAAAGATGTTGCCAAGGTTGAATTTGCGGCTTATAGCTATACCGTAGCATCCAACTATAATAAGAAACCTGCCGTTACCATGGCCATTTTTCAGATGAGTGGATCGAATGCCAATGAGGTGCAAATTGCATTACAAAAGCGAATGGAAGAATTGGAAAAGTCTTTCCCGGGAACCATGGAATATAAGATACCTTATGCAACCAAGGAATCGCTGGATCAGTCAATTGACCAGGTCATCAAAACCTTGATTGAAGCTTTTATTTTGGTATTTATCGTCGTCTTTATCTTTTTACAAGATTTCCGTTCTACCTTAATTCCGGCCATTGCTGTACCTGTATCAATTGTAGGGACATTTTTCTTCATGAAAATATTTGGGTTTTCGATCAATATACTGACGCTTTTCGCCCTTGTCCTCGCAATTGGTATAGTCGTGGATGACGCCATTGTTGTTGTAGAGGCCGTACACGCCAAAATGGAACGACGGAAACTAAATGCCAAAGCGGCTACGATGTCAGCTATGGGGGAAATATCGGGTGCTATTGTTTCGATTACCTTGGTGATGTCTGCTGTGTTTGTACCGGTCGCATTTATGGACGGTTCTACAGGTTTATTTTATCAACAATTTGCGCTGACATTGGCTATCGCGATTGTCATCTCAGCGGTGAATGCCTTGACACTTAGCCCAGCTTTATGTGCAATCCTTTTGAAATCTCATGCAGCCCATTCCGACGAAAATCATAAGGCTACATTCAAGCAGCGCTTTTTCACCGGATTTAATGCCGCTTTTGATAAACTTACGTTTCGCTATGGAAAGGCAATTCTAATCATGATCAAACGCAAGTGGATCGCATTTTCGCTTTTGGCAGTGTTTGGCGGATTGTTTGCCTGGTACACGATGAATACACCAAAAGGCTTTATCCCTGATGAGGATCAGTCATTTATCATTGTTACCGCCAATTTGGCCGCTGGAACATCAAAAGACCGGACAACAGTATTGATGTCAGATACTGAAAACAAGTTAATGGCTCATCCTGCTGTTCGCGAAGTAATCTCCGTGAATGGGTTAAGCCTGTTCACTGGAGCAATGTCATCTGCTGCCGGTACGTTCTTTATTCGCCTGAAAGCTGAAAAAGAAAGAGGCAAAGTGAGTAATCTTGGGGCCGTTATGGGAGAGTTACAGGGGATACTAGGACAAGATAAGCGAGCCAACTTTCTAGTTTTAAATACACCTACGGTAGATGGGTTTGGTAATTCGAGTGGAATGGAACTGGTCCTACAGGACCGAACGAATGCGGAATTACAGAAGCTAGGCAATATATCTTATGGCATGATGGGCGCTTTGATGCAGCGGCCGGAGATTGCTATGGCCTTTACCACATTTGATGTTTCCTACCCCCAATATGAGGTAGTGGTAGATGAAGCGAAGGCAGCACAGCTTGGCGTAGCCGTTAGTGATGTACTCGGCGTTATGCAGGGATACTATGGCAGTATACAGGCTTCGGACTTCAATCGTTTTGGCAAATATTATCGCGTACTGGTTCAGGCTACGGCAGAAACCAGAACCAACGAACAGTCCTTACAAGGGGTTTTCGTGAAAAATAGCCGACAAGAAATGATTCCGATCAGTACGTTGGTGCGGGTTCAACCTATTACCGGACCCGAGGTTGTAGAGCGGTTCAACCTATTCAACGCGTCAAACCTTACTGTAATGCCGGCTCCGGGGTATAGTACCGGGCAAGCCATGTCAGCCATACAGGAGGTGGCCAAACAGCTGCTTCCACCAGGATATACCTTCGATTATAAGGGCATGAGTCGTGAAGAAAGCATGGCGACATCGCAAACGACAGTCATTTTTGTGCTCTGTATTGTATTTGTTTACTTCTTGTTATCTGCTCAATATGAAAGCTACATATTACCATTCTCCGTATTGCTGTCCATTCCGGTGGGACTTTCGGGGGTATTTATGGGAATTGGTATGGCTGGGATAGCAAACAATATTTATATACAGATCGCAATGGTGATGCTCATTGGGCTATTGGCAAAAAATGGGATATTGATTGTAGAATTTTCGAGTCAGCGTCGGAAAGCGGGGAAAAGTTTGATTGCTGCCGCGGTAGAAGGTGCAAAAGCACGGCTAAGACCTATTTTAATGACTTCATTGGCTTTTATTACGGGGATCGTGCCACTCGTTTTTGTCGTGGGACCTTCGGCAATGGGGAATCATTCCATTGGTTATGCCGCTATTTTCGGCATGCTGGTGGGTACGGTATTGGGGATATTCCTTACACCTGTACTCTTTGTGGTATTTCAGTACTTCCACGAACGATTGAATGGACGCGAGTTGGATGAAAGCGAGTGGGACTACTAATTAATGATCAGATAAAATGAAACAGATAAAAAGAAATTGCTGGTATAGTGTAGTCTTTCTGACAACGGTAATAGGAGTGAATGCCTGCCGTGTACCACATTATACCGGAACGGAAATTAAACCGATTGATCATTTCCGAAATCAGGACGAGCATGAAGCTGATAGTAGTATCGCGAAGATCTCCTATCGTGATTTTTTTAAAGATGAGATGCTCGTTGCGCTACTGGATAGCGCATTAAAGAAAAATAATGATTTGAAAGTTGCCCTAAAGCAGATTGAATTTGCTTCAGAAGGGTATAAGCAATCCAAGTGGCTGAATGTGCCACTTGTGAATGCGAATCTTGCTAATGTGGGAATTAACCGTCCTTCGGGCAACAGTATGAACGGTATGATGGCCAGTCAATTTATGGGTCAAAAATATACCATGGATTATACCTCCTCAATTCAGATTTCTTGGGAGGCTGATATTTGGGGTAAATTGAATGGACAAAAGCAGGAGAGTTTGGTGGATCTTCTCAAAACTCAGGAAGCTGTCCGCGCGATCAAAACACGTTTGGTCGCTGAGGTTGTTCAAGGCTACTACAACCTGCTGCTGTTGGATCGGCAGCTGGAAATATCGCAGCGCAATTTAGCATTTGCAGATAGCACCTTATTTATCCTTAATAAACAGGTCGAATTGGGGTTGGCAAATATCTTGTCAGTACAACAGCAGGAAGTGACACGGGATCAGATTGCCAAACGGATTCCAGCCTTAGAGGCTGGGATTCAGGTGCAGGAAAATGCTTTAAGTATTTTGGTTGGGGAAGTGCCGGGGCCAGTAAAAAGGATCATGCGATTGGATCAGGTGGAGTCGTCGGCAAATCTCTCACTGGGTGTCCCTGCAAACCTGTTGAGCTATCGGCCGGATCTGCGCAGTAGCGAATTGGATATCCGGCGGAGCCTGGCAACGATACACGTGGCACGAGCAAGTATGTATCCAAATTTAAATATCACTGCACAGGGAGGGTTAAATGCATTTAAAGCAAATAATTGGTTCAATCTACCGGGGTCACTGTTTGCCACTGCAACCGGGACAATTGTACAGCCCATTCTGAACGGCAGACAATTAAAGACACGTTTGGAGCAGTCAAAAATTGCAAAGGACCAAATGGAATTGAATTTCAAACAGACCATGTTAAAAGCCGTTGGTGAAGTGTCTGATGCACTGATTCAGATTGATAAACTGGGGGAACAACTGGAGACATCCAACTTGCAGGTAGAGCGTTCGGACAAGCTGGTTCAAAATGCAATGCTGCTTTATAAATTTAATGAGGCAACTTATCTGGAAGTGATCGTCGCACAGACCAATAGGCTGCAGGCCGAATTGGATCAGGCTACAGTGAAAGCACAAAAAATTAATGCCATAACATCCCTTTACCGTGCCTTGGGAGGCGGATGGCTCTAATCTCACGATCTTAATACTCGAAATGAAAACAACAAACATGCTGATTCTGATCAATCCAAGTCACAGCAGCGAGAAAATAGAAAAGATGGCTGCCGCGCTTAGCGCCGATCGGTTTATACTTATTGATGATGATCTGGATTTTGCAGATCATCTGGCACTAATACTCGAAAAAAGAAAGCAAAAAGTGATCATCATGCAGCACTTGGAGGGATTGAATCAGCTGTTTTGTAATGTACATTCATCTTATCGCATTGCTGTTGAATGCTATGGGGTAAAATTAGGAATAGCTAGGTAATCAAGGTAGGATTTATATTGAATAATTATGATGCGTTATATACAATTATTTGCAGTAGGAAGAGGAGTGCTACTACGCAGGAAAGAACTGGAAACATATATTTTTTTGCTCGTTCCGACAGTGATATCCATCTCCTTTGATCTCGATGATAAGTTATTTACCATGGTGGTCAAATCGACAAAAAAGGTGGATGAATTGATTCTTCGTTTGATGGAGCAAAAACAGTTGAAGATAAGTCTTTTAGATTTTATGGAGAGACCAGTGTAAAAAGAGTTCCCTATAAAGGTAATTTATCCCGAAGAGGTATCGTCTGAGACAGTAAAAGACAATAGCTCTTCGGGTATAATTTCCTAACAGAAAATACCATTTTCTGCCGTTAAAATAATTGGGTCACCATCGGTAATCATGATGGTATGTTCGTGTTGCGCCATGTATCCACCTTTGTCACCGACCATCGTCCAGCCATCATTTAATTCCGTTGCATAGGTAGATGTTGTCGAGATAAATGTTTCGATCGCAACAATTGAATTTTTTCTAAACCGCCTTTGATCAAATTTGTTCCTATAATTGAGCAGCTCATCTGGATCTTCGTGTAAACTGCGTCCGATACCATGACCACCGAGATTCTTGATCACTTTATAGCCTCTCTTTTTTGCTTCCGTTTCCATCAGTTGGCCAATGTCCGCAATTTTAACACCACCACGTATATTTTTTATCGTTTTTTGAAGTATTTCCTTTGAAGCGTCCACCAATTTTTGATGATGATGAATATCCTCACCAACCACAAAAGAAGCCCCATTATCAGCCCAAAAACCATCTAGTTCCGCTGATACATCGATATTGATAAGTTCTCCTTCCTGTAATAAGCGATCCGCAGACGGAACGCCGTGGCAAAACTCGTTGTCTACACTGATACATGTCCAACCCGGAAAGTTATAGGTCAGCGCTGGTGCTGACTTTGCACCAAATTGTTCTAATATCTTCGCCCCGTACTCATCCAATTCTTTGGTTGACATGCCCACCTTAGCATAGTCGCACATCGCTTTAAGCGTCTGGGCAACTGCCGCACTCGCTTTTTGCATTCCGGTCAATTCGTTCTCGTTGGTAATAGACATCCTGCTTTTTGTATTTGCTTGTTCAATTAAAGATATACAAAGGTCTTAAAAAAAATAGATAATCAGATAAAGAAAAGTAGGGGGGCGATCTGGCTCAGACCTTTGGTATAATAAACGCCTGCTTTCGTATAAAATCCCAACCAGTGAAAGCCTGAAATAATAGATTTGTGAAAATCCCGGATAAATATAAACCGAGAAGAAGGTGGATACAATTTTAAATTTACAAAATGAAAGCAAAGCAGATATTAATTTTTAAAAGCTCTGTGCGAACAAAAGAGAAGAAGACGTTCCTGATGCAGTTGTTAAAGCTCCACCTGCCACAGATACAGTCGGCGACCTTGGATCTGGATGACGAAGACGCTATATTTCGGGTAGAAACAGAAGAATGTTCCGTTGATCTACTGACAGCTTTGCTGCATAAGCATGGTATAAAAGTAGATTTTCTAGATCGCTTTGTATTGGCCTAATGCTATTCAAAGCACAGTACAGACGATCTTACAATAGCCCGCCTGTATATTGCTTAAAAAACGGCTCGCGATAAATCTCGCCAATCGGGATCTCGAACTTGTCAATGTATATCGTATGGTTGTCAAAAGAATCAATAAAAGACAAATTGATCAAATAGGATTTGCTAACCCGAACAAATATATGGGCTGGTAGTTTTTGATGCATTGTTTTTAGATTCATTGCCGTAATAAGTTTATTAGTGCGCGTATAAATAACAACATAATCTTTGAGTGCCTCAATAAATCGAATATCGCCAAATAAGATCTTGTAGTATTTTCGATCCGATTTGATAAATACAGCATCTTCATTCGCATCTTCAAAGGTGCTTTGATTTTCCTTTAAATTGAGCAGATTTTTATAGGTCAGCGCTTTATCGATTGCCTTGGCCAAGCGATCTTTTTTGATAGGTTTAAGGAGGTAGTCGAGTGCATCCAGTTCAAAACCCCTCAAGGCATATTGTGTATAGGCTGTCGTCAGTATCACCAGCACATCCTTAGGTAAGGATTGTGCAAAATCCAATCCATTGACAGTAGGCATCTCGATATCGAGAAAAATGAGATCAACAGATGTGGTCGCAAGATATTCCATAGCAGATAGGGCATTGGAAAACTCACCCATAATTTCTATAGCTGAAATTTCTTCGACCAGATTTCTCATTTCTTCCCTTGCTAAGGGTTCATCATCTACAATGATACAATTCATAATGGAATTTTTAATTTTACCTGATACAGCAGGTCATTTTTTGATATTGTAAGTTCGTAATTATCACCATACAGCAAATCCAGCCGTCGTTTGGCATTGACTAATCCCAGTCCACCATACTTAGAACGGGTATTCGAAAGATCTGGATCGATCGAATTTTCACATTCGAAACAAAGTTGTTCATCTGTCTGCGTAAAATGAATGGCAATAAACGTATGCTCGTCACGTAAGTTCACGCTATGTTTGATCGCGTTCTCGATAAAGGCAGTAAAAAGATGTGGCGGCAGAAAAATACTTTGCCTTTCTAATTCCGCCGTGCAGGACAATGACGTTCTCAAGTTATCCCGACGTATTTCCTCAAGTTTTAGAAAATTGAAAATAAAGTTTATTTCGGATTTTAAAAGCGTTTTATCTGTATCGTTTTCATAGAGCTGATAGCGCAAAAAATCGGAAAGTTTGATAATAACCTCGGTGGCCATACTGGGGTCTTTCCGAATTAATGCCTTCACATTGTTGAGCATATTAAACAAAAAATGTGGCTGAATCTGATTCTTTAACGCATTTAACTCCGTTGTCAACGCCAGGTTTTTTAGATCTGAAATACGTTTATTATCCTCGATCCAACGCTTAAAGAGCTTAAAAGTGGTGGTGGTCAAGATAATGGGAATACAGATAAATAAACCGCTGACAAAACCCATTGTATTGGTTCGTTGTCTTTCGATCGTCGGGATATGGATACTAAAAATATATATCGCAATTTGCATGACCACGAGTAGGCTCGCTGTCACCAGCAGAATAAGCAAGATGGTATAGATTTCATATTTTCCCTTGAAAAAATACTGCGGGATCAACACATACATATTGATATAAAACATGGCCACGAAAACCGTCCAGAGTGCCAAAGAGAAGTAGGTTTTATAGTTACCCAGAAATTGGTTATTTGTATTGGCATTGGCAAAAAGAATAAGCAGGCCAACCAAAAACAGGCCATGTCGTAAAAGCCGGAACTTCTTTTCCGTTAAGTAGCGTAAAATAATACGATTGTTGCAGTCTTGCATATTGATCTGGATTACTGACCCTAATTCAGCAAAAGTAATTTTTTTTGTTTCAAAATGGCTTTCTTTTATACGAAGACCGCTTTTTTTTATACTAAAGTAAATTCAGTAATTAGGCTGGGGAGGAACCGTTTTAACAGCGCTTGTTTTTGTATAAAATATTGACCCTTTTGTATAAAAAAATAAATGGGCGTACCCAATTGATCTATTCTTGTAACAAGCTAAAGCTCAGCTCGGATTTCCAAAAGAGCAGTTTTCGCGGAGTATTTAATTGAAAAAGAATAGATAGACAAAAACAAATATCCAAATGAAAAAGAGTTTCGTGTTGTTTGGGAGCTTTGCCCTGATATGCAGTGCTTCCGCACAGACAAAAGACAGTATTCCCCAAAAAGTACAGGCCATTGTTGCTGACAAATTTCCCGCAGCGAGAGTACTGAATCTAAGTTATGAATACAATGGCGGCTACAAATATTCAGCTAACGCTAAGGGGGCTGCCAGCACCCGAGGTAGGGTGGAATCATTCCATCAGGCTGGGGGGAGTTTAAATGTCAATTTTTTAAACCGGCGTAACTGGGCTTTGGGGACTAGCCTTGGATATCAGTATACCACATTGAATCTACAAGAATCGGATTTAAGCGCACAACCTTTAAAAATGCGTTCACAGGATTTCCATTACCATTATGAATCGCTTAATTTCTCTTACTTCTCAAAGTTATTTGGTAAAATGGCTATTTATTCGGCCAGTATCATGACGGATGGAAGTGAAAAGGGGATTGAACGGGTGCGGGGCATGTTGACTGGAACTTTAGTATTAAAGGCGTCGAAGGATGTACAAATGACAATCGGATTGTTGGGTTTTGTGGATCCGGGGGCTATTGTTCCTGTTATTCCCACCTTTACCTATAAGCAACAGTATGCTGATGGTTGGATGGTAGATGTGTTATTACCAAAAGGCGCTTTTGTACGTAAAACGATGTTGCGGAATGGTCGACTTTCACTGGGCACGGACCTCAATACTACGATATTTTATCTCTATGACTTTTTGGGGTCAGATAAGGTTTATACCCTTAATCAGATGGAGATTAATTCAGGATTGACCTACGAACATAATTTGGGAAGATCATTTATTGCAACAGTCAAATCAGGTATGAAGACCATTCCAAGGTCAAGAGTATTTGAAAAAAGTGAACGTCAAAATAATTATGTTTGGGAAGCTTCTGCAGATCCATCTTTTTATGTGAACGTCGGACTTTCTTTTAATCCTTTTGCGAAAAAAAGGCGTTAGTATAATGAGCCACTAATCATCAGAAATGTGTGAAAGATCAACTTTACTAGAATCCAAACACAATTTTGTCATTAAATTCTTTTAAATGTTTGAACATCTAAATATTTACTATATTTATGATATAAATAAAAATTTAAAAATATGGACAATCGTTCGAACACTATTTCCAGATCTAATTTTTTTTATCAAATTTATAATAGATAACAACCTAATATTAGGACGTTGAAAAATAAAATAGACAGTAAATAAACAAAAGAAAATGGCATTATTAGAAACACTTGAATGGCGTTATGCAACCAAAAAATACGATTCAACAAAGAAAGTTGATCAGAATGACGTAGACAAAATTATCGAAGCAGCGCGTATGGCACCGAGTTCCTCTGGTTTGCAACCGTTTCGTGTTGTGCTGATCACGGATCAACAGTTGAAAGAGCAGATTGTACCTGTTGCTTGGGGGCAGCAAATAATTGCAGAAAGCTCACATCTCCTGATTTTTGCGGCATGGGATAAATACACAGACGAACGCATTGATGCGACTTTTGATCATATGAACAACCATAGAGGCCTCCCGTTGGATACAACCGACGAATATAAAAATAGGTTGAAAGAGATGTTCGCTGCACTTACTGAAGAACAGCAGGCTGCACATGCAGCTAAACAAGCTTATATTTCTTTTGGAATGGCTATTGCTCAAGCCGCAGAATTGAAAGTAGACGCTACACCGATGGAAGGATTTTCTAACGTCGAATTGGATAAATTACTGGGCTTGGATAAAAAAGGCTTAAAAAGTGTTGTTTTGCTACCTTTAGGTTATCGCCTGGGTGAGGAGGATTGGTTATTGAAATTGAAAAAATTTAGATTGCCGAAAGACGAGTTTTTGATTCAACTACCATAACAGTCGTGGTTATAAATCATACTGTGTAGAAGTAAGTTGGAATGCAATAAGAGCTAAAGACACAGAAAAGGGACGATATATCGCCCCTTTTCTGTGTCTTTAGCTCTTGTTCCTTTCATTAAAATTGATAGGCTACACTACCTAGAATATTTCTCGGCATTTGAGGATTTACAGTGGTCCAACCTTTGAAATAGGTTTGATTGGTCAGGTTATTCCCCTTTACAGCAAATTCAAATTGCTTATAACCGTAGGAAAGGCTTGCATTGAATAGCATATAGGAGGGTAAAGTAAAAATGCCAGTAGGTACACTGTTTGTAATTAGATTCTCACTTGCGTAATTGAGTCCTGCTCCGATACCGAAACCCTTTAATGTTCCTTTTTGTACAATATAGTTGGCCCATAAATTCGAAAGATGTTTTGGTCCAGCTTCTGTTGGTCGCAAATTATTCACACTTGCAGCCGCTTTTGTTGTTTTGCTGTCGTTAAAGCTATAACTGAATATAACATTCAAACCTTGGATAGGGGCGGCTGTTAAATCAAAATCTATACCGCGGCTCAGACGGGTTCCATCTTGAACAGTAATATTGTAGGTCTGTCCATCAATAACCCTTGATTCAGTACGCAGCATATTATCAACAGTGATGTCATAGTAACTTGCCGTTAGACCAAGTTTATTGTTGAGTAGGTTAAATTTAACCCCGGCTTCCCATTGTGAGGCCTGTTGCGGTTTAAAGTCTCCCGATACACTTGGATGTGGTGGCGGGATTGGGGCTACATTCTTAAATCCATTTTGATAATTGGCAAAAAATGACACTTTATCTTTGACAAATTCATACACTAAACCCGCACGAGGAGAAAAAGCAGTTTGATTATAAGCCCCCATCGTGGTGTCTTTATCAAAATTATAAGTTCCCTTATTGTCAAAGTAATCCACGCGTAAAGCAACATTCAGATGTAACTGCGGTGTAAGATCCAATATATCGGAGACATAGGCGCCCAAAACCTGATTGCGGCTTCTTGTGTTTGTCTTGACCCCAGTTGAAGCTGCTATGGCAGCTTCAATATTTGCGGCATTGAATCTGGTATATCTAGGATCATCAATTGAGGTGTTGAGCTGATCAAATAAAATATAAGGTGAATTATGACTTTCAGCTTGTTGGTAAAGATAGTCAACGCCGACAAGCAATCTGTTTCGAAGTTCACCAATATGAAAGTCTCCCACAAAATTTTGCTGTGCATTGAAGTTATTGGCAGTATAATTCTGATCTGCAACATAGCGGTCGATCAATGTATCATTTTTTTCCTGAAGGTACATGATATATTGAAAATAGCCATCTGACTTGCGTCGATTATAGTTTACTGTGGTATTCGATGTCCACTGTTCGTTGAAGCGGTAGGTCACATTACCTCGTACATTCGTGGTTGGATTTTTAAAGGTCACATCGTCGTTGGTATACGATTTATTGAAATCAAATTGTAGTTCATCAGGTGTTCTGGCAAAAAGCTGGCGAGAACGATTGAGAAATACCATTAAAGGATTGGTTGCCTTACTTTGAAAAAGATCGACATCTAATTGAATGTCCAGTTTTTCATTTGGTCGGTAAAGTAACGACGGTGCGATAAAAAAGGATCTGTTAAAACCAGCATCCTGATAATTACCAACATTTGAGAAAGCTGTATTCACACGACCTAAAAGTTTTTTGTCCGTTGTCAGCGGTCCATATACATCCGCTGTGACACGATGCTGTGCATAGCTGCCGAATAGATAATTGACACGGCCGCCGACAGTATCCAGAGGCTTCTTGGTAATATTATTGATGAGTCCACCAAAGCCAACAGCTGCACCGCCATAAAGCGAACCTGATGGCCCTTTGATAACTTCGATAGACTCGAGATTGGCTGGGTCGGGGCTGGTACTGGCGATGCCAACTACACCATCGACCATTGCGACCTGTGTGCTAAAGCCCCGTAGTGTATAATAGGTGACTCCATCACCGGGTCTGCCTGTTGAAGCCCATAATTTGTCTATACCTGAAACATTTGCCAAAGCATCATCGTAATTGGTATTAAGCTGGCTTTTTAATAATTCTTTAGTAATGACGGTATAGGACTGGGAGTTTTCGAGATTGTTAAGTGGCATTTTCGATACATAGAGGCTCTGTTTTTTTGTGTATTTATTAGCTCCATTCCCATTAATGACAATCTCCTGTAGGGTAGATTGGTTCTCGTTGAGGTAAATATCTGAAATCCTATTTTTGTCGTCTGCAATCTGAATTTCTCGAACTAAAGATTGTAGGCCTACGGCCGATATTTCAAGCCGTGCAGGTCCGGGTTTTAAAGATTTAAATTGATAAGAGCCATTGGTTCGGGAGGATACTGTGATGTCCTGAGGAAGCAATTTCACTGTTATTCCCGGGATGGGTTTGCCATCTGAAGAGAAAATTTTGCCGTAAACTTCGGCTTTGTGCTGTCCTTGGGCTAGGAGGGTGCCCGGAATGAACAACAGGAGGTAGATGATAATTTTATTCATGCTGGTTTGCATTCTTAATTAGATTAATTATAAACAACACAAAGGTATTACTCCTATTATATTTTTCAAAACTTTATTTATTCATTTTTTAAGTTGTATTATCCAGCGAATATGCGGTTTGCGGGGTTATAATAAGAATGGCCAAAAAGATGGTAAGCACTCTTTTTGACCATTACATTACCACACTAGCGATAGATTGCGGTTAGTACCGCAGGTGCCTGTCATCGATCTTTGAACTGATGGGATATACATCTTTGTGGATATCTATACCTACCTGAGACAAAGGGATTCCGGCCATTGTGGTTTCAGTTCCTTGGATATGGATATTTTTTTTATGATCTATGCTAACAGTTGCCCAGATAGGATCTTGATAGACCAATGTCCGTCTTAGAATGTTATGCTTTTTGTAGAACTCCCCATCGAATGCTTTGCTTTCAAATGTATCACCGGCCCAGTAATACGAGGCGCTATTGATTTGTACATAGTGAATTCCATTGATCTCATTATGATAGTTGAGATGGTGGTGGCCAGTCAGGACAAGTAAAATCTTATTGAATCCGGCTTCGATATTCAGCTGCTCTAACAGGTATCTTACGGCCATTCCATTTTCCAATCCACCATCGTCATTGTCCAACCCTTGATGGCAAAAGATGATCACCCGGTTTTTGGTACTTCCGATATCTTTTTTTAACCATTCCAATTGCTGCTGACTGATACTGCGGGGGTAACCTTCAATTTTCTTGGTTTGGCTTTTTTCATTACCATCTAGGATAACAAAATGAAATCCCTGTTTGTCAAACGAATAGTATGGAGCAGGGCTATTCCAGAAATCGGTTACCTGTTTTTTTGTGAATCCGCCATCAGTATCATGATTGCCGATGACAAAGTGCCTTTCTCCTGTAAAACCACTCCAGATATCCATTAATTCTTTATTTTCGGCTTTTGGGAAACAAAAGTCACCTAAGGAAATAATAAAGTCGGGATTTTCACGCTTCATCGCGTCAATAAAGAGTTTGGCCCGACGCGCACCATCGTGCATGAGATCATGATGGAGATCTGCGATAACGCCAAATTTAACTTTGTCAGTTTTGAGTACAGTGCTTTTTGTCGAGGTTATAGGCGCACTGGCAAGGCTCTTGTTGACCAAGAGACCGCCTATGCCTAGACCTCCTAACTGGATGAATTTTTTTCGGTTGATCATAACGAATTGATAATACGGATTTTATTAGATGCTACTTAGATGAACTGTTTGACCTTTTTTCAGTTTAATATATTGCAAATTCTTATCTTTTGAAAGCCGCTTTTTAGTTGAGATATCCTGAAGGTCTGTATTTTCAAAAATGCGGAAGATACCATCTTGGCTAGCGGTTACTTTTAATAACGTGATCTTGTTGTTGTTCTTGTTAGCGCTGACAATAAATCCGCCCGTTGTTCTCAGGTTTTTAAAAGATATATCTTTCCATTCCTCAGGAGTGGCCGGAAAAACTTCGATATAATCATTTTTGCTCTGAATTAACAATTCATGAACCCCCTGTGCAAAGGCAAAATTTCCCTCCAATGTAAAAGGGCGATAAGTAAAATCAGAATATTGACCACCGTTTTGGTCGCCGTTGAGGTGAAATGAATTGATGGAACAAAAGTTATGGGCAAACTTCTGTAGGTTGCTGACAGCTTGTTTGCTTTGTTTCGCCCGCGCATGGAGACAGGCCATCCATGAGAACGAATATCCTACCCAGGCTCTGGTGCCCAATTGCTCTAAATGTGACAGCGATTTTTCAATCAACGATTTGTCTTGCGTATTATTGATGTCAAGTATTCCTAAGGGATAAATAGCCATATAGGGTGACATATGCCGATGTGAATGCTTCATGCTCAGATCCTCTGCAACGCGGAGACCAGTTTCATCTGTGGCAAAATTGGGCAATTCGGCGCCATATCGTGTCCATTCTTTTGCTGCTTCAGTTTTGCCGTTAGCTGTACTGACCTCGGCTGCTATAGCGAATAAATAATGTGCCAGGCTGAGATCAAAATTGGTCCAACTATTAAACCAGGCGGCAGTGCTGTTATCATTATATTCTGGACTGCTGCTCAGGGGTAGATAGCGTTTCCCATCTTTGAGATAGGTAATATTTTTTAGATAGGTCGCTGCTTCTATAATATAAGGATAGGCCTGTTTTTTTAAGAAATTGGGATCCATACTGTATTTCCATTGCCAATAAAAATGTTGGGCGGTCCAGGCACTGACCGTAGGCGAAAGGGAATATTGGATCCAACCTCCCATAGGGTAGCCGTTCAAGGTCAGCACACCCGGGATATTCAATCCGTCAACACCAAAATACTGTTGAGTGTAAGCAAGGTTTTTCGGTCTGATTTTCCATAACCAATCCGTATAACTTTGTGCTTCATTCATTCGGTTGGCGGTATAAGCCGGCCAATAACTCAGTTGGGTATTGAGATCATTGTGGAAGTCGCCTTTCCAAGGCGGTAGTCCACCATTATCTGCTGTCCAAACAGCCTGCAAGGTTATTGCCGGAGCTCCTTGGCGTGCTGTGGCCCCTAATTTATAAAGCTCCAGATAGTATTGTTTTTCGAGATCTTTTTCAGGGATGGAAATGTTAGATTTAGACCAATAGCTTGTCCACCATGCGAGATGGCTTCGCTTTGCTTTTTCAAATTGTTCGAGTGATAGCGGTTGTTTCTTGACCTTTTCATCATTACTGATTGTCCAATAGCCGATCAATTTGGTCGATGAGACTTTTTCCCAACATAACATGACCTCAAAAAAGTGATGATCATAAGTTTCCTGATGTAATAGCTGCGCATTCCCCATTTTAACAATATTTCCCTGTTTATAGCCCAACCTGGCTAAACTTTGACCATCGACAACACTTTTTTGCTCATCCGTATTGGTCTTGGTTTCATATTCATGTGGAATAAGCTCTGGACCAAGGTCGCTAATGTTCTTCGCTGTGATTTCAAAATAGCCCATTGGACTGGTCGCATGGACAAAAGAGGTAAGTATTTTTCCGTCGTCGAATTTCAGTGTATGTACAGCAGTTTGTATATCTAGTACATTGGATACGACCTTTCCGAATTTAGCTAAGTTTAAGGTCATCGCCGCCGCAGGAAGTTTGGTAGGATAGGGAGAACGGTCATAGGGTGAATCGCCCCATTGTTGGGCCGCCTGATAGCTGTTGTTTTTCAATTGCTGCTGTACCCATTTAAAATCATGTTTTTCTATCTCAAAAGCTTTTCGTTCATCCCAAAGATCAGCACGGTCCAAGGATAGCCGGATGGCATTTTCCTTTTTCCAGATCAATGCACCCAGCTGACCATTACCCAAAGGGATGGCTTCATCCCATCGTGTTGCAAGATCTTTGAAATGGAGATTATAAGCAGGGGACGGTTGGGCGATAACCAGACGCGCTGCGAAAAATAGTAATATAAGAAAGACGTATTTCATAATTTATGTGGATATGGTTTTACAAATTTAGTGGTCACTACAATCAAAGGCTGACACTATTTAGGCTTTTTTATAGCTTATTTTACCTTTGTTGCATCTCATTTTCCACTTGCTGTATCCAATAGCAAATTGCATGCTTCCAAGCTGTGACTCGTCAACAGTAGCCAGCCTTATCAACTATCGCTTAGAAAGACAGAATAAATAGATCATAAGATAGAAAGAATATCAGTTTAGCACCAGATTAAAAATATAAAAAGCAATGCTGACTACGATATCGTAACCAAATTGTTATAGGATGCTGATGGGAACCGCATCGCACGAATGGGGGTAAAAACGAAGATTAGCCTATGTGAGGGTAATATAGATTATATTTCTGTTAATCTAGTTCTAGTATATCCCATTGTTCTTCTTTATTTTTATAACCATAAATAAATATCCATTCTGATGTTGATTTACTTGTAGCTATCCCATTAACTGATACTGGAATAGTGAAATAAAAATTATAAATAAACCTAATAACTGACTAATATAGAATAGACCTTATTGCTATGAATAGAAAATTAATGGTGTTAGCATCATTGGCCGTAGTTGTCGCCTGCATTGCAATATTTACATTTCGCAAAGAAGAAACAATAGATTTTAGTGCAGATGTCAAACCGATATTAAATAAACACTGTATTACCTGTCATGGTGGCGTGAAGAAAAATGGAGGGCTTAGTTTTCTTTTCGAAAATGAAGCTTTTGCCAAAGCTGAGTCTGGCAAATCGGCGATTATTCCGGGGGATGCGGAACATAGCGAGTTTATGAAAAGATTGCTGTCGGATGATCCCGAACTACGTATGCCTTACAATGCACCCAAACTGAATGATGATGAGATCGCCATCTTAAAAAAATGGATTGATCAAGGTGCGAAGTGGGGTGAACATTGGGCCTACACATTACCTAAAGACGTTGAAGTACCCAAAACCTTTTCGTTTGCGGGACTATTTGGAATAAAACCCAAAGGGGTGAATAATGACATTGACTATTTTGTTCAGGATAAGTTGAAGTCCAAAGATCTGACATTTGCCGATGAAGCCGACCGAGCTACTTTATTAAGGAGACTTTATCTGGATCTCATCGGTATACCACCCACATTAGCCGAAACCCGTGCTTTTATCGAAGATGAGAGCGACGATGCATATTCCCGTAGAGTTGATAGCTTATTAGCCTCCTCCAAATATGGTGAAAAATGGGCCAGTTGGTGGTTGGATATGGCACGGTATGCAGATACCAAAGGTTATGAAAAAGACGGATCCCGTAGTATTTGGCCTTATCGGGACTGGGTGATCAAAGCCTTAAATAACGATATGCCTTACGACGAATTTACAGTTGAGCAGCTCGCAGGAGATCTTCTGCCACAACCAACCAAAGATCAGCTTATCGCAACTGCTTTTCACCGCAATACGATGAATAACGATGAGGGGGGAACCGATAGTGAGGAGTTTCGGATGGCGGCCGTGCTGGACCGTTTAAATACCAGTTATCAGGTATGGTTGAGTACAACATTTGAATGCGTACAATGCCATAGCCATACCTATGACCCGTTTAAATTTGAAGAATACTATAAATCGCTGGCATTTTTCAATAATACAAGGGATGAAGATACACAGGGAGATCATCCGAAGTTACGTTTTTACGCTGCACAGGACGAAAAACGTATCGATAGCATTAAGCATTGGCTGGCAGCAAATGGAAATGTAAACGAGGTGAAATCAGCAGACCTGTTTCTGCATACGCTAGAACCCAAGATTCATGCGCATTATAGTGATCAGATTGTGGATGGTGCATTGTACGATACAAAATGGCTTGGTGTGCGCAATAGCGGATCGGCTCGTTTGAAAGCAATTACATTGGATGGCAAAAAACAACTCTTCATGAATTTCTGGACCGATGCGGTCGGAGGGAAAATGGAGGTGCACCTCAATAACCCTCATGGTCCCCTGTTAACCAATGTGGATTTACCGAAAACTTCGGGAAGACAGGTTATTCAAGCACCGATCGTACCAACTACAGGTGTACATGATCTCTACCTGGTCTTTAAAAATGCAGCAGTTGCAGCTGGTCAGCCAATATGTATGATTGAATGGTTTGCTTTTCGCGAAGATTTTCCTCTCGGGAAACCAATGGAAAATCAGCATCTGCAACGTACCTTTTTGCAGCTCGTCAATCTACAGCCCGAAGGAGTGCCTGTTATGATCGAAAACCCGAAGGATATGCAGCGGAAAACCAATGTATTTATCCGCGGAAATCGTTTGTCTTTGGGTGCGGAAGTACAGCCTATGGTTCCGGAGTCACTGAATGATTTTCCAAAGGGAGCCCCTCGAAATCGTATGGGCTTCGCACAGTGGATTGTTAGTAAAGAAAATCCATTGACTGCCCGCACTTTGGTTAACCGTGTCTGGGCGCAGCTCTTCGGCCGGGGACTGGTTGAACCATTAGGTGATATGGGTACACAGAGTACACCACCGATTCATCGTGAATTATTGGATTATCTGGCCCTAGATCTTATGAATGGAAAAAAATGGAGCATGAAAAAATTGGTTCGTGAGATCGTCCTATCGGGCACCTATAGGCAGTCGTCAACATTAAATAGTGACAATGTACAAAAAGATCCCCAAAATTATTATCTCGCAAGGGGACCACGATTCCGACTTTCCGCAGAGCAGATCCGCGATCAGGCTTTGGCCGTCAGTGGGTTGTTAAGCAATAAAATGTATGGGCCGAGTGTCATGCCTTATCAACCGGATGGTGTCTGGATGACAGTGTATAGTGGTGAGTCCTGGGTGAAAAGTGAGGGTGAAGATCAGTTTAGACGCGGTGTCTATACCTTCCTAAAACGTACCAGTCCTTATCCATCCTTTGTTTCCTTTGATGCATCCAGTAGGGAGGTCTGTCTGGTTGATCGTATACGGACTAATACACCATTGCAGGCTTTGGCGACGCTCAATGATCCAGTATATCTCGAAGCTGCAAAACATTTGGGCGAAATCATGGAGCGGGAAGGCAAAGGAAATACAAAAAATAGTATCGGTGCAGGCTATCGAAGGGCAATGCTTCGGGAGGCTGATCCCAAGAAGATTGCTGATCTCGAATTGCTCTACCAAAAAGCGCTTGCCGAATTTAACAAAACACCAGCTTCAGCCGCGAAATACCTGGGCGGTGATTTGGCAAAGGACAATAGCAAAAAACTGTCCTCCAAAGCCGCTTACATGTTGGTGGCAAATGCCTTATTGAATTTAGATGAGTTTTTGACAAAATCATAAAGAATAGACGCAAAGATAATTGATGTGAGTGAGTGAGTGAGTGAGTGAGTGAGTGAGTGAGTGAGTGAGTGAGTGAGTACGATTGACGGAAGCTTAAAATAATAGATAAACTAAGATAATAGCAGGTTCTTGATAGAATGATGCTGTTACAAAAGATTTACTTGAATGAAAGATCTGAATAAACTAATTGAAGAGGCACAGCAATCTGAATTGAAGGCTGTGACAAGAAGACATTTCCTGAAAGATTGCGTTGCTGGTATCGGTGGAATTGCACTTGGAGGCCTATTGGCTGGTTGCGGCGGATGGGATTCATCTAAATCTAAAGGGAGTCTGGATCTCAATGCCCTAAATCCATTGATCCCTAAATCGCCACATTTCCCTGGCAAGGCCAAAAGTGTCATCTATCTACATATGGCGGGAGCCCCTTCACAGCTTGAACTATTTGATTATAAGCCTGCATTGCAGAAACTGCATAATCAACCCTGTCCACAATCGCTTTTGGCAGGTAAGAAGTTCGCCTTTATTCGAGGGGTACCTAAAATGCTGGGACCACAGGCTACCTTCAAGCAATATGGTCAAAGTGGCGCTTGGGTATCCGATCATTTACCACATTTCAGTAAGGTAGTTGATGATGTTAGTTTTTTGAAAGCTGTTCATACCGATCAGTTTAATCATGGACCGGCACAGCTGTTTATGCATACCGGGAGTGCCCGTCTGGGACGTCCGAGTATCGGTTCATGGGTGACCTATGGTCTAGGTTCTGAAAACAGCAATTTACCAGGGTTTGTGGTGTTAACTTCTGGTGGTAAAACACCGGATGCGGGAAAGAGCGTCTGGGGAAGTGGCTTTCTACCGTCGGTTTATCAAGGAGTTCAATGTCGTTCAAAGGGAGATCCCGTTCTGTATATTGCTGACCCCGAGGGCATGGATCGGGACATGAAGCGAAATCTTATTGATGCGATCAATAATGTGAATAAAACAGAGTATGACACATTTAAAGATCCAGAGACACTGTCCCGGATTGCGCAATATGAAATGGCCTATAAAATGCAGGTTGCAGTACCTGAGGTGATGAATATCAATAATGAACCAGCTTATATCCATGAGTTATATGGTACCGAACCCGGAAAGGAGTCTTTTGCAAATAATTGTCTATTGGCCCGCAAGCTCGTTGAGCAGGGGGTACGTTTTGTACAGTTATTTGATTGGGGCTGGGATAGCCATGGTACCAATGCATCGGACTCGATAGATCTTGGGTTTAGAAATAAATGTCGGGAGATTGATCGTCCGATGACGGCATTGATTTTGGATCTGAAGCAACGTGGTCTACTCGAAGATACATTGGTGGTCTGGGGAGGCGAGTTTGGACGCACGCCGATGCAGGAGAACCGGGATAATAGTGATATGCCATTTCTGGGTAGAGACCATCATACCGATGCCTATACCATTTGGATGGCGGGCGGCGGAGTGCGCAATGGCATCAGTTATGGACAAACTGACGATATCGGTTTTGCGGGTGTTGAAGGAAGGGCTTCCGTACACGATGTCCACGCAACCATGCTCCATCTCCTTGGCTTTGACCACGAAAAATTTACTTATGAATTTCAGGGCCGACCATTCCGTTTGACGGATGTGGAAGGCGAACTTATACAAGCGATTATTTAAATAATGAAACGATTCCTATTACTAATACTTCTGATGGCCAATTTTTTTACACTTTTAGCTCAGAAGCAAGAGAAACTACATATCAAATATTATTGTACCAATTGGGGAAATACCGATTCCTGGGATCGATTCTGTGAACGTGTTAAGAAAGCAGGTTATCAAGGTGTCGAAGCCTGGCTACCCGGAGATCTGAAAGAACGGAAGGAAATGATCGATGCCCTACAAAAATACGGTCTGAGCTTAGGTTTGCTTTCCGGTGGTTCTGGAGCTTCCTTCGAACAGTATCGTGAAAGCTTTAAACGTAATCTGGAAGAAGCTGCAGGTATGAAACCTGATTATATCAACTGCCATACAGGTAAGGAGTATTATTCCTTTGAACAAAATAAACAATTGATTGATATTGGCCAGGTCGTCGTGGAAAAACAGCATGTTCCGGTATACCATGAAACGCATCGTGGTAGATTTAGCTTTGCGGCGCACCTGACCAAAGATTACTTAGCAAAGATTCCTTCCTTAAGGCTTGCTTTGGATATTTCACATTGGTGCAATGTACATGAGTCCCTGCTCGGTGACCAGCAAGAAGCGGTAGCTTTGGCGCTTGCCCGGACAGAACATATCCATGCTCGGATCGGACACCCTGAAGGACCACAGGTCAATGATCCTGCGGCACCAGAATGGAAAAATACTGTAGATCAACATTTGGCCTGGTGGGATGAGATCGTTAAGAAGCATAAGCAAAATGGAGCTAAGGTGTTGACCATCACCACAGAGTTTGGTCCGGCGGGCTATCTGCCAACACTACCTTTTACGCAGCAACCCGTAGCTGACCAATGGTCGGTAAATGTATATATGTTGAACTTACTCAAAGACAGGTATAAAGAATGATGGTTTTCCTTGAAGAATTGATGGCCTTTTTGGGACGGTTTCATCCCATCTTAGTGCATTTACCCATCGGAATTTTATTGATCGCATTTGTGATGGCATTTTTGGAGCTATTCAAGAAGGAAAATCCATACCGGCCTGCGATTAGGTTATCCTTGTTATTAGGTAGTATAGCAGCTGTATTTGCGGCGTTCTCAGGATTTCTGCTATCACGCAATGGTGGTTATGAAATACAGGTGCTCAATTACCACCAATGGTTGGGCATTGTGGTGGCGGGGTGCAGCATATTACTCTATGTGCTCTATCGTGAAAAAAGTGAAACGTTGCAATGGTCAAAAAAGATCATTAGGTTCCGCTTTTGGTTATTTTTGATCCTGGTCGTATTGCTGGGAATTACAGGACACTACGGTGGCACCCTGACACATGGCAAGGGTTACTTTATTGAAGCGATGCCGCAAGCAATGAAAAAGACTTTTGGAGTGAAGGAGAGCAGCGAAGAGGTATTAATCGTTGAGAATGTACAAGAGGCTGCCGTGTATGATGGTATTATTCAGCCCATACTCAAGCAGCGTTGTCAAAGCTGTCATGGTGATCGTAAACAGGAGGGAGGATTGGCCTTACATACTAAGGAAAGCCTGCTAAAAGGAGGAGAGAATGGTAAAGTACTGGTCGATAACAAGTCCAAAGAAAGTGAGCTGTATGCACGATTGATCTTACCGGAAGGGCACAAAAAAAGAATGCCACCAAAAGGGCGCACACCAATCAGTCCTGATCAGATCAAATTGATCGCCTGGTGGATTGAACAAGGAGCGAACTTCGATAAAAAAGTGAACCAACTCACACAGACCAAAGAAATAGCAGCAATATTGAAAAAGTTAGAAACAGGGGAGCAGGAAGCTTCCCCGGTATTGTATGCAGATTTTCCCAAAGCACCCGATTTACCAAAGGATAAAGTCGATGCCTGGCAGGCAAAAGGTATTAAAATTATTCCTGTGGCTAAAGAAAATAATCTCGTGCTGGTCAATGCCATCAACTATCCACAGTTTAATGATAAGGATCTACAAGATCTATTGGCCATTAAAGAGAATATCGTTCAGCTGAAACTAGGGCATACCGCAATTACCGATCAGGCTTTTTCTACAATAAAATCCATGCCTGTCATCTCGCGTTTGCATCTCGAGAATACAAAAGTGTCCGATGGAGGTTTGTCACAATTGAAAGGACTGCAAAAGTTGATCTATCTCAATCTGGTGGGAACAAAAGTAACCGCAAAGGGTTTGTCAAATTTGAAGGATATTCCTAATCTGAAAAATGTATATATCTACCAAACGGGAAGCCAGGACAGTACGGCCTTAAAAGCATTACATGGTAAGGTTCGTATCGACACAGGTAATTACCGATTGCCATTTATCGCTACGGATACAGTCAGGTTCTAGCAATGATAAAGTACAGCGCAAGTAGTTTTATCCATTGACGATAATACAACTGAATAGATACTCAGGCTATACTGAAGCAATACTCAGTCAATACTTATAGGATATTGGAAACCTGACTTTTGGATATTGGAAAGATGCGATTGGAGGATGATTGCGCTTATAGAATATTTGGAAAGAAGCTGTAGGGAATGTGAACAAAAATTGAATAAAGAAAAAGGGTGTCCGATCTTTTCGGACACCCTTTTTTATTTGTCGTGTATAAATACTGTGGGTTATTTCCCGGCATTTTCCAATAGGCTGATCGCATCGTAAAGTACACCAGCCTCGCCTCTGAAAGTTCCTGAGCCTTCAGGTTTATTGTCTTTGGTATACCATTCGTAGAAACCTTTATTTTTAATAACACGAGCCAACATGGGCTTGATCTGCTCGTAGGCTTCCTGTTGGAAACCATTTTTAACTAATTGTTGGATCATTCTTCCCCCAAACCAGGTCCAGTCTCCACCATTTTGGTAACCATAGGGATACATGCCTTTGTTTTTGAAGAAACCTGCCGGATAGGTCGGGTATACCGTTAGACCAATGGTGGCAGCACCTGCATCCTTTACATTTTTGATCATCTTGTCCAAAGACGTTTTGATCTGCTCTTTGCTGAGCAGGTTTGCTTCAATAGCAATCGCAGTTCCACCATGGTAATAGATCTGGTTTTCATCAAAATCCTTCGGAAATGGCGAACCTTTAATATAAATATGCGGAATGAATTTTTCATTTTTATCATCCCAAAGATGTTTCATCGTATTGTTTGCGATCATCTCCCGAACCTTACCCCATTTTTCCTTTTTTTCAGGAAAAAGGTCAATGTAATTGTCCAGTGCAATTAAAAACATAGCGTTATCGTATATGTCCAGTGCAATATGTGAACTTTCATCTAAATGTACTCCCCAATCATGTTCGGGTTGAACATCACCCCAATCAACCGTTGTGGCCCCCCATAATAATCCGTAGGTGCTATTGTAGCGTTTATCCATTAGGAATTGCAAAGCCTGTTCCATACGATCTTTTACACTCGTTTCGCCGATTTTCTGTGCCAGAAAGGAACTGTCCTTAGTTGCTATGATATATTTGTGTACCGCCTGGATCAGGGATGTTTCCTGATCGGTTTCAACCGTGTTTTTATGCCCAGCATATTCCGGTGCCAAGGGATTGGTGATTGTATAATAGTCGGAAACGCCATTCTTTAGGCTGGATTTTTTGACAAAACCATCAGCGATATTGCCATCGGCACCCTGTAATTTGAAAAATATACCCAACTGATCTTTGATCTGGGCATGGGGATGTACTTTGGTCGCCAACGTAATAAAGGTATTATAATCTCTGATCCACACCTCACTATAGCCGTCCCCGGCATTGAAGCCAGCTTTGATAACATTGGTCGCCATATCTTTAACGAGCTGGAAACTACTATCCTGTGGAGTGCTCTGCTGTGTGTTGCTACCTGTAGATTTATTTCCTCCGCCATTGCAGGATAAGATTAACAATGAAGTAGATAGCGCGAAATATAAATTTCTCATGATGCTGTTTTTTATCGTTAGTATACTTAAATTAACATTTAGAGTCTTTGACAAAAGACTGTATGACCTTCGCTTGGCTAGCTCCCAGATTACGGAGTGAATAAGATTTCGCAGCGGCGGGAACAGCAAATGTCTCCGCATAATGGAAGATTTTTTTCATCCCATTGGCAGTCGTCAGTTCTACGGCTTCCCCCTCAACGAGCATCATAATATGGCATTGCCCCTTTGTTTCAATGTGCACTTCATCTTCAAATTCGTAGCTGAAAACATCATAGAAATGATCTTCATGTGTCGGTAAATGTACTTTTATCGACTGTGTATCGAGCACATCAATCTGAGGCTGTGACAAGAGCGTGTTTTTTACAACATCACCTTTCCGGTTAAAGTTGAGATTGGAGAAAGCTCTGTCAATATTCAATGGACGTGGTTTACCATCTAAGTCTGGACGTACCCAGTCGTACATCTTAAAGGTGTAGTTATAAGGGGTGGCACTGATTTCTAGCACGAGGTTATTTGTACCTGAAGAATGTACAGTACCATGTGGAATCAGATACAACTGATGCTTTTGTGAGTCAAATTTTTGGACGTACTTGTCAATCGCAATGGGCTCACCCGTATGGAAGCTCTGTTCAAGCACAGTACGGAATTGGTCGGCATCAATATCTTCTTGGAATCCCAGATAAACCTGAGCATCTCCTTTTCTGTCAACGATGTAATAGGATTCGTCCTGTGTGAAATTTTCTCCAAACTCAGTTTTGGCATAACTTGGACTGGGGTGGCACTGAATCGAAAGATTGCCGCCATCAAAAGTGTCAAGAAAGTTGAACCGGATTGGGAACTCAACATCAAAACGTGGCTGTGCAGTGCCCAATATATTTGAACTCTCCTGAAACATCAGTTGGTCAAATGAAATTTCGAGCACCTGTCCATTGCTTTCAAGTAATATACCATTTTCGGGGACGATCATCTCAAAAGACCAAGCATAGTTTTTTGCCTGTTGATCGATACCCGTTAAATGTTCCTTCATCCATTGTCCGCCCCAGACTCCGGGCTCAAATGTTGGTCTTACCCGAAAATAGTTTTCGGACATGGCATGTAAGGTTTCTTTTAAATCGTTTCCTGAAATCCAGGGTAGATTTCCCAGGGATAGCTGATCGGCCAGGATCTCCACCCGGGATAATATCGTTCGTTTGTGTCGGTTGAGGAGCTCCCAGTCGACAAAATAGTAACGTTTGTAAAGTTCTTTTTGATTCGTTTGCTTAGCACAAGCCAAATTCCAGGCCTGTCCGGCACGCATCCGTTGGATAAGTACATTTTTGGGCAGATCGATGTACATTACTTTACCGGAGTTATCCAAAAGTGCTGCTCCCGGACCGTAAAAAAAGATGTATTCATTGGCAGCTGCATTATTCAGGATTTCCTCAAAAGCGGCCAACTTTACGCCATCAAAGTATGCTGCCAGTTGAAGGGACGCTTTTTTTCCGAATAATGGATCATCGCCACCCAGATAGGGGGCAACCTTCTCCTGAATGCTTGATTCGGGCAGGAATGCTGTTTCCATAGAAACAAACCTTACCTTTAATCCCCGTTTAACAAATTCCTGCTCAATCTGTGCCACTGGTATTTCCCAATTTACGCCGACAAATCCATCTATGCAGTGTATATTATGTTCGATCAGGTGATCGACCAACTCATAATATGAGTTTGACAATTTGCCCTGAACTGGAAATGTCGGTAAGATGTCGTATTGAAAAGATGTCGTTTGAGTATTGGAATACATAAGATGTTATTTATTGCGTATGTAAAAATTGACTTAATTGATATGATGTTTTTAAGATGATATTATGCGTTTTGATTGCTGGAATTTTTCTTAGATTTTTCAATCCAATATTTTTCAATATCTTCCAAAGGTTTTCCTTTTGTTTCAGGTAGATAGCCCAATACAACGATAAAAGCTATTGCGCAGAAGAAAGCGAATAACCAAAAGGTATAATGAGCACCCCAGGATGCCAGCAAAATCGGAGTCAGCTGTCCAACGATAGCATCGGAAATCCACATGACCATAATGCTTATCCCCATTGCTCGGGCCCGTATGGCATTGGGAAAAATTTCAGCTGCCACCACAAATTTCAATGGACCGATAGAAAAAGCAAAGAAAAACAAGAATGAGAGGATGGAAACAATCAATGCGACATTATTTGTCTGTTCCAGACTGAAAAGATAGCCTGTCGCGATCAAACTGATGGTTGCACCCAATGTACCTAAAATATATAAAGGTCTTCTTCCCCAATTATCTACCTTCCAAATAGCAAAGCAGGTAAATAAGACATTTGCAGCGCCGAAAAACAATTGCGCGTGATAGGAATTAGCTAAAGAAATACCCGATTCAAGGAGGATGCTAGGTCCGTAATAGACGATCGCGTTGATCCCACTGAGTTGAGAAAACAAGGGTAAGAACAAGCCCAAGAGAAAAGCCCTGCGGTAAATAGGTGAAAACAAATCTCTTATATTTCCTTTGGCTGGACTTGGCGAATCATGTAAGTCTGTCAGACCAAGTTTGGCACTGATGACAGCAACCTCTTCGCTGCGCCCATTTTTTGCAAGCCAACGGGGACTTTCTGGAATAAAATAAACGCCCAAGCAGAGTAGGATAGCAGGGATTGCACCAACTAAAAACATACCCCGCCAAAGTTCTGTCTGCGGCAATGAATGCAATTGAAGAATAAAGTAATTGCTAATATAAGCGATGAGGATACCAAAGGTGATTGCCAGCTGATAACAGGTAACCGATCTACCTCTGAATTTACTGGGTGATATTTCGGCAAGATAAAGTGGCACAACGATAGAAGCGATGCCCACGCCTAGTCCACCAATACCTCTGCTGAGAATCAATAAAGTATAGTTGGGACTGAATCCACAGCCGATCGCAGATAATAAGAAAAGTAAGGACGCAACAATGAAGGCTTGTTTACGACCATATTTGTCTGTAAAAGATCCTGTAAAAAATACACCTATAATGCATCCGATCAGTGCTGAACTAACAAAAACACCTTCCTGTGCTGGTGACAGTCCGAAAAACTGCTTGACCAACGGTAAAGCTCCGGCTATAACAGCCATATCGAACCCGAAAAGCAGTCCCCCCAGTGAAACGATGCATAAAATAATGATAAAATTCTTAGACATACCTGGTTTATAAGTTTTATATGTATATACATACAAACATATATCTATTTTTTTAATTATGCAAAAAATCTTATTTTAGCTAAGTAATATTATGTAATGAATTTAAAAATAGATCACAAAAGTCCAGTTCCGCTGCATATACAAGCAGAAAATCTATTGCGGGAGTTGATAAAACAGCCGGAATATATTGAGGGGAAGATGTTGCCTAATGAAATAGAGCTAGCCAAACGCTTGGCTATTTCCCGCTCCACTTTGCGTCTGGCGATTAATAAGCTGGTATATGAAGAGCTACTGATCAGAAAGAAAGGGATCGGCACCAAAGTTGCCAGTTCGAAATTCAGTTCGAAATCCAAAAATTGGTTGAGCTTCTCGCAGGAGATGAAGAATCGCGGGATCGAGGTGAAGAATTTCGAATTACACGTGAGCTGGGTGGTACCAGATAAAGCTGTTACACAATTTTTTGCTGTCGATGAGGATCAAAAGCTGTTGAAACTGGAGCGGCTGCGGGGCAAGAAAGATGATCCATTCGTCTATTTCATATCTTATTTCCATCCACGTATCGGCTTGACAGGTGACGAAGATTTTAAACGTCCTTTATATGAAATATTGGAAGCTGACTATCATGTGGTGGCTGATCTTTCGCAAGAGGAAATTGATGCCATTGCAGCAAATAAATTTATCGCAGATAAACTCGAAATTAATATTGGGGATCCTATTTTGTCACGGAAGCGATTTGTTTTTGATCAATCTGGAAAGCCAATTGAATATAATCTGGGTTTCTATCGTGCAGAAAGCTTTACCTACACGGTTGAAAGCCGAAGAGATTATTAAAACATAAAATGATCCAGTAGCGGCAAGCTATTGGATCATTTCATGTATAGTATTATTGCTGTTGAGTAGCCGTTTCCGATGCCCATTGATTGATCATCGCGATGGCTTTACTCAATACACCAGCCGAACCTTTGAATTTTCCGGATCCACTTGGGACGTCATTTTTTCCATACCATTCATAAAAACCTTTATTCTTGACCACACGATCAATCATTGGCTGTAGTTCATCGTAGGCTTCCTGATAGAATCCGTGTTGGATAAGCTGCTGAATCATTCTTCCACCAAACCAGGTCCAGTCACCACCATTTTGATAGTGATAAGGCTCAGCCATCCAGCCTTTAAAAAATCCAACGGGATAGGTCGGGTAAAGCGTAAGACCAATACTTGGCATCCCTGAGAGACGTACATTTTCGAGCATCTGCTTATTGACAGTTGCTATTTCGCTCCGTTTGAGTAAGCCAGCTTCAATCGCAATTGCTGTTCCGCCATGGTAATGAATCTTATTTTCATCGAAACCTTTAGGGAGGGGAGATGACTTTGGATAGATATGGGGGATAAATTTCTGCCTTTTTTGATCCCAAAGATAGCGTCTGCTGTTTGTTTCAAGCTCTTTTTTAAAGTCCTTCCAGTCAGCGGTCTTCGCAGCATTGGGTTGTATTTCAATCAATAGCTGTAGGGCAATGATGAGCATAGCATTGTCGTATACGTCAATGGCCTCATTTGAAAGTTCGTTCCAATCGCAGCCAAAATCGTCATGTGGCTGTACGTCACCCCAATCTGCTGTCATTGCACCCCATAGTAGATTATATTTTGTATTGTACCGCTCTCGTTTAAGGTAGTCCAGCATGAGTTGTATACGTTCTTTGACGGAAAGTCCACCGATGGATTCGTCAAGGATACTGTAATCATTGGTTTTTTGTACGTATTTGCCCAGTAACTGAATTAAAGAACTCTCCTGGTCAGTCTCGACTGTATTTTTAAATCCAACATGATCGGGTGCATTATTAGAATAATAAGGCGTATCGTCATGCCAGGTAAAATCTTTCTTGAGCACATAACCATCTACCATCTCGCCGTTAGGCTGTTGCATTTGGAAAAATAAGAGAATCGCACCCCGGACATCGGCAGGCGACCTTTCCTCCAATGCAGTTTCAATAAATGTATTGAGATCCCGTGCCCAGATCTGTGAATAACCACTTCCAGCATTAAAACCTTCTTTGATGACCTGTCGGGCCAAACTGTCAACATATTTTAACTTTTGATCTGCTAAAATGGTTTGTGCGAGCTTAAGTTCTGTCCCTTTTGATGCTGCTTTTTGTTGAGCGGACAGGCTGCTTCCGAATAAAATAAATGTAAGACTAAAAAATGTCAGTTTTCTTTTCATGAGAACTATTGTTATTGGTTGAATTGTTGAGGCATTTCAGAGCCTTTACGTATTATATTGTTAAATAAGAGTGATGATCACTGATTTTAGATCGAACTTTCTGAATTAAAAGTTCTTGGTTATTTATTATTATGTATGTACAAGCAAAAATATAAAAATAACCATTGTTTTAAGCTTTTTATAGGATATAATTGGTGCGGTATTTAAATTTTTACAATCTGATGGTGTTTTTTAGTGCTAGCCGTTATCTGCTTTTTTTAATAAACTTTACCTTCATGTTTATACATAGTTTATTTTTCGTAGATTTGTTTTTGAACCTAATTGATAACAATGGTAAAGCAGCTCATATTTTATTTTTTTTGCATACTCTTCAGTGTGAACTGTGCGCAAGGACAACAGCAGATTGATTTAACTACATTGGTAAAGCCGAATATTGGATCTGTCCATAGTAGATATTTTTTTTACACGCCAGCAGCAGTCCCCTTTGGGATGGCAAAATTGGCACCAAGTACTGATGGAAGTTATGGTAATAAGTCCGGTTGGGAGGCGGTGGGCTATGATGATAGACACAACTCGATCGAAGGTTTCGCAAATTTTCACGAGTTTCAAGTCGGCGGGATTACCTTTGCACCTTCGGTAGGACAGCTTAAAACAGTTCCAGGTAAACTGGACCAGCCACAAAGCGGTTACCGATCATCATTTGACAAGAGAGACGAATTTGCTACCTCAGGCTATTATCGGGTGAAATTGAAAGATTATGCAGTCCTGGCGGAGCTGACTGCTACAAAAAGGGTCGGCTTCCATCGTTATACCTTCCCAAAAACAGATGCTGCTAATATTATATTTGATATTGGACATGTCATGGGAGAAAGCGGTCCTGTGGTGGATGCTGAGGTCAATTATGATCATCAGTCTGTATGGGGGTATGTGGTCACTAATCCGGTCTATGTGCAGAAATACCAACAGGGAGCCACTGTAAAGATGTATTTCTTTGCCGAGCTCAACAAGTTGCCCAAATCCTATGGTACATTTAAAGATTCGGTGATTTTTAAAGAAAAGAAAACGATACAAGGGAAGGGTGCCGGGATATTTCTTCAGTTTGATACGGAATCCGATGAATCCATTACAATCAAGACGGGCTTGTCCTATACCTCTGTAGATAATGCACGACTAAACTTGCAGCAAGAGGCCAAGGAGCTGACATTTGATCAGGCGAAGATGGAAGCGCTCAAGACCTGGAACAACGAACTGGGAAGGATATTGGTGGAAGGTGGTAAAGAAGCAGACCGCGTAAAATTTTATACAGGACTATACCATGCCCTGCTTGGACGGGGACTTGCCAGTGATATCAATGGGGCTTATCCCAAAAATGATGGTTCAGTTGGCCAGATCGCTTTAAATGCGCAAGGAAAACCTATACATCAACACTATAATACAGATGCGATCTGGGGGGCATTTTGGAATCTGACACAACTCTGGTCGATTGCTTATCCTGATTATTACAACGATTGGGTACAGAGCCAACTCTTGGTTTACCGCGATGCGGGCTGGCTTGGTGATGGTATTGCCAATAGTAAATATGTCTCCGGTGTGGGGACTAACTTTACAGGATTGGCGATTGCTGCGGCCTATAACGTTGGGATCCGGGATTACGACACGAATTTCGCCTATGAAGCTGTACGAAAAAATGAACTTGAATCGCGCGGGCGAATTCCGGGAGCTGGTAAGCTCGATGTGGGGGTATTTGTCGATAAAGGTTATTCTCCCTATATTCAGGACAATACCGGGAGTCCCGAATTATTGACCACTGGATCACCTTTTGGCGCTTCTCATACGTTAGAATATGCATTTTCGGCAGCCGCAGCAGCGCAATATGCAAAATCACTCGGCCGTGATGCAGACTACAGAAAACTTCATGAACTTTCAACTGCTTGGAAAGGATTATACGATCCATCGACTAAATTCATGCGACCAAAAGACAGTTTAGGGAAATTTATTCCAAATTTTAATCCTTATCAACCTTGGCGTGGTTTTCAGGAAGGAAATGCCTGGCAGTATACGTTTTATGTGCCACACGTTCCGCAGGAATTGGTTAAGCTCGTGGGAAAGGATCTATTCAATCAACGCTTGGACAGTATATTTACAGTATCACAAAAGAACGTTTTTGGAGGAGGAACCCACATTGATGCCTTCGCAGGAATTGAAAGCTTGTATAACCATGGAAATCAGCCCAACTTACATATCTCCTGGTTGTTTTATTTCTCAGGAAGACCTGACCTCAGTCAAAAATGGGTACGGGCTATTTCAAACGAATTTTATGGTAACGATCCTATACACGGTTATGGCTATGGACAGGATGAAGATCAAGGCCAATTGGGCGCTTGGTACGTACTGTCAGGTATCGGTTTATTCGATGTGAGAAGCTTAACATCTGAAAATCCTGCCTTTCAGATAGGAGCTCCTCTGTTTGATAAAGTTACGATACAACTACCCAAAACTTTACGAAAAAACAAATTTACAATTCAGGTTAAAAAGACGGATCCGGATAGTTTTTATGTTGGTCAGATTCGATTGAATAATAAACCTTGGAAAGGTTGGCAGCTTCCTTTTGAACAATTAGTGAAAGGCGGGGTAATGACCGTGCATTTAAAAAGCAACACTAGTACAAACTAAGGTTTGTTCATAGATGTAGTTGCTAATTAATAGCAGTAGGTACCCAAAAAGTAAAAGCTAACTTGCCCGGGATCGAATAATTAAAAAAGAGACTGCCGGGAATGTGTTCCAAAAAAATAGGGGTGTCCAAATTCTTTGGAACACCCCTTAATGGTAGGTTGGTTTGTTGATTGCCTACGCGATCTCAGCAATGAAATTGCCCTCTTGGTCCAAATCCGCCTTGTGAGCTGCAATTTGTTGAAGATTAATATAGCCAATAACATATTTGAAATCTGCTGCGTAATATCTTTCTGTGATCTCACTGAAATTTAATTTTTCAATCAGTTGATCGTCAGTGTATCTTAAATAGACCTTGAGCAGATAATCTTGGCTATAGTTTAAGGCACTGGATTCTAAATGCTTTTTATATTCATAACGGTAACCGTAGCGTAATGCGGCAATATCCGACAATACTGCCGAGCCAGTAGGGTGACCGCCCGCACCTTTGCCATAGAAGAATTGCTCATCCGCAAAGGCAGCTTTGACCAATACACCGTTATTTTCATTTTCTACATTGTATAACATGCTTTCTTTACCTACCAAACGAGGAAGTACATAAAGCACGACCTTATTACCGTCGATCTCTTTGGCTGTAGGGATCAACTTGATTTTTAAGTTCTTTTCCTTTGCAAAGCGAATATCCTGTTGACCCAATTTGTCAATACCGATGTTGAAGACATCATTTGGTTTGACATAGATACCATAAGCATGTGAAGCGACGATACAGACTTTAAATTTAGGGTCATATCCGCCAACATCAAGAGTAGGATCTGTTTCAGCAAAACCCAGTTCCTGCGCTTTTTTTAGCGCATCTGCATACTGTTGGTTTTCATTAAAGACTTTCGAAAGAATGTAGTTGGAAGATCCGTTGAATATACCGCTGACCGAATGCAAAAGCTCGTTATCATAGTATTCTTCCAAGTTACGGATAATAGGAATACTTCCACAGACAGCGCCTTCATAAAGTAGGCTGGTACCATATTCATGTTGAATATCTACCAACTCTTCGAGGTGACTGGCAATCATCTTTTTATTTGCAGATACCACATTTTTGCCTGATTTCAATGCGCGTACAGTCAGTTTGTATGCAGCTTCGGCATCATCGATCAGTTCGACAACAGTGTTGATTTCTGGATCCGCCAGGATTGCCTCAGCATCTGTTGAAAACAGATCCGCTGGTAACGTACGTTTTTTGTCCGCATTTTTGATGACAAATTTCTTGATTTCCAGATTCAGATTTTTGGTTTTGATAATGTCGTAGAGACCTTGGCCTACCACGCCAAACCCAAACATCCCTATCGTTAATTTATTACTCATATCTCTTCTTAAATTCTCTTATATAATTGTTTACTTCTCTTAGACTAATTCGTTGATATACGCTTTCTTATTCTTTAAAAAATTATGGATAATAGCAGTCAGTTTTTTTGTCTCTATCAAAAATCCATCATGGCCATAGCTTGATTCGATCTCCTGATAAGTTGCATTTGGAATATGCTGCGCTATAAATCGCTGTTCGGCTGGCGGGAACAATACATCGGTATTGACAGCTAATACCAATGTCGGACAGCTGATCCCGGACAATGCTGCCTCCAAAGAAGTCCTTCCTCGGGCTAAATTGTGACTGTCCATGGCCTTTGTCAGGTAGAAATAACTATATGCATTATAGCGTTTGACAAGTTTTTCGCCTTGATAATTTTGATAAGAGGCAGCTTTATACTCATTCACTATACTGTCATCCTCATCCCGTTGTGTATGGTCATAGGTGATATAATTGCGATAGGATAACAGCGCAATCGAGCGAGCAACTTTAAGCCCTTTTTTACCACCATCGGGATGGTTGGCATAGAAGGTCCGGTCTGCTGTAATTGCTAAACGTTGGCTTTCATTAAAAGCGATTCCCCAGGGGGAATGTACCGCATTGGTGCCGACAACAATGAGTTGATTGATTGCGATCCTGTTGGAAGCGGCCCATTCTAGGGCCTGTTGGCCACCTAGCGAGCCGCCAATTAGAACCTCAAGTTTATTGATATCCAAATGAGCTGCGAGCAATTGATGTGCATTGACCAGATCTTTTACCGTAAACTCCGGAAAGGATAGGTAATAAGGCTGACCTGTTGCCGGGTTGATGGATAGGGGATTGCTACTACCGTAGGCGGATCCTATTACATTGGCACATACGATGTAGTAATCATTCGGATTAAATAGATCGTTAGCACCAAATAGGCCCGGCCACCAGTCCAATACATTCGCATTTGCCGTCAGGGCATGACAGACCCAGATTACGTTGCTGCGATCAGCATTGAGTTCACCAAATACCTCGTAGCTAATCTGTAAATCGACAAGTTCCTTCCCGTTTTCAAATACAAAGGGCTCGGGATGTTGATAAATATGCCTGCTCATTACGTTTAAATTAATGGATGTACCTGATTATTTGATCTTATCGAATGCTTGTTGTAGATCGGCTTTGATATCATCAATATGTTCGATCCCTACAGAAAGGCGCAATAACCCCGGAAATACACCCGCATTTGCCTGATCTTCATCACTTAACTGTTGGTGTGTTGTTGCAGCAGGATGGATGATCAATGATTTTGTGTCGCCTACATTGGCCAAATGGCTGATGAGCTCTAGGCTGTCGATAAAAGCATTAGCTTTTTGAGCAGCATCACCCTTCAACTGGAAGGAAAGGACAGCACCATAACCGTTTTTAAGATATTTTTGCGCATTGGCAAAACTCGGTGAACTTTTTAATCCTGGATAATTTACCTTCTCTACCTGTGGATGGGCTTCAAGCCATTTGGCAACCTCTAAGGTGTTGTCCACATGGCGTTGGACGCGCAATGACAGTGTTTCAAGTCCTTGTAACAATAAGAATGAATTGAATGGAGAAAGTGCCGGACCAAAATCACGTAGACCTTCAACACGGGCGCGGATAGCAAATTGAATATTGCCAAAAGGCCCTTTTTCACCGAATACTTCAGAGAATACCAAGCCGTGATAGCCCTCGGATGGTTCGGAAAATTGTGGGTATTTTCCATTGCCCCAATTGTAATTCCCGCCATCAACGATGACACCACCGATACTTGTGCCATGACCGCCGATCCATTTTGTTGCAGATTCAACGACGACATGTGCACCATATTCCAATGGTTTGAACAGATAACCTCCGGCACCAAACGTATTATCAACAATTAAAGGTAAATCATATTTTTTAGCAACAGCAGCAATTTTTTCAAAGTCAGGAATGTTGAAACTAGGATTTCCGATGGTCTCCACATAGATAGCTTTTGTTTTATCGTCAATAAGAGCTTCAATTTTGTCTGCTTCGGCATCGGTCGCAAAACGAGCTTCGATACCCAAGCGTTTGAAAGCAACTTTAAACTGGTTAAATGTACCACCGTATAAATTAGAACCTGCCACAAAGTTATCTCCCTTTTCAAGAATATTGTTTAAGGCGATAAATTGTGCCGCTTGACCCGAAGCAACAGCTAAAGCCGCAACCCCACCTTCCAACGCTGCAATACGTTGTTCAAAAACATCCGTCGTAGGATTCATTATCCGTGTATAGATATTGCCAAATTGTTTCAGCGCAAATAGATTGGCTCCATGTTCAGCATTCTCAAATACAAATGAAGATGTTTGGTATATAGGTACCGCTCTGGATCCAGTGGTTGGATCTGCCACTTGGCCAGCGTGAACTTGTAGCGTTTCGAATTTTAGATTTTTGTTGGAAGACATAATATATCAGATTTTAAGGGTTCAAAAAAATGTTAACAAGGAAAAAAAGGAAGCATACACACCTGCTGAAAAGGTCTATTAATATCGTTATCCGGGAAAAAGGAGAATGATGCTTAACAAGTTGGGAGGTGCATATGCATGCGCATTCGCATAGACATGGCAATGCTATGTGTTGCTCCTTTACCTATTAGTTGGTTCGTCTGAAATGAACCTAAATTGTTGATGGTTTTGTGTAATGTAATAATCATTGTCTTATTTCATTTATATGCTCCAAAACGATATTGCTTTGGACAGGATTTGGCACCTTTTCAACCAAATTGAAGGTTGCCAGTGGGTCATAGAGCCAGTCTCTCGCCACTTCTTTATAAATCAAGACCTGCTGATTAAGGAAGGTGTTGATTAGAAATCTTCATCTGAAGACACTGCAAATATAAACTTCTTTTCTATTAATGCAAAAGAAAAACAATTTTTTAATTAAAACTATTTTGTAAATACATGTTCCCAATAACCTACAGAAATATAGGCTGAGTTGAAAATCACGTGGTTATTTACTTTTTAAGGACGGAATTTCACCTTATTTTTTACTAGGTGAGATATGTTCCGCTATTTGATCCAAATCTGTCAATAACGATTTTAACTCATCTATTCTGACATAGATGTCTTTGTGCAGGACTTCCGGATTCTTTTTACTGATGGAAATGGAAAGTCCGACTAGATGCGAATTGACGCGATAGGAGAGTGCTTGAAAATGGTGGATATGGGACCAATCTATCCATTTGTGCTCAGGTTCTTTCTTCATTTGGTTGATGGAGTCTGAAAATAGTGCCATCGCTGTTTGCGCCTTTTTACGTGCTAACCGGATGTCAAAGGAGCTCTGTAGATTGTCTGATAGCCGTTGGTTGATAATCTGGAAGTAATGTTGGTTGTAGCTTGCAACCTCCTTTGCTAAATGGACCAAGCTTGAGCTTTGGCGTACTGGAATCAAGAAGTATCCTGCGATGGTCAGAAATGCACCTATCAATGTAAAAGCCATACGACTGCCCAAAATAAGATCGATATTGCCTTCAAATAGGTTTAGCGCAATGACAACGCCCAATGTAATAAAAATAACACTGACCATATAATTGGATCGGTTGAATAGAAAGAAGCCAAAAAGACCGATTGCCGATAGGCTCAGTAATAAGGGGAGACTTTGGAAGAATGCTAGACAGAAGATGCCGATCAAAATACCTGAAAATGTACCTACAATCCGTTCGATGTTGCGTGTTTTGGTCATCGAAAATGCCGGTCTCGCTACGATAGCGATGGTCAGCAAAATCCAATACGTATATTTGAAGTCTAGGAACAGAATGCCGATCAATGCGCCAACACCAAAAAGTAGGGCCATACGTAGCGCAAAACGAAATAACGGATTTTTAAGGTGAAGTTTATTTTTGATTTCACTCAGACTGCCTAGGGGGCGATTGATAAATTGTTGATATTCCGCTGTATCTATTTTGTCCTGAATTTCCTGATTCTGATAAAAAGCAACCTGAATCCGACGGAGTACCTCAAGAATAGACTCCATATTGGTGATAATCGACCTTAGGATAGGGCCGGCTGGACCAGCTTGTTGTTGCTGAATGTTTTTAAGCTCGGTCAAGAGCTCATTCAGTTTAATTGTATTGTAATACAATTGCTGTGCATATCGGAATCTTATATGTGGCTGTGAGAAGCTATCAATTTCTAAGGCCAACAATTTTATTGCACGACGGATCACAGGAAGGCTACCCGTATCTGCAAGATTCTTGCGGATTGCATCATAGTCATGATCGAGGGCGATGATGAGTTCATGTAGATCAATCAGGCCATAAACCTGACTAAGCCAATAATTACTTTTGGGCCATTGATGACCAATAATTTTTTTCTCGCGGAACAACAATGAACGGATCTGTTCCTGCTGCTCACTGATCTGACCGTGAATTTTGCCCACGCGACTGTAGGTAATGTCCAGTGGAATGCTGGGGTCATAGGACTGGGCACGGATCAGCAAGAATTTAGATAAACCCTGAAAACCATTTGCCATCGCATGCTTCAATGAACGATAGGGTCTTATATAAGCCTGTAGCAAGCTGAATAAATAATAAATAGCTGCTCCTGTTGTGATTTGCAGGCCGATCGCCAAGGGATGTTTTGGTGCCAGGCCAATGACAAAACTCATTAAGATCAAAGTCATATTGCCGATAGCAGCATAACGCGGACCGAACAGGCCATACAAGGTAAAGGTAAATCCGGCTAAACCAAGGAGAATAACCAAGGGCCAGTGAAAAGGAAATAAGTAAGCTGTAAGAAACGAGGCAACAAAGAATGTCGGAATGCACACCAATGCAGAGGATAGTTTATCCTTGCGGTTACCGGGAGGGTCAGTCAAGGTCGTCAACAAAGAGCCTACACCAATTCCTATGGCGGTACTCGCCGGAGTTCCTAATAAATAGATTGCTAAACTCGGTAAAATACTGATGGATACATTTCGCAAAGCGTCACCACTGTGCTCGCCTTGGATAAATCGAATAACTCGGCTATAAATACGGTTGAATCTTTTCTTTAATGACACGATGCCCATCAATCAGTTTACTAATTTTCGTTGCAAAAATACGAATATTATGCTTAATATTTTATATATACATTTTATTTATTTTGAATATAGTTGTTTTTTTGAATTTTTATTTTGGAGCAAGTGATCTGTGTCGTTCTATTTCTTTCTTGTACTGATTGAGGGTGCTGGTTGGTCATATTTATAGGTAGAGCAGCCTATTTTTGAATTATTACAGTAAGGGCATCTCATTGTATGGATGAAATGCGGTTTACCGAAGTTATTTGGCTTTCTACCGACTGTTTTTGGTTGTCTATCTATTTCTGCTGGTTAGCGTGTAATGAAAATCCGAGGTTTGTTGTCATCAATATATAAAAATGAGCATTGCTGCCCTAATTGATGATATAAAGATTTACATGATGAAACCACAGAAAAATAAATCGTTGCTATTTTCCATTATTATAATTCTCGTCTTTGCTTGGGGAACTGTTTCTGCACAATCTGGAGAGGGAAAGCTACACGCCGTTGTTGTTGGTCCGGATGATGGGCCGCTTGGTGCGGCCAGTATCTCACTGTTGCGGAGTCCGGGGGATATTCCGTTGAAAGGGACATTGTCGAAAGAGAATGGAGGAATTGAGTTCGTGGAGGTACCTAGTGGTAAATATATGATACAAGTTTCAGCAGTAGGTTATACAACCTATCGCTCTACCGAAATCGCATTGAAGTCGGGGGCCATTATGTCTTTGGATACCATTCGCCTACAGGCGGAAACACGAGTTTTGGGCGAGGCTCAGGTCGTTGGTCGGAAGCCGTTAATTGAAAGTCAAATTGACAAGATTGTACTCAATGTAGAGAATAGTGTACTGGCAACCGGAAACAACGCATTGGAACTCCTGCAAAAAGTTCCCGGTGTGACTTTGGATAATAAAAAAATTAACCTGCGCGGTAAAAGTAATGTAATTATTATGATCGACGGAAAGCCTACTTACCTCTCTGCGGATGAAGTTTCCAGACTGTTGGAGAATACGGCGTCAAATTCAATCGCTTCGATTGAAGTCCTTACCAATCCGCCGGCGAAATATGACGCCGCCGGAAACGCTGGTATTATCAATATCAAAACCAAAAAAAATACACAATTCGGCAGTAACGTTAGCTTGAACCTCAATCTGGGACAGGGAAAATACACGAAAGGTGATGGCGGTTTTCTGCTCAACCATCGCAACAGTTGGGTAAATCTGTTTGCTTCATATAATTACCAGAATAGTTTAGGTTTTAATGATTTAACGATCGATCGTTCTGTCAGGGATTCAATCGGGACAACCTATTTCAATTCGGATTCCTATTCGAAATTTCGTTATCGCGGACATAACTTTAAATTCGCAGCGGATTTTAACCTTGGTAAACAAGAAGTGCTTGGCTTTGTCGTCAACGGTAATGTGAGCAATGGTAATTCTACACGACAGGGAGATAATTTAATCGCTTCGGAAAAAGGTAAATTGGATTCAGTCGTACAGGGAAGCAACTTTTCGGATTTCACCTATCACTACTTGGCTTACAACCTCAATTACAAAAAGACATTCGATACATTGGGAACTGAACTGACAGCGAATGCAGATTATTCTTATTCCAAAAATAACGATAACAGCACAGTGAAAAACCGTTTCTTAGATCCAAATTGGACGGAATTTAAAATGCCAAAGATTTTTCGAAATGACATGTTGTCCAATACCAAAATTTTAGTTTTCAAAACAGATTTTGTTCATCCCTTTGACAAAACAACAAAACTCGAAGCGGGTCTGAAATATAGTCGTGTGAAAACAGATAATATTTTGATCTATGAGGATCAAAATACTGCAGGGGAATTTGTGCGAAACGAAAAGCAGAGCAATCAGTTTTTGTATAACGAAGATATCGCAGCAGCATATTTTACGCTGAATAAATCCTTTGGAAAGTTTTCTGTGCAAGCCGGACTCCGTGTTGAAAATACCAGCTCATTGGGCAATTCAGTAACCTTAGGACAGCAGACAGAACGTAATTATACTGATTTCTTTCCAACGGTATTTATACAACAACAGATCAATGATAATCACAAACTTGGTCTAAGCTATAGCCGAAGAATAGACCGTCCGGATTATGGTGCGTTGAATCCTTTTATCTACTACCTAGATCAATATACCTATCAATATGGTAATCCCTATTTAAATCCACAATATACCAACTCCTATGAGCTGAATTACACCTTTAAGGAACGTTATTTGTTGAGTCTTGGCTATAAGAGAACCAATGATGCGATCACGCAGGTAATAGAGAGCAATTCTGAAACCAAGGCCATCGCACAGACAGACCGGAATCTGACCTATTTCGATTATTATAATATGAATATCAATATACCGGTTAAAGTGCTTAAATGGTGGACTACTTCCAACAACTTGACTGCATTTTATAGCAAATATAATTTTGACGAGCGCTCAGGTGCCCAGCGTCAGCTGGAAAAGTTATCTTTTCAGGTGAGCTCCAATCATGATGTCCGTATCGGTGAGACAACCAATGTGGAGCTGACCGCTAATTATTTCTCACCGGCTGTCTATGGTGTCTTTAGTTTTAAATCTTACTATGGAATCGATCTCGGAGCAGGGAAAACTTTTCTTGATAAAAAACTGAATGTGAAGCTAGCGGTGAATGATATATTGAATACAAGAGGACAACGGAGATTAACCAGTTCGCAGGAAAATGGGTATTATCGCATTCGTAATGGACACGATAGTAGAGTGGTGAGGTTGTCTCTTTCTTACCGTTTTGGAAACGTCAATATTAAGTCGGTGAATAAGCAGGCTGGAGATAATGATGAGGATAACCGTTTGAAAAAATAGCAGCTTGGTCGGGTATTTGTTTAGCTCAACTGGCGATATATAAAAACAAGAAGAGCATTCCATCAGGAATGCTCTTCTTGTTTTTATATATTAAGCAATATTAGCTTAAGAATAGGATCTCTCTCAATTTTGGAAGAGGCCATTTTTTATCGTCAACGATTTTTTCCAATTTGTTTACATGGTAACGGATCACATCAAAATATGGTTTTACCGATTCATCATAAGCGATTGATCGCTCACGTATATCTTCGATCTGATTTGCTTTTTTACGCTCTTGACGCATAGCTTCTGCTTGTTCCAAGATTGTGTTTACATGTGTCGAGATACGTTCTACGAAATTCAATTGTGAGCTAAATGCTGCTTGAGCCAGACCTAAGTCTTTCAGGCCTTTTACATTTTCGATCAATTCGTTTTGATAGATGAAACATGCAGGGGCAATTTGGTTATTGACCATCTCTTCGATAACACGAGCCTCGATTTGAAGTTTCTTGTAGAAATTTTCCAACAAGATCTCATGGCGAGCTTCTGATTCACGTCTTGTGTAGATACCCATTGCTTCAAACAAAGCCAATGATTCTTCTTTTACATAGACATCCAATGCCTTAGGAGTAGATTTGATGTTTGAAAGACCGCGTGCTTCCGCTTCTTTTTCCCACTCTTCGCTGTATCCATTTCCTTCAAAACGGATCGCTTTAGAATCTTTAATATATTTGCGGACAACATTTAAGATCGCAAGATCTTTCTTCGTGCCTTTTTTGATCTGTTTGTCTACTTCTATTTTGAACTCATTTAATTGTGCAGCAACGATGGCATTTAATACCGTCATTGGAAGGGCAGAGTTGGCAGAAGAACCTACAGCGCGGAACTCGAACTTATTACCTGTAAATGCGAAAGGTGAAGTACGGTTACGGTCCGTGTTATCCAATTTCAATTCTGGAACTTTAGGGATACCGTGCCACAAGTTCGCTTCAGCTTTTACTTTCTTGGCTACACGAGCTGATTCTACTTCTTCCAATAATTCGTCTAATTGAGAACCTAAGAAGATCGAGATAATTGCTGGTGGCGCTTCGTTAGCACCTAAACGGTGGTCGTTGCTTGCACTTGCAATAGATGCACGCATTAAATCTGCATTCTCAAATACAGCTTTGATGGTATTGACAAAGAATGTCAAGAACATCAGGTTATTTTTAGGTGTTTTGCCTGGAGACAATAGATTAACACCAGTATTGGTAATCAAAGACCAGTTGTTGTGTTTTCCAGAACCGTTTACACCAGAGTATGGTTTTTCATGTAACAATACTTTGAAATTATGTCTCAAAGCAACTTGCTCCATCACATTCATCAACAATTGATTGTGGTCAATTGCCAAGTTGATCTCTTCGTACATTGGCGCGCACTCAAACTGCGATGGTGCCACCTCATTGTGACGCGTTTTTAATGGAATGCCTAATTTTAATGCTTCGTTTTCTAAGTCAACCATATACGCTAATACACGCTCTGGAATCGCACCGAAATAATGGTCTTCTAATTGTTGGCCTTTAGCAGACATGTGACCGAATAAAGTACGTCCAGTCAATTGAAGGTCAGGACGTGCATTGTATAAAGAAAGGTCAACTAAAAAATACTCTTGCTCAATACCAAGAGAAGCGTTTACTTTCGTGATTGATTTATCAAAATATTGTGCAACTTCAGTTGCTGCTTTATCAACAGCATTGATTGCTTTTAATAAAGGTGCTTTATAATCTAATGATTCACCAGTATAGGAAACAAATACAGTAGGGATACAAAGTGTTTTACCTGCACCAGTTTCGTAGATAAATGCTGGCGAAGATGGATCCCATGCCGTATATCCTCTCGCTTCGAATGTATTACGGATACCACCATTAGGGAAAGATGAAGCATCTGGCTCTTGTTGAACTAAAGCATCTGCCGTGAATTTTTCGATTGCTTCGCCATTTTCATCAGGCTCGAAAAATGCATCGTGTTTTTCAGCTGTCGAACCTGTTAAAGGTTGAAACCAGTGTGTGTAGTGGGAAACGCCATGATTAAGGGCCCAAGTTTTCATCGCTTGCGAAATGTGCTCAGCTAAATCTCTTGAAATAATCTGTCCCTCTTCTATGGATGCAACTAACTCCTTGTATGAGTTTTTAGGAAGGTAGTCTTTCATTTTGTTTACGGAAAAAACGTTCTTTCCGTAGATGTCAGTTGCTTTTTTAGTTTCAACTTTTTCAAATTGTGCAATCTGGCGTGAGCCCGCTGCCTCTACTGCTTTGAATCTTAGGTTCGACATTTGTATTTTATAATTAAATTACAGTTTTGTTGATTTTGTTTTTCAAAAATATTGTGTTTTTGCGGAAAACTGAAATTTTTTTTGATTTTTTTTTACAAAATGCATCTTTGAAACTAGTTTTTGGTTAAAAAAATAGGTCGATTTGGGTAAATCGACCTATTTTGAGTGTTTTTAGTTGTAATCAAGTCCCCAGTCTATTCCTTTTAAGGTAGCCGGTACTCCTTTCTTCAACCAATTTGCCGCAGGGGCTCCTTTTAGGTAGTGATCGAAGAACTGCTGTTCACGAATCTGTATATCTTTTCTGTTTTGTCGTTGAATCAAATTATGTTCATCGCCATTATAGTTCAACATCCAGACCGGTTTGTTTAACCGACGCAATGCTGTAAACATTTCGATACCTTGGTACCATGGCACAGCACCATCATTATCGTTGGCCATAATAACAACAGGCGTATTTACCTTGTTCATGTGAAACAGGGGCGAATTCTCCAAATAGAGTTCGGGCGCCTCCCATAAGGTTTTTCCGATTCGGCTTTGCGTATGCTCGTACTGGAATTGACGTGACATACCCGACTGCCAACGTATTCCCCCATAAGCGGAAGTCATATTGACTACTGGTGCTCCGGTCCATGCTGCAGCATACATATTGGTGCGTGTGATCAGGTGGGCTACCTGATAGCCGCCCCAGCTTTGCCCCTGAATGCCCATTTTGGTGCTGTCTACCCAGGAGTTTTGTGCTAAATGACGCATTCCCGAATTGATATATTCCTCTGCTGACTTTCCGGGGTGTCCGGTTTCATAACTGATATTTGGTGCAAATACCAAATACTCGTTGCTTACGAAATAGGGTATATTTAATCGCGAAGGGGTAGGAGCAGGTGGTTGGTAGGTATAAAGACCATCCGACAGTTTCTCGTAGAAATAAGCAATGATCGGATATTTTTTTGCAGGGTCAAAATTTTCAGGTTTGTAAAGAATACCTTCCGCCTGATGACCTGCTGGTGTGGTCCAATGCACAAGTTCGGCGGTGCCCCAGTTATAATTTGCCTGTTGTTTGTTAATATCGGAAAGTTGCAGTTCATCTTTGAACTTGATACTATTGATATAAACGTTAGGCGAATTGCTATAGTCTTCCTTGCTATAAAGGATCGTTTGTTGATCAGCAGAAGCATTTATATTTCTAAATGTTTTTGGTTCAACAAAAAGGCTTTTGGGATCATTATGCTGTCCTTTAAATTGATAAAAACCAGATTCTTTGGTTTTATTGTCAAATGATGTCAGGAAGCCTCCTTTTTTGTAGTCCAGTGTCAATGGCAGATCACGGTCTTCATCACGCCGTAAAGGGAGGTAACGGAATGTCGTTTGGGAGGCAGCACCATAACCGTTAGTGAGAATGGATTTATTGGATCCATCCAGATTAAAATACCAGATGTCATAACGTGAGTTGAGGTATACGCCTTTGTAGTCAGCGCTCCAGGCTGCCATACCATATCCCTGTGCTGCGGTAGGCATATCGTTCTCCTCATCAGCAAAGGATGCCGGAATACCTTCGTTTAATACGACCTTTCTTTTAGAGCTAATCTGATAAGAATTCCAGGTTCCTTTCTCTTCATCGAAATAAACGACATATTTTGCATCCGGACTCAGCGCCACATTTCCCGAGAAGTTGGAAAGAATTAATTCCCGTTGTCCAGTTCTTGTTGAGACCAGGTAGATATCTTCTTTTGTGCCACCTTTCCATTGACTTTCGATCCGTTTACCAAAATCTGTACGCGCCAATACATACTCTGCGTTTCCATCAGCTGTAAGGGTCGTGGAATTGAAGGTCTCATCTGTCAGTGGGATAACCGTACGATTGTTTTTGGGGTAGGTAACCGCTAAGAAATTTTTGGACAGATCTTTTTTTAGGTTGACCAGTTGCATGGGTTGTAAGTAGTCATCCTGCCAGCCCCACACATCGACTTTGGCATGTTCAAAATCAACTAATGCCGTGTCTTTGACACGCGGGATAGGTGCGATACCAAAGAAAAGCTTTTCACCATTTTTACTGAATCGGATATTTCCATCTCCGCTGACTGCCCAGTTTTTGGGAATACCCGAGCTATTTTTGGTAGCTAGGTACTGTGCGGTATCGATGCCATTGGTATAATAATAGAGGTTATAGTTTTTAACCAGTGCTTTTTCTTTGGAGAGATCACCTAAATAAGCCAGTTGATTGCCCGTTTCATCAAAACTGAAATTTTTATATTCACCTTTGCCTGTTGATATTTTTTTTAAGTTTTTGGTTGCTATATCATATAAATAGACTCCAGATTCTCTAGAAAGACTGTCTTTTGCGTCAGTTTTCTTAGAAAAGACAAGTTTTGTTCCATTTTTGTTCCATTCATATTGATCTACTAGCGAGAATTGGACTGAATCTCCAGAATTAAGATCATACAAAGCTAATGTAGTGACAGCTTTCTTCTTTTTGTCGTTGCTATTTTTCTTGTTTTGAGTAGTGTCAGCCGGATTTTTGGATGAGCCTGTTTTTTCGTCCGCTTGTTTATCAAATAGGAAGGAAACAAAATTGTTATTTTGTTCTGCAACTTTATAGGATTTCACCTGTGCAAATTTAACAAGCGAAGAGCTGGTTAAATTATAGATTACCAGGGAGTCTTTAGGTAAATCCTCCGTTTTTTTCTTTTTGATTTTTGCCTCACGTGTTACGGCAAAGGGTGCTTTGATTAAGCTGATCAAATGATTTTCTGTATCGGTCAGTTTTCCAGTATAGCCCCGCGGAATCTGAATCAATTCTTTGTTTTCTTTTGTTTTCAGGAACAGTTGGCTATCTCCTTCTTGTGGAGCAACCTGAAAGAGTACAAATTTACCGGATTTACTGATATAGGGAGATGATATGCTTTGCCAGCTATCATATACCGTATGGTCCACTGGTTTCTTTTGTGCGTGCACAGCTAAGGTCGCGAGAAAACAGAGTGGGATACAGATATTTTTCTTATTCATGTTTAAATTCTTTTGCTGCAATTTATCTATAAAAAATAAAAAATCGTTGATTTTTTGGTATATTCATTGTTACGTAAATATAAAAAACTGATTATGAAATCATCATCTATTATTGTTTCTGTTATCGTGAGCGTCGCCGTGTTGCTTACTGCATGGATCCTGGGCAATGCATATCGGTATAAATATAAATCTACACAGACAATTACCGTCAACGGCAATGCAAAGAAAGATTTTGAATCTGATTTGGTAAAATGGAACGCAACTTTCAGTAGAAAGAACTTCGAATTAAGTGCGGCATCGGCACAATTGGCAACAGATCGTGATCTGGTACGTGACTTTTTAGTTCAACAAGGGATTAAAGTAGATGAAATTCGTTTTGAGGCCGTGAATATCGCTAAAGATTTTGAATACCATACCGATGGAAAGGGGAACGGTTATAATACATTTTCGGGTTATACCCTGTCACAGACAGTAAGTGTGGAATCCAGAGATCTGAATAAGGTGGACAACGCTTCAAGGGAAATATCAACATTGATCTCGAAAGGAATAGAGCTGAGTTCGAGTACTCCAAATTATTATTACTCAAAATTGGAGGATCTGAAATTAGAACTGATCTCCCAAGCTTCAAAAAATGCACACCAACGTGCCGACAATATTGCCAAGGAATCGAATGCAGGATTAGGTAGTCTGGTGAAAGCCGATCTGGGAATTTTTCAGATAACTGGTCAAAATGATAATGAAGAGTACTCTTCGGGAGGGGCTTTTAATACAACTTCACGTAAGAAAACAGCGAATATAACGGTTAGAGCAAGTTTTTTGAGTAATTAACGAAAAATTATTTGACTGTATTTCAGTGTACTATTGAATTTGAGTAGAAATTTGTTCAAAAAGTTTTCTCTTTTTCAATAAAAAACCTACTTTTGCATCATCCCAAACGGATATGCCCGGATGGCGGAATTGGTAGACGCGCTGGTCTCAAACACCAGTGGGAAACCGTGCCGGTTCGACTCCGGCTCCGGGTACAAAATCCCTCTTTACGCAAGTAGAGAGGGATTTTTTTGTACTTTATTGGAACAATAGATCGAGAGAGGTAGATCGGGGATCAGATGCAAAAGCTGTGAACTGAACAAATCTTGTATTCGTTCAGTTCACAGTAGGGTACAATTTTAGAAAGCCCTTACCCTGGTTTTAGGGACAGGTCATATTCATGCGAACCTCTTCTTAAGCGCTAATTTCAAGCTTATAGCCTTTACCACGTATAACAACAATATTGATCTTCGGATCATGCTCCAATTTTTTTCTCAGTTTTGATATAAACATATCCAGACTGCGCCCCACAATAACACCTTCATCTTCCCAGATCTCTTTTTGCAAGCGGCTTCTCATGATCGTTTCGTTTGGTGAGGATGCAAAAATGAGCAGCAGACGGGCTTCGGTTCCGGTCAGGTCTATCGTTCTGTCATGGATAATCAGTTTTCGTTCTTTTGCGTTGTACAACACTGATCCCAGGGTGAACAGGGTGGTCGACTGATCTTTAGCTGTGGTTTTTCGCGACTTTACAGATCTCAAAAAAATAAATCCAACAATAGCTAAGATCGGGAGACTGCCCAGCAGATAGCTGTTTTTTGTTGTATGTATTCCTGTCGGTTTGAATGTAATATTGATCATGTAACAGGCACTAGGTTGTATTCTTCCTATACATGCGATAATATCATCTTTTTTATTTTTAGATATGGAATAGCTGTAGGCCACATTGGAACTTCCGCATTTTAGAACACGAACAATATAATCGACAGCGAAGGGGCCTTTTGCTAATAGACGTCGGGTCGTATTCACCAAAGAATCCGGCTGAAAACTGAAGTCATGCTCAAACCTGATCTGATATTCATTTTCTGCAACCTTTTCTATGGGGAGCACCCTTGACGTACTGTCACCAGTCTGTAAGAGTAATTCGTGTCCGACTCTACGAAGCAAAACTTCCCTTTTTGCGAAATCAAAGTCGTCGGTATTGTTGATGCTAAAAGAACCGAAGACGATACAAATAGACAGGATCAGCAAGGATCCATATACATATCTACTTCTCATTTTGAACAGTTTTTCCCTATATAACATGCTATTTACGATTTATTTACAAAGTTTACATTTTTATTTACAATCCAAATTCCCCGGACTGAAAAATACCAAAGTAATTTCGCTGTATCAACTTTGATACGGGATGAAAACTAAAAAAACTGTGTTATGGCTTGTGCTGATCTGGCTATTGGGAATACTTGATTTTCAACGATTGCCCCGGCCGAAAAACGATACCCGAGCTGTCGTATGTCAGCCCAATATTGAAAAAGACGAATTGTTTTGGAAAGCACCGACTTAGCTCCGCTTTGGTACGATGACTAATATGCCCATTGAAAGAAATAAATTATAAAAATAAAAGAGCAGATTGATCCAAGGTGGTTCTGCTCATTAGATAAAAAAAATTATGCAATACATACTTATACATACGTTACTCTCGCTATTTGTCGCTAGTCATTGTAGCGCACAGCGCAAAAAGACAGCTGAACAACTAGGCAATATGCAGTCTGAAGTAGACCGTATGCCAACTGGAACTAATACTGCTTCTTCGCTGCATGGCCCAAACAGTATCGTACGTACAATCACACAAGATCGAAAAGGGAATATCTGGATGGCCTCATGGGAGGGTGTTTTTCGATATGATGGAAAATCGTTTACCAATGTAACCAATCAAGTGAGTTCAACACGTTTTTTTTCTGTGTTAGAAGATAAAAAGGGAAACTTTTGGTTTGCTTCTATCGGTTCGGGTGTCTATTATTACGATGGAAAATCCTTTCTGAATTTTACAAGTAAGGATGGTCTTTCCAGTGACCGGGTAACGACTATTTATGAAGATAGGTCTGGTCATATATGGTTTGGCTCCGATAATGGGGTAAGCCGCTACGATGGGAAATCTTTTCAAAATTTTAAAATGAATAAAGGGATAGTTCCAGTTACGGCTGATTCTGTTCATATATCGGTTTACCAACAGCAGCTTCCGGAAAATCATCCCATGCACAATGATGTGAATGCTATCGTTGAAGATAATACAGGAAAACTTTGGTTCGGTACCAGGGGATATGCTTGCATTTATGATGGAAAGACATTTACGGTTGTAGTCAATAAAGAAGGAAAACCATTTGCAAATGTCAGGTCAATAATCAAGGATAGAAAAGGTAATATTTGGCTAGGAGGTTATGATGGTCTTTGGCGTTATGATGGCCGCACATTTACCAATTTTACAAAGAATTTTGTTGGATATATCTACGAAGACAAAGGAGGCAATATTTTGACCAGTTCAGAAAGCGCTCATAACAAAAGTTGGATCCTTTCTCGTTATGCAGAGAAATCCTTGTCGAATGGGAATACAATGGTAACTGAAATCGCAAATAAACCAATGATCTTTGGGATTTTAGAAGATGATAAACGCAATATTTGGTTTGGCTCACTAGATGGCGTGTATGTTTATGATGGAAAAATCATCACAAACTTTAAAGGGAAATAGAGTATTTTTTCTTTGCTTATCCTTTGTTATTTTATTGCTATTTCTCTGCTTATTTGTTGCTGTTTCTTTGGTTATTTATTGCCATTTCTTTGGGTATTCATGGGTTGTTCTAGGCCATTTCTAGGCTAGTTCTTCGAGACTTCTTCGTACTTTCTAGGGGCCTTCCTTGGGACTGCTTTGCTATTTCTTTGCTGTTTCTTTGGTATAATGGCAATAAAATAGCCTTCAAACGGCAGAGAAATGGCAAAGCAAGTGGTATGTTGTCCCAAGTAAAGTGATAAGAATGTTCGAATAAATGCTCGTAAAGTTGATGGAAAGATATATACAGCCTTTTTTTGTAGAAACCTTTTTTATTATGAGAATTCTTGTTTAAATTGGAAATACCAAATATAAACTTGGATGAAAGCAGTATTTTTATCTTTTGCATTATTCTGTTCCTTTTTTGCCTTGGGGCAAGATCGCTTTGTTTTGAAAGAAAAAAAGAAGGTTAGATTCCCGTTTCTATTTGTTCATAATCTGGTTATTATCCCCGTTCAGGTAAATGGGTATACGATGAATTTCTTGCTGGATACAGGAGTCAAGGAGACCATGATATTCGGAGAAACCCTGAAATCGATTGATAGTGCAGTCTTCGTTAATAAGTTTCAGGGCTTGGGCAAGGACGAGGGGTTGGATGGTTATCTATCTGTCAATAATAAGGTTAGCGTTGCTAATGTATATGAGGATATGGATCAACCCATCTATATCCTTAAAAATGCACATATTGACATTTCTACCCGTATCGGGGTGGAGGTAAATGGCATTATGGGGAGCCGTTTTTTTAGTGATCACGTTGTTGAGATGGATTTTTTGAAACACCGGATTACCCTTTACCAAAAGGGTGAGTATCCCAAAGGACTCGCAAAGATGCAACGTCTCCCGCTCGATATTTTAAATAGCAGACCGTATATCTCAGTTGCTTTTAATCAGGATTCCGCAGATATTGAAGGCCGTGTATTGATTGACATGGGTAATAGTGATGCGTTGATGCTTATTCCGTCCAAATTGACTGATTTTGCAATCAAACCTCCTTTTATTGACGACTACATCGGCCAGGGATTCAATGGCGAAATCTATGGGAAAAGAAATCGGATCAAATCCTTGGAACTGGGACCATTTAAGATGAATTATCCTTTGGTAGCCTATCCAGAATTGAGCTCTACACAACATGCAACTTTTGTGAATGAACGAATAGGTTCCGTTGGAAACGAACTCCTGCGTAGGTTTAAGGTGATTTTCGATTATCCCAATAATGTAGTTTATCTCCAAAAAAACAGAAACTTTGATAAATTCTATTACTTAAACATGAGCGGCCTCGAAATCATACATGATGGTATTAAATATGAGAAAGAGGAGGTACCTGTCTATTTAAAGAAAGATGGCGGGACAGAGATTCGTATGGACAATAGTGTACAGTATCGCTTTGTACTGAAAAATATGTATAAAATTGCAACTGTTCGGGCAGGTTCACCAGCAGCAATTGCCGGATTAAAACCGGATGATAAGGTGTTGAAAATCAATGGGCGTTCGGCTTCTTCCTATTCTTTGGAAACTATTCATACGCTTTTCAAATCAGAGGAGGGTAAAGAAATTCGATTTAAGATCGAAAGAGATGGACAAATGATGGAATATACTTTCTTTTTAAAGGATCCATTACCTTTTAATGCAAATTAAATTTTGTAAAATTTGGAAAAGTGAACGAAACTTATTTACCTTTGCTGTCGATATTAATTTTTAAACAATTTAAAGACGAAGAACTATGTTGGTCTCCAAGATTAAAACAAAAAGCGCTTTTGCAGCAAATGGATTTGCTGAAAGCATTCTTCGTGCTTTTCTTCACATATAACGTACTCGTTACGACATGAAAAAAAGCCCGAGGATCATTCGGGTTTTTTATTGCCTTCTATTTTCTCTTTAGCCAGCTTATGCGAGACACATTGTGACCGGCCTATGGCATATCGTATGGACCATTATGTGCATCAATGAAGATGGTTCGTAACCTTTTTGTTCATTATACAAAATACAAAGCTCTGGCAGCTGGCAAATAGCTATTCAAGAAAAAGAAAACCCGAATATTTAAATGGTCTATCCCTGAGATGGATAGGACAGTATATTAAGTTTTTTTTAAAAAAGAATATGGGAAGTAAATTATCGGGGAAAGACCTTATTAAAATCGGTTTTCCACAGAATAATATAATGAATGTAGCCTTAGGGCTAATCACACGTTACCGAAGAGGAGAAAAGAAAGAAAACATCCTTTTGGAAGCAAAGAAGGTGCTCGAAGCGCCTGAAAAATTTAGAGAAGATGCTGTTTGGGCCAAGCTTGCTGAAGGTTTGATTCAACCGGTTGAGGCGCGCAAGCAACAGCTCAGTAAGCAAATGGCGCCATTTACCATCTTTGGTGAAAATGAAATTGATGAGCAAGCCAAAAGGCAGTTGTATGAGGCCTTGAAGCTGCCTATAGCGTGTCAAGGAGCATTGATGCCAGACGCACACATGGGGTATGGTTTGCCTATTGGCGGGGTGCTAGCAACTGATAATGCCGTAATACCTTATGGAGTAGGTGTGGATATTGGCTGTCGAATGAGTCTGTCTATCTTTGACCTACCTGCGAGTTATTTCAAAGGGCGAGAATTCCAGTTGCGCAATATACTGAAGGAGAATACCCGATTCGGTATGTACGATACACATCGTGAGAAACAGGACCATGCTATTTTTAGCAGATCGGAATTTAAAGATATTCCTTTGTTGAAATCACTGTTGGATAAGGCTTATAGACAGCTTGGAACTTCGGGTGGTGGAAATCACTTTGTAGAATTCGGTGTGGTTGAATTACATCAGGTTCGTTCCGAGTGGGGGATTAACTCTGGGGCTTATCTGGCGGTCCTGTCACACAGCGGATCCCGTGGTTTGGGAGCCAATATCGCTAAACAATACACAAATTTAGCCGCAAAACAATGCCCTCTACCACGTCATGTACAACATTTAGCCTGGTTGAATCTGGATACCCAGGAAGGTCAGGAGTATTGGCTAGCAATGAACCTAGCCGGTGATTATGCTCAAGCCTGCCATGAGGATATCCATAGGCGCTTGGCAAAAGCTTTGGGTGAACGCCCTGTGTTGACAATTGAAAACGACCATAATTTTGCGTGGCGGGAAATGGTCGATGGAAAGGAATGTATTGTGCATCGCAAAGGAGCAACCCCGGCAGGACAGGGAGAATTGGGAATTATTCCGGGATCTATGACCGCACCGGGTTTTATTGTTGAGGGGCGAGGGAATCCTTTGAGTATCCAATCGGCTTCACATGGTGCTGGACGTATAATGTCCCGCGCTGCCTGTAAAAGTAGCCTCACCAAAAGTGCCATGCTCAAAGAATTGGAAAAGCATGGTGTGGAGTTAATTGGTGGGGCGCTGGATGAAGCTCCACATGCCTATAAAGATATACATCGTGTAATGGGCTTGCAAAATGAGTTGGTTAATGTACTTGGGACATTCAGACCGAAGATTGTTCGTATGGATAAATAAGGCGGGATGGAAAAGTATATTTTAATTAGTTCAGGACGAGGTCCTAGAGAGTGTAATTTAGCCGTTCAACTGGTTTTGGAAAGAATACTGGCAGAAGCGGATCAATATGCCGTACAGATCGAGACAGTGGAAGTGGAGAAAATAGATGGGCTGCCATGCTCGTTTGTATTAAAATTGAGCGGTAGAGAAATCGCCGTGTTCATGGAACGTTGGATAGGTACAATCTGCTGGATTTGCCAAAGTCCTTTTCGACCGAACCATCGGCGTAAAAATTGGTTTGTGGAGTTGAAGGACTGGTATCCGGCAAAAAGTGCCGCGCAAATGAATCTAAAAGATGTGCAATTCAAAACAATGCGGAGCAGTGGTGCTGGCGGGCAGCATGTGAATAAAGTGAGCTCGGCTGTCCGTGCGACCCATCTTCCCACAGGATTGATGGTGCAGGTAATGGATACCCGTTCCCAATTGCAAAATAGAGAAATTGCTGTTTTGCGTTTGGAGGAACAGCTGATGGCGCTTGAACGATTACAAAAGGCCGCATCGGAAAATCAGCGCTGGAAAGAGCAGATTGCTATTGAAAGAGGCAATTCAAAGCGCATTTTCTTTGGGCCTAAATTTAAAGAACAGTAATCATTTCTCCATAGACTAGAGATAGTGGCAATCTGAATTTCTTTGTATCGGTAAATAATCTGTTTAAGCCCTGTTCATTTGTAATCAGGGCTTAATTTTTACCCAGACGTAGTGATTTCAGTCTATTAAGGGGTACAATAAGGGAGCATTTGATGCTTGTTGGATAGCCTATTTTTCAATTAGCCAAGTCTGGCGGAAATAATTTAACATTTGATGTTAAGATGTGGGCAATACTGGGTAATATACTCCTGTGTTCTACTTTGATATTTATATAAATTGGTTGTTGTAAAAACATTTTAAAACTAACTAAACTTATGAACAAAAGAAGTATTGCGATACTAGCATCCAATATACTAGTATGTTCTGCGCTCTACGCTCAAACAGCAGTCAAAGGAAAGATAGTGGATCAGGATGGCAAACCCATTCCGGGCGTATCCGTATCTATTAAGGACGGACCAGGCACACAGACAGGTGCTGATGGCGGTTTTTCGCTGACCTATACAAACGGAACGGTCTTAAATATCAGCGTAATCGGCTATAAGCCCAAACAAGTACAAATCAATAATCAAACTGTTGTCAATGTCACGCTAGAATCCATGATGGAAAATCTGGATGAGGTCGTAGTGACTGCCCTTGGGATTACACGGGAAAAAAAATCCTTGGGTTATGCAATGCAGGAAGTAAAAGCAAAGGAATTGACTGATGCAGGGCAACATAGTCTTACAGGTGCATTGGCGGGTAAAGTGGCCGGTGTTCAGGTGAATCAATTTGGTGGTGCTATAGGATCTTCAGCGAGGATCTCTATCCGCGGTAATACTTCCTTGCAAAAAGATCAACAGCCACTAGTCGTCATTGACGGTATTCCAGTGACAAATAATGCGCAACGTAGCGGTGATAACACTTACTCAGGCGTAGACTACGGTTCTGGACTCAATGATATTAATCCAGATGATATTGAAAGCATCAACGTCTTAAAAGGTGGCGCAGCCGCACTTTACGGTATGCGTGCCGGTACCGGTGTTATTATGATCACGACCAAATCTGGTAAACGGGCCGAAAATGGTGTGCAGATATCGTATGACGGAAATTTTTCTATTGATAGAGCCGCTAATTTGCCAAAATACCAGAATTTATATGGTCAAGGATCTAGAGGTGATGAATATAGCTATAAAACCAATGGTGGTGGTCTTTCGTACCAAGATTATGTTTTAAAAAATTCATTTAGTTATGTTGATGGAACTGGATCTAATGGTGTTAACGATGGAATTGATGAGTCATGGGGGCCTCGAATGGATATGGGATTATTAATTCCGCAATTCAATAGTCCTGTTGTGAATGGTGTGCGTCAAGCTACACCATGGAATTCCCATAAAAATAATGTCAAAGAATTCTTCCAAACTGGTTTCTCTCAAAACCACAACCTGTCACTGCTTTCTAAGAGTGATCGCTCTTCGACACGGGCCTCAATATCATTTAGGGATCAGAGAGGAACGGTCCCTAATACAGATCAGAAGAAATATACCGCGCAACTCAATAATGATTATAAGATCAGCGATAAAGTTTCCTATGATATCATGGCCAACTTTACGCGTACAGAAAGTAATAATTTAGTAACCCAAGGTTATGATTCTGCTAACCCGATGAATGGCTTGATCTGGTTTGGTCGACAAGTGGACATGCAGGATCTGAAAAAGAACTGGGATCAGCGTGACGCACAGGGTAATTATACCTACTACAATTGGAATTCAGCTTATCATATGAATCCGTTTTATACAATGCACGAATCTCGGAATGCGCTTAAAATGAATCGTATTTTTGGAAAGACATCCTTGTTTTATCAACCCTTTGATTTCCTGAAATTTGAAGGCAGAGTCGGGTTGGATTACTATAATACACATATGTTTGAAACGACCTATTATAACTATGATAATAAAGATGGCAAATTCAATGATATAAAAAATAGTAATTCTGATTTTAATGCAGATTTTATTGCAAATTTCAACAAACAATTTGGGGATCTTAGTTTATCGGGGATTGTAGGTGCAAATTACCGGGATTATCAGTTTGAAACAAATACCCTTGGTGCTAAAGGATTAAATGTATTGGGTGTATATACTATTGCTAATAAGATTGGTGACGCCTATACCGTGATGGATCATGCAAAAGGTCGTTCCAATTCGATATACGCCCAAGCTAATCTAGGCTGGAAAGACCAATTGTATTTGGATTTAACGGCGCGTAACGATTGGTCTTCCACCTTGAAGAAATCTTTCTTTTATCCATCGGCAAGTTTAAGTTGGCTTCCAACGACTACTTTTGAGGGGCTAAAAAGCGACTACCTAAATTTTTGGAAACTACGATTTAATGTGGTGGGCGTCGGTAATGCAACAACTCCTTATTCGAATGGAAATTATTATTATGCACAGACAGATGCTTATAATAATTTGTCGCAAATGTATAAAAGTATGACCTACGCCATTGAAGGCCTAGAGCCGGAGGCAATTACATCCTATGAAATCGGAACGGAGCTGGGGATGTTTAAAGATCGTCTTCATTTGGATCTGACCTATTACCAAAAAATAAATAAGAATCAATTGCTTTCCGTACCAACCTCCAACGTTGTAGGATTTAGTAACATCTTCTTGAATGCTGGAGAAATAAGAAGTAAGGGCGTAGAAATCCAATTGAGGGGTGATATCCTCAGAAATGAAAATGGGCTAAATTGGACAACAACGGTCAATTTCTCAAAGGATAAAAATAAGGTGGTTGAACTCTATCCGCAATTGGATTTGAACGATCTTAGATTAGGCTGGACATGGGGTATTTCCAATATGGCCTCAATAGGGCAACCCTGGGGTACACTAGTCGGGCCAGGTTATGATCGAGTAGAAGATGGACCAATGAAAGGGGCGATAAAAGTAGCGGATAACGGGCTGATAGATAAGCCTCTTAGTGCTCAAGTGCTCGGAAATGTTGTTCCTGATTTTCTAGCTTCCATGCGAAATGATTTTACCATAAAAGATTTCAGATTTGGCTTTATGCTTGATTTCAGAAAAGGTGGCGATATTTGGTCGCAAACAATGTCGCATGGATACACAACCGGGATTGCAGAAATTACTGCTGCCGACGGCATTCGTGAACGCGCTATCGTTGCAGGTAAAGATGTGATGAAAAATGAACGATTCGCTATGAAGGTAGGGGATAATTGGGTTGAAAATACACTGGAAACCAGTGCACAGAGTTGGTATGAATTGGGGGGTGTTGCAGAAATGTATGTTTTTGATGGTTCGTTTCTGAAATTGAGAGAGGCTTATATTTCTTATAATTTACCAAAAGCTCTTTATAGTAGAATAAAAGGAATAAAACGTGCGAATGTCTCTATCACTGGAACCAATTTAGCGCTGCTTTGGGTACATAAATCCAATACCATGCGCTTGGATCCAGAGAGTGGAGGGGTGTCAAGTGATTCGCGTGGCGTAGGCTTTGAGCAGGCTTCTGTCCCTAATTCAAGAAGTATAGGTCTTAAACTTGGTTTTACATTTTAATCCATACAAAAGTTTGAAATTTAAAATCCAACAAAAACAAATTTATAGTTATGAACACTTTTATTAAAAAACTAAAATATACGCCCCTTTTAGCAATGCTTTTGGTCTCAGGATGTACCAAAAATTTTGAGGAAATTAATACGGATCCCGATGCGTTGAAAGATGTCCCACCACAAAATATGCTGGTCAATGTACTACGAAATGCAGGTGAGCAATTTGGTGGGGATGTGGATGGCTATGGCACCTTTGCGGGCTATATTGTCAAAATTCAATACCCAGACAACTTAAGCGGATTGATTCCAACAGATAATACTTACGGAAATCGTTGGGCAGCCTGTTATTACAATATTACGCAAATGAACGATTTGTTGAAAAAAACAGACGATAAGGCAGCAGGTTTTAAAAACATTCGGATTGTCGCACGGATATGGAACAATTATATGTGGTCTTATTTGTTGGATGGCTGGGGTGATATTCCCTATTCGGAGGCTTTTAAAGGTAGGCCCGAAGATGGTTCGGTTTTGAAAGCCAAATATGACAAACAGGAAGATGTTTTCCCGGCGGTATTGGCAGATCTTAAAGCATTGGCAGATGAACTTGCTGCCGGGATTGGCACAGACGAACTTGGAGAATATGATATTATATACGGGTCAAAAGAGACTGGAGCTGCAGCTTTAAAGGCTCAGATGTTGAACTGGCAAAAGTTCTGTAATTCACTTCGTTTGCGTATGGCTACACGTATTTCTGCGGTTGCTCCAGCTTTGGCAAAATCTACTATTGAGGAAATCGCTGGAAATAAACTGAAATATCCAGTTATTGAAACAAATGCTGAAAATTGTCGCATGGTGTATCCTGGTACTTTGCCTTATATGGAGCCTTGGTATGAATCTGGAATATATGGCAATCGTCTCAATAACTGGGGGATGTTTGATATTTTCATTGATCATTTGAATACAACGAAAGATCCGAGAATAGCGTCGATAGCACGAAAAAATAATGCAGGTAAGTATGTCGGCTTTATAAATGGTTCCGAAAATAATCCAAATCCGTTTACTTCCATTTCCTGGATTGGTGAGCATTATGTCAATGACCCCGCGGGAGCTACACCATTTTATCGAGCCTGTGAAACTTATTACATGTTGGCAGAAGCAGCTTTATCCGGATATAACGTGGGAATAGCAGCAAAAGATGCCTACGAAAAAGCGGTGACATTATCTATGCAAGACAATAAAATTGAGACGTCAGCCATTACCACCTATCTTGCGGGAGCAGGTAAGTTTAATGGAACCAAAGAACGTGTTTATTGGGATATGTGGGTAGCCCTATTTAAAGAAAACTATGAAGCTTGGAGTTTATATAGACGAACAGGAATTCCAACGACAAACTATCCTTCTAAACTTCAGAAAAAACATACTGACCAACCATGGCGTTTACCTTATCCGAATAATGAATATTTATATAATGCGGATAACGTCAAAGCTGCTGCTACAGGGACAGTGGATTACAACTGGGGAAAACGCTTATGGTGGGCAAAAGATAATGGAAAAGAATAGGTGTTGCCGTAAGGAAACAAAAAATATATTTAAGGCTTATTGAAAAATGTCGTTTTTCTTTTAATCTAAATCGAACTGAAAAGCCCTGATCACACTGATCAGGGCTTTTCTGATTTTTGAAATCCAAAGTCCAATGTAATTTAGCCATAAGCAGCTTGTCGAATGGTCAGTAGACTATTGGTTGATCGTTAGTGTTAGTCTGAATCGCGAATTGCAACCAAATAACTTAGATGCTGTTTGAAAATTATATTGCTTGCTTATCTGCTAGGTTTTGAAACTGTTTATTTCCATATTTTCTTCTGTTAAAAGCTTGAAATGTAGAAAATAATTTGTTGAAATGCCATGATAATTAGTATCTTTAGAATGAACGATTGAATTATATATTGTTCAAACTAAAATAAACTTAGATACTGTTTGTGGGCTCTGGAAGGATTTTTTCTTGCAGAACTTATGGACTGTGGAATTTCAAATTTCAATGATATGATAGATTCTCCAGGCTTCCTTTTTCAGGAAGCAATTAAGCAAGAAAAGCCCTTACAGGTTGTTGGAACCATTAATGCAAACCATGCGCTTTTGGCTGAACAAGCTGGTTTTAAAGCTATCTACCTCTCCGGAGGCGGTGTTGCTGCGGGATCGCTCGGTATACCTGATTTGGGTATCACAACGCTTCAAGATGTATTAATTGACGTGGAGCGCATTACGAATGTCTGTAAGCTCCCTTTAATGGTCGATATTGACACCGGTTTTGGACCTTCGGCCTTTAATGTTGCACGTACCATAAAAAGCTTGATTAAAGCCGGGGCTGCGGCCGTACATATGGAAGATCAGGTGGGAGCCAAGCGCTGTGGTCACCGGCCAGGGAAGGAGCTGGTTTCAAAAGATGAGATGGTCGATCGCCTGAAAGCTGCTGTGGATGCCCGGACGGATCCTCATTTTGTCATTGGCGCACGTACCGATGCGCTTGCTTCAGAAGGACTTGATCGGGCTCTAGAACGTGCTGTCGCCTACAAAGAAGCTGGTGCTGATTTTATTTTTGCAGAAGCCGTACACAATCTGGATCAATATATGCAGTTCAGCAGAATAACCGGGCTTCCGATACTTGCCAACATTACGGAGTTTGGACAGACACCTTTGTTTAATCTTGATGAACTTCGGCATGCAGATGTGTCCATTGTGCTTTACCCCTTATCGGCATTTCGTGCAGCCAATAAGGCCGCAACTGATGTGTATCAGCATATCCGGAAAGATGGTGGTCAGGCCGCTGTCATCGATCGCATGCAGACACGCGATGAGTTGTATCGGAGCATAGATTACTATGCTTACGAAGATCGCCTGGATCAACTGTTCAATACTAAATCATAAGAATTTCAAACCGAATGCAGGCGCGTACTTTACTGTTTAAGATACACGCCAATAAATAATATATTCCGATGAAAGAGACAAACGATACTGGTTTTAAACCCAAAAAAAGCGTAGCACTTTCTGGTGTTCCTGCCGGAAATACAGCCTTGAGTACTGTTGGAAAAAGTGGTAATGACCTCCATTATCGAGGCTATGATATTTTAGATCTGGCACATCAGGCCTCCTTTGAAGAAGTCGCCTATCTGTTGATTTACGGCAGCCTGCCTACACAGGCACAACTAACGACTTATCAAAGCCAGTTACTGAGCCAGCGAGGGTTGCCCATTACGGTACAGCAGGTGCTGAAACAGTTGCCATCTACTGCCCATGCGATGGATGTCTTGCGTACTTATGTGTCCTTTTTTGGGAGTGTGAATCCGGAAAAAGAAAATCATGCTTTGGCTGGTGCCAGAGATATCGCTAATCGCCTGATGGCCTCTATGGCCTCGGCTTTACTGTATTGGTTTCATTTCAGTCAAAATGGACGCGAAATTCAGGTCGAAACGGATGACACTACCCTGGGCGGGCATTTTCTGCATCTGCTACACGGCAAAGCGCCTTCCGAATCCTGGATTCGGGCTATGCAGATTTCGCTTAATTTATATGCTGAACATGAGTTTAATGCTTCCACGTTTACTGCGAGAGTGATTGCAGGGACTGGATCCGATATGTATTCTTGCATTGCTGGTGCAATCGGCGCATTACGTGGTCCCAAACATGGTGGTGCCAATGAAGTTGCTTTCGAGATCCAGAGCCGCTACGCCAATGCTGATGAGGCCGAAGCCGATATTCGGAAGCGGCTGGAAAATAAAGAAGTTATTATCGGTTTCGGACATCCTGTCTATACCATTTCGGATCCAAGGAATCAGGTGATTAAACAGGTCGCCAAGGAATTATCAGAAGAGGCTGGCGATATGACGCTTTACCTGATCGCCGAGCGCCTAGAAAAGGTGATGTGGGAAGAAAAAAGGATGTTCCCCAATTTAGATTGGTACTCAGCAGTATCTTATCACCTGATGGGGATTCCAACCGAAATGTTCACGCCGCTGTTTGTACTTTCGCGTATCACGGGCTGGTCCGCTCACGTCTTTGAACAACGTCAAGATGGAAAAATCATTCGGCCAAGTGCAAATTATATCGGTCCCGATGACAGACCTTTCGTGCCCATCTCTGCGAGATAGTGCAATAGAATGTTTAGTGTGAAAAATAAAACGGAAAGAAATCGTTTGCATCTCGCATTGAAGAAACAGTGCCGTGTTTTTTCTGATCATTGATGCAGATGCTTCCTGGAAAAATAAATTGAAAAGAACAACAGCCTTATAAGAAAAAAAATAATGAGTTCAACGATATCAAATGAAAGACCACAGCCAGATCAGGTTCTGGTGTCTATTGTGGATTATGTGTTAAATTACAAGATAGAAAGTAAAGTTGCATGGAATACAGCTTTTTACTGTTTTATGGATACCATAGGCTGTGGGTTGGAAGCGCTGACCTATCCAGCCTGTACCAAATTATTGGGACCTGTTGTGCCCGGTACGATTGTTCCCAATGGGGCAAAGGTACCGGGAACGAATTATCAACTGGATCCCATACAGGCTGCATTTAATATTGGTACCATCGTTCGTTGGTTGGATTTTAATGATACCTGGTTGGCTGCGGAGTGGGGGCACCCATCGGACAATCTTGGAGGTATTCTGGCTACCGCGGACTGGCTGAGCAGAACACAGATTGCGAAAGGAGAGAAATCCCTAAAGGCAAAACAGGTGCTTGAAGCGATGATTATGGCACATGAGGTTCAAGGCGTATTAGCACTTGAAAATTCCTTTAATAAAGTGGGATTAGATCATGTAATTTTGGTAAAGGTTGCTTCGACAGCCGTTGTTGGTAAACTTTTGGGCCTCAGTCGAGACGAATTGCTGAATGCGGTTTCATTGGCCTTCGTCGACGGACAGGCTTTGCGGACGTATCGCCATGCACCTAATACAGGAAGCCGTAAATCTTGGGCTGCAGGAGATGCAACTTCGCGTGCAGTACGCCTTGCATTAATTGCACAAACGGGTGAAATGGGGTATCCATCTGTGTTAACAGCACCCGTATGGGGTTTCTATGACGTTTCATTTAAAGGCAACCCATTTAAATTTCAGCGCGATTATGGATCTTATGTGATGGAGAATATTCTATTTAAGATTTCTTTCCCGGCTGAATTTCATGCGCAGACCGCTGCCGAAGCAGCAATGCAATTGCACCAGCAGTTAAAAGAGTTTGGGAAAAGCAGTAATGATATTGAGCGTGTTACCATTCGTACACATGAGGCCGCAATTCGAATCATCGACAAGAAGGGACCGTTGCATAATCCGGCCGATCGGGATCACTGTATCCAATATATGGTTGCCGTACCTTTAATCTTTGGACGTTTGACAGCGGAGGATTACGAAAACCATATTGCACTGGACCCACGTATTGATGCACTGCGGGACAAAATTTTCTGTGTTGAAGATCCTCAGTTTACAATTGATTATCATGATCCACAAAAACGGGCGATCTCAAATGCCCTGACGGTGGTATTAAAGGATGGAACAGTATTGCCGGAGCTAGTGGTGGAATATCCGATTGGACATCCGAGACGTCGGCAAGAGGGGATTCCTAAATTGATCGAAAAGTATAAAACGAATCTTGCTCGTGTATTTTCTGAAAAACAGCAAAAACAATTGCTCGAGGCGACTTTGGATTACGATACCTTCATTGATCTGGATGTATCCGAACTGATGGATCTCCTTGCCCGCTAAATAAAAATGTCATTGATCGATAGCAGGCATTACTATCGATCAATGACTTTCTTAGAAATCTTATTTAATGGATGAGTTTTAGCCTAATACAAACAACTTGTTTGCTCTAGATGGTTCGTGCTAAAGTGCTTCCGCTCAATTTAGAAATTGTTTCCTGGTTATTCGAGTACCGTTTCTGATATACACTTGTTTCTTAGCAAACATATAATTGTTTCAATTTAAGATTCCTTTTCCGACCAATTTGAACTAAAACCTGTATAAAATTTAAAATTCCTGTCCGCACGTTCTATTAACGAACGGGGGACTTCCCATTGTTCACCCAAGTGTAGAAACGACTGACATTCCTGTACAAAGACAGGAAGGGTTGTAAGGTCGATATGTCCAAATACACCACCGGTATGTGCTGCGTAGCCTACACCGAGGATGGAGCCGATATCACCATCAATAGGTTTTTCCAATACACCTTCTTCGAGACAACGGTAGCTATCAAGGGCCATGACATGAAGGAGCCTCTTTTGTATTATACCAGAGGAAGGAGATTCGCCTGATGCGGGTAGTGCGGGGTTCTGCCAGACTTTTTTCGTTCTGGAGACAGGATCATAATCGTAGAATCCATGGCCGGATTTTCTGCCTTTTCTACCATTTTTAATCATCTTGTTTAAATGGGCATACGCACGTCGCTGACTGTTATGCAAAGTTGGAAACTGATCGTAGACATGCAGCATCAGTTCTAATGAAATTTCATCGAGTACCGCTAATGGTCCAACAGCAAATCCAGCCTGTATTGCCTCTTCTTCAATCTGACTTGCAGGAATACCTTCCAGCAACATGGTGATCGCCTCCAGTAGGTAGTTGAAGAAAATACGGGATGTAAAGAATCCGGGACCGTCATGTACAACAATGGGAATCTTACCGAGGCGTAAAGCGATTGCGATTGCTTTTTGCATTGTTACCTGATCGGTTTGTGTGCCGCATATAATTTCGACCAATGGCATCCGATCCACTGGGGAGAAGAAATGCATGCCGATAAAACGCGCTGGCCGATCCGTTGCGGCAGCCAATGCTGTAATGGGCAATGACGTTGTATTGGATGCGAAAAAACCATTTTCGGCAAGATAGGGAAGGCTTTCTCGGGTTACTTCAGCTTTTAACTCCAGGTCTTCAAATACCGCTTCAATAATAAGGTCAGCATCGACAAGATCAGCAACTTGGTCGCTGGGTTGAATATTGGTTAAAAGCGTCTGTTGTTGCAAGCTGTTTATTTGGCCCTGTGCAAGTAATTTATCGCAAAGTTTGGTAGAATAAGCTTTTCCTTGCTCTGCCTGAGGTCTGTTTACATCTTTTAAAACAACGGAAATGCCTGCTTTGGCTGCTTCATACGCGATGCCGGATCCCATCATACCTGCACCCAGAATTCCTATTTTTTTGATCGTATAGTTACCGAGTGATTTGATACGGTCAAGATGTTGTGCCTGTAGAATTCCTTCATACAGTGTTCTGACCATGTGGAGCGGCTCAGGGGCACTTAATACCTCATGATATAGCATTGTTTCGGATTCCACAGCTTCAGTAAAAGATAGCAATTGGCTTGTTTTTAATAACTGTACAATAGCATTAGTACCGGGTAACAATCCTCTTGTTTTCTTTAAAGCAGCAGCGCAAGCTTCTTCAAATGCAGCGGAGACTGCTACTGGGCCAGGGATGGAAATGGTGGTTTTTGAATTTTCAAGAATCCAGTTCTTTGCCAGCATTAGGCTCTGCTCGATATCCGTTGTTATCTCATTCACTAAGCCCAGTTCCAGAGCCTCTTTGTTTGAGATGAGTTTCGCTTGGGTCAACAGGTTCAACGCAGCAGTAGAACCTATGAGTTGAGGTAAGTTAATAGTCGTCGCAAAGCCGGTAAATAGGCCAAATTTACTCTCAGGAAAGCCCATTTTGACCTGTGGACCTGCAATACGGTAGTCTGACCAGAGCATCGTTGCTAAACCGATGCCCGTGCAATTGCTATCCAAGATCGATACAATAGGTTTGCCCAAGGCTTTCAATTGCAATGCCTTCCATGTGGTTTTCCGTATGCTCTCGGGATCGAGTTGACCATTGGAAACCTGATCAAATAATCGGACGTAATCGGTCTGCTTGGTATTTATTGGACAGGTATAGATCAATCCGCGGACTTCTTTTTCATTTAGTACACGAGCCACCAGGTCGACAAACTCTTGTATACGATCAAGAATTGTTGACTCCTCGGTTGCTATGTCTGCCAATGGTTTTATGGTGACAATATCTTGATTGTCCTGTTCGATATGAAAAAATGGGTGTACCTGATAACTCATTATGCTGAACTGCTTTTTGTATTGAAAATGTTTATGTTAAGCTGGGTTTGTTTGATTGATAGTTAACCTTGTCAATCGTCATCTTGGCAATGATTTCCAGCATAATCTCGGATGTTCCGCCAATGATCGTCCCGACCCGTACATCCCGATATAGACGGGCGATTTTGTAATCTTCGGTGAATCCATAGCCGCCAAATAACTGGAGGCATTGGCTTACGACCTCTACGGCAAGTTCGCTGGCTTGCAGTTTGGCTATGGAACAATCCTGAACGGCATATTCACCTTGGTTTTGGAGATCGCAGCACTGATAGACAAAAGCCCTTGTAGTTGCGATATCGGCGGCCATCTGGGCAATGCGGTGGCGAATGGCCTGAAACTCTTGGATCTTTTTACCGAATGCCTCCCGTTGACCAATATAATCCAGGGTGTACTGTAATGCGGAATCAGCTGTAGCTAGACTATGTATGGCGGCAGTCAAACGTTCCAATTGCAATCCGGCCATTAAATAAAGAAAACCATCACCTTCTTTTCCAATCAGGTTGGAAGCAGGGACTTTGACCTGATCAAAACCCAATTCGGCTGTATCCGAGGCATGCCAGCCTAATTTGTTGATTTTATTTGCCGAAACACCTTCGGCGTGCCTTTCTATCAGTAACAGGCTGATGCCTTTTGTTCCTTTTTCCGGATCGGTTTTAACCGCAGTAATAAAAAAATCGCCGTAGTAGCCATTGGTGATAAACGTTTTGGAGCCATTAACAATGTAGTGGTCGCCCGATCGGAGGGCAGTCGTTTTGATCTGTTTGACATCAGACCCTGCCCCAGGTTCGGTGATAGCAACAGCACTCACCATATCACCAGCGATCACAGGTCTGAGGTAATGTTGCTTGAGCTCCTCAGATGCATATTTTAATAGATAAGGAGCTGACATGTATTGGGTGACCAGAGCAGATATCGTGAATCCCCCCGAAAAACAATAGGATAGTTCTTCGCACAAAATCATCGAATAGTAAAAATCTAGGCCCAGGCCACCATATTCTTCCGGGAAGTTGAGTCCCATAAAACCCATATCACCCATTTTCTTCCAAATACTTCGATCTATTTCACCCTGCTGTTCCCATTGATCTACATGAGGGATGATTTCTTTGTGAATAAATGCCCGAATGGTCTCGCGAAAAATCTGATGTTCGGCTGTGAGTTTGCTTGCCTGCATAATTGTTTATTTTACTTTTGGTTATTGGTTTCAGTTACATGATTGCGGACTGAAAACGATTTGTCTTTTGCTTTATCTTGGCATAACATCACCCTCGTTATAAAGAGCGGAATGTCTAATCGAATTTAGCGAAAAGCGTTGGCTTTTCTACAAATATTTATTGTTTATTTTTTGTTAAATAGATTATGTAGGGAACTTTTTGCTCTGTTTTTTTTCTATTTATTTTGTTTTGGCCTAAAAAATAAAATAAGAGGGCTCGCTTGTTTGTGTTATATTTTTTATCTTTAGGAAAGGAATGATACCAGTTTTGGCTGATAAATCCTCAGGTGAATCGGGTAGCATGCCTATTGAATTCAAGGAAAAACAATTATAAACAGAATAACATGTCAAAAAGTGTATTTATCGTTGCGGCAAAGCGTACACCAATAGGAAGTTTTGGAGGTGGATTATCATCGGTTGCGGCGACAGCGCTGGGCGCTCATGCTGTCCGTGCTGTATTGGATGAGACTGGGATTGCTGCAGATCAAGTAGATGAAATTCTGATCGGTAGCGTTCTGCAAGCCGATTTGGGCCAAGCTCCCGCCCGTCAGGTTGCACGGCTTGCCGGCTTACCTGATCAAGTAACAGCGACTACAATAAATAAGGTCTGTGCCAGTGGAATGAAAGCTATCGCTTTGGCTGCACAATCTATTTTGTTGGGGGATGCCGATGTGATCATTGCCGGAGGTATGGAAAACATGAGTAGGGTTCCGTATTATGCGAACACAATGCGTTGGGGTGCCAAGTTCGGTGGACAGAGTTTCGTCGATGGCTTGCAACGGGACGGTTTAAGTGATGCCTATTCAAATGAACCAATGGGTAATTTTGCTGAATTATGTGCCGAGAAATATGGTGTTGGTCGGGCCGAACAGGATGATTATGCCATTAATTCCTATAAACGAAGCTTGGAAGCTTGGCAGAAGAATAAATTCATCAAGGAGGTCAGTCCCGTCGCTATCCAAGGACGCAAGGGCGAGCAGATAATCTCCAGGGATGAGGAATTTTCACAGGTCAATTTTGATAAAATCCCCGAATTAAAACCCGCTTTTAAGAAAGATGGAACAGTAACGGCTGCAAATGCATCGACATTAAGCGATGGGGCGGCTGCGCTATTATTAATGAGTGCTGAGAAGGTGAAGGAACTGGGGTTACAACCATTAGCTGAAATCATAGCCTACGCTGATGCAGAACAAGCGCCAGAATGGTTTACGACAAGTCCCGCTATTGTAACGGAAAAGGTCTTGAAAAAGGCTGGACTAACGAAAGATGATATTGACTATTTTGAATTTAACGAAGCTTTCTCTGTTGTAGCACTCGCAAACGCGAAAATTTTAGATATTCCAATGCGTAAGGTGAATATTTATGGGGGAGCAGTTTCGCTCGGTCATCCATTGGGTTGTTCTGGAGCGAGAATAGTTGTCACCTTGACGAGCATTTTACAACAGGAAGGCGGGACAATAGGACTTGCTGCAATTTGCAACGGTGGTGGTGGTGCTTCGGGAATGATTATAAAAAAACTATAATGCTTTGTCCAGATAAGTATTTATCTAAAAGTAAGTACTTATCTGGACGAAGCCTATTGTTTGGTTGATGACAATGTGCCAGAACATTGATTGAGGTTATTCCTCATAAAGGCGACTTGCCTCAACGCCATGAAGTGCAAGTTCAGACTCTATCTCAGTCGGATTGAGTCGGATGCCTTCAATGGTTAACAGGTTGTAAATAGAATCCAGATCTATTTTCCATTCATGGATACCATTTAATTTTTCAACAGCTTGTTTGATCTTGTCTACAAGACTGGGATGTTGTGCATTAGTTTCGAAAATGAGCTTTTCCATCGTGTTTCATATTAGGCCCGATTAGAACAAATCAGGCAGGTTTAACCAAAATAGCGTAGACAATCATTTGATCGGCTAATTACAATACTCTCAATATAAGAAGAATAATCTGAAATTAATAGTTTAAAGTGACTAAATTGTAATGAAACTGTTAATTTTTGTAATCAATACCTGCAAATTTTGTAGTTAATGAATAGCATTTTTTGTTCTGCGTTTTGAGCGGTATTGTCGCGTGAAAGGCGGGTTTAAGCCAGTCTCGAATAAGCGAATCTTCTTAACGGATTTAAGCAGAACTTGCGTGAAAAAAGCCAGCAGTTAATAGAGCGAAGATCACTTAGATCTTGTTTCATTTTTCATTACTAATGAAATTTTAATTAAGTTTGAGCGGAATCATGACTACTGAACTTTCCAATATAATTATCGTATTGCTGCTTGTAGCAGTCGTTGCCTTGTTGATTTCGTATGTATTATTAATACGGAAATACAAAAAGCTCAGGGTGGAAGAACGACGACATCAGGAACTTTTTAAACGGATGGATAACGAGCAGATGGATCATGTGCATCGCAATCGATTAAACCCACATTTGCTGAAAAATTCGCTCAATGGTATCCTTTCTCACGCCTATCAAACCTACTATACGATGGATAAGCTGGCTATGGTATTGGATTACGTATTATATGAAAGTGAGGAGGAGATGGTATCTCCAAAAGCGGAGATCGAGTTTGCCCGTAATTTAATTGAAGTTAATAAGGTTAAGTTGAGTCCCTTGTTTGACATGCGGGTTAAATTTGATATTGATGAATTGAACGAATCATTATTGGAACGCCCTTCACTGGTGCCATTGATGACTGTAGACCTCATCGAAAATGCATTTAAGCATGCGGATTTTCACCATCCTGACTCCTTTATTTCAATTGTACTTACCCTTCGCAATGGTCTGCTGGAATTGACTGTCAGCAATAAAATATCAAAGCGCTCACCCTTGTATAAAACCAAAGGTGGAATAGGAAGTAAGACTTTGGAGGAACGGCTGATGCTATATTATCCAGATAGACATGAATTAAAACGCTTTGTAGAACATGATGTCTATAACGCTTACCTTCAGATCCGATTGTATGAGAATTGAAAAAACGCTGAAATGCATTTTACTGGATGATGAGCTGCCGAGCTTACGGTTTTTGAAGATGCTTTGTGAACAAATTCCGGATCTGGAAGTGGTTAAAGCATTTAATGATCCAGTCGTTTTACTTAAAGAGTATAAAAGTTTAAACTTTGATTTCTGTATTTTGGATATTGAAATGCCTCAGTTTAATGGCTTTGATGTTGCTAAGGAATTGGAAGACTATCCCATCGTTTTCTCCACGGCCTATAAACAATATGCCAGCGATGCTTTTGATATCAATGCGGTGGATTACATGCGTAAGCCAATATCGCTGTCACGTTTACAGCAAGCGGTATTGAAAGTAGCACAGGTCATCAATAGCCGGCCAGCGGAGTCTTCTCCCTTTGCTCAATTCAATACCAATAAGGGTAAGGCAATACTTTACTTCAGTCAGATTGACTACATCCAGATCGCAGAAGTCGATAGCCGTGACAAGACGGTATTCCTCGGGGATGGATCTACCATTTTATTGAAAAATATCAGCTTCGATAGGTTACTCACGCTGTTGCCGGAACAGGATTTTATCCGTATCAACAAAAAGGAAATTATCGCGCTGAAAATTGTGAAATTCTTTTCAGCTGATGTGATCACCAGCAGTCTGGTCGATGAGCAGGATGCAGCTATTCTTTTTAGCTTGGGGGAGTCTTATAAAAAATCATTCCTCGAAAAATTTGCTTGATTACAAAATTAGAGGAGTTCATTACATATTTTCCTGTTCTTCCTGCCTGCTAAGGTTTAAAACTCATGTAGAATTCTATTTTTGTTGTAGTTATCTTCCCAAAAGTGATGCATTGACGACTTTGGGATAGACTTTTACATGCTGTTATCACCTGATGTTATTTAAAGCGAAAAAAGATGAAGAAATACAAGAATACGATTTTTTATGTGACCTTAATTGGTACGCTGCTGGTAGTGATGTACTGGGTTGTCCATTTGGGAGCACAATTGCAAAGCCAGGAGATGCTCCGTGGCGATAAGATAAGTCAGGGTGCTTGGCAGGATTTTAAATCGACCTTATTACATAGTCTTCAACATCCATTGGCTATATTGCTAGCACAGATTTTGACGATCATTATTGCTGCCCGGGTAATGGGGTGGATATGCATCAAGATTAAGCAACCCGTTGTGATAGGTGAAATGCTTGCCGGTATTATATTGGGGCCTTCTTTATTGGGACTTTATTTTCCTGAATTCTCCCATACGCTGTTTCCTGTTGAATCCCTGAGCAACCTACAGTTTCTGAGCCAGATCGGCTTAATCTTATTTATGTTTATCATCGGAATGGAGCTGGACCTTAATGTGCTGCGAAATAAAGCACACGATGCTGTGGTGATTTCACACGCGAGTATCGTTATACCGTTTACATTGGGAATTTCCTTAGCTTACTTCTTATACTCGTACCATCCACCAGCAAATGTGGAGTTTTTGTCCTATAGTTTGTTTATCGGTATTTCGATGAGCATTACTGCTTTTCCGGTCCTGGCAAGGATCGTACAGGAGCGCGGACTGCAGAAAAGTAAACTTGGGTCGATGGTCATTACCTGCGCTGCAGCCGATGATATTACAGCCTGGTGTATTTTGGCTGTGGTGATTGCGATTGTGAAGGCCGGCGATTTTGCGAGTGCTTTGTATACGATCGCGCTTGCTATTGCTTATGTACTGCTGATGATCAAAATTGTACGGCCCTTTCTGATGCGCGTGGGGGAGGTGAAGGGAACACGTGAGGGACTGAACAAACCTGTTGTTGCGATATTTTTTATCGTCCTTTTATTGTCTGCTTACGCAACCGAAGTAATCGGCATACATGCTTTGTTTGGTGCTTTTATGGCCGGAGCGATTATGCCCGAAAGCAGCCGTTTCCGTACAGCATTTATCGAAAAAATCGAAGATGTATCCACCTTATTATTATTACCGTTATTTTTCGTGTACACAGGGTTGCGTACACAGATCGGTCTATTGAATGATCCACAACTATGGATGATCACCATTGCGATTATTTTGGTTGCCGTAATCGGGAAGTTTGTCGGTAGCGCATTGGCCGCCCGCTTTGTTGGACAAAGCTGGAAGGATAGCTTGAGTATAGGTGCATTGATGAATACCAGGGGACTGATGGAACTGATTGTATTGAACATCGGTTACGATCTAGGTGTATTAAGTGCTGAGTTATTCTCTATGATGGTTGTGATGGCATTGATCACCACCTTTATGACCGGTCCTTCGTTGGACTTGATCAATTATCTATACCGTCCCAAGAAACGTTCGTTACAGGAAGAAATCCAGAATAAATCGAAATTTAAAATCCTCCTGTCATTTGCCAAAAGCAATACCGGGATTTCATTACTTCATCTCGCAGATGCGCTTACATTAAAATCAAAAAATACGGCGGAAATTACGGCATTGCATATCGAACCGTCCAATGAGCTTCATCATTATGAAGTAGAAACCCAGGAGCAGGATAGTTTTCGGGAAATAAAGCGGGTTGCACAGGATTTGGAGCAACCTATTCAGACGATTTTCAAAATTTCCAGCGACATTGACAGTGAAATTGTGCAGACCTCAAATGAACAAAGTCAAGATCTGCTGTTGTTAGGTGTCAGTGAATCCATCTATGAAGGTAGTCTTTTGGGACGCTTCCTGGATTTCACCTCACGCATTATCAATCCAGAGAAATTGTTTCATACGGTCACAAATGCCGAATCACCGTTTGCTACCTTTGACAGAAATCAACAGATCAATGCCAAAGTCAACGCGATGGTGGGAATTTTGATTGACAAAAACTTTGTCAAGGCCCGTCGTATTATTGTTCCGATACTATTGAAAAATGATGAATTCCTCTGCGCAGTCATACAGCGATTAATTCATCATTCGGACGCCCAGGTGATGGTATGGGATTTTGATCACATCTTACGTACACATGAAAGCTTTCGGGAGAAATTAAGACACCTGGAGCAACTTGTACCCAATCATTTGACGATAATGGAGGAGAAGAATCTTGATGGTGACTTATGGGCGCAGCAAGATCTGATGCTCATTAGTTTGCCTTGCTGGCATAAAATTGTCAATAAAAAGATGGACTGGCTCCATCTTACACCATCCACTTTGCTGCTTGCAGACCGAAAAAAATAAGGGATTATACAAAACGCGCCGCAACTATTTAGTTGCGGCGCGTTTTGTATATAATAAGGCTGGAAGTTATTTCCCTACCTTATTCACTTTGATTTTTAATCCGATCAATTTTTCAATATCACTTAAATAAGGTCTTTCTTCCACATCACAGAAGGAGATGGCATTACCCTCTAAACCCGCTCTACCTGTCCGACCAATGCGGTGTACGTAAGTTTCTGGTACATTCGGTAAGTCGTAATTGATGACCATAGGTAACTGTTCAATATCTATTCCGCGTGCGGCGATATCGGTAGCGATCAGAATTTTTAGACGGTTTTCTTTAAATTCACCCAATGCCTTTTGTCTTGCATTTTGTGATTTATTACCGTGAATTGCTGCAGCACGAAGGCCATTCTTTGCCAATAATTTAACAATTTTATCCGCCCCATGTTTTGTACGGGAAAATACAATCGTACGGTCTTGCTTAAATTGCTTAAGCAGGTTTGTGAGTAGTTTTATTTTCTCTTTTTTCTCTATAAAATAAACCGATTGATTTACTTTTTCAGCAGTTGAACTCACTGGAGTTACGTCTACTTCAACAGGCTTGTGGAGTATACCATGCGCAAATTTGCGGATATTGGGCGGCATCGTTGCTGAGAAAAACAGGGTCTGTCTTTTCTCTGGTACTTTCGCCAAGATCTTTTTGATATCGTGGATGAAGCCCATGTCGAGCATATTGTCAGCTTCATCAAGGATCAAGACTTCAATTTTATCCAGAAAAACCAATTTCTGATTCATCAGGTCCAATAGACGACCCGGTGTAGCAACTAAAATATCCACACCTTTTTTTATTTCTTTGACTTGTCTGTCTTGATTGACGCCGCCAAAAATGGTGCAATAATTTAGTTTAAGATGTTTGCGATATAAATTTATATTCTCACCGATCTGTATCGCAAGTTCACGTGTTGGTGTGAGGATTAAGGCGCGGATAGGCATCGTTTTACCATGTCCATTGTGCTCAGACAAACGCTGTAGCAAAGGTAAAGCGAAGGCTGCCGTCTTTCCGGTACCCGTTTGTGCGCAACCAATAAGATCCTGACCGCTTAATATAACGGGGATAGCTTTTTGTTGGATTGCAGTGGGTGTTGTATATCCTGTTTCTGAGATTGCTTTGAGAAGAGGAGAAATTAAATTGAGTTGTTTGAATTCCATTAAAATATAACTAGGAAAATAAGCTTAAACTAAAACCCTTTATGTTGTCTCAATCCTATTCAATGATTGATTAGGGGTATCGTTGTGTCGCCTGAATATGAATAAGTGTATTGAAAATAACAAGGGAAGAATACGAAAAAGAAATGGGATAAATCATTATGAATTACCCCATTAACAAGAAAGTGTATTTTTTGGATTACGCCAATTTTACGTTTGTAGCGTTGATTCCTTTTGGAGTTCTTTCTACATCATAAGTTACAACGTCGCCTTCAGATACTTGGTTCTTAAGAGCAGAAACGTGTACGAAAACGTCTGCGCTACCATCCTCTGGTGTAATAAAACCAAAACCTTTAGTTTCATTGAAAAATTTAATTTTACCTGTATTCATTATTTTTAATTAAGTCCTGCAAGGTAGGGATAATAAATGATTAATCTTTTATTTTTCGTTGAAATAACAAAGTTTTTTTTCTTTCTTAACATTTATTTAATGATAATCAACCCTCAAAGCGTATAGGGTCTGTTTTTCTATCATGTTGAAAGCCAGTTAGTGAAGTGTCTTTAATGTGGCTCTGTAACAGATGAATCTGGATGCGTATCAGGAATCAATAGAAATACGAACGAGTAGCAGATCCTCTGCTGTGATGAACATCTTGATTGGTGTTTATGTCGATATATATTTTACAATGATTTTGGTAAGGGCTTAAATTGAATTTTGTATTTTCATCGAAAACTTAAACCAAAAGCATATAAACCAACATATGATGAATAGAAAAGACTTTATCCGGACTTCCAGTATTTTAGCCGCAGCATCATTCATAGGTAAAAGTCAGGCATCCGGTCTGTTTGAGCAGCCAATTCGAGTAGGGGTGATCGGTGTTAATGGTATGGGCTGGTCTGACCTGAATGCTTTGTTAAAGCAACAAGGGGTAATCTGTACTGCACTTTGTGATGTTGATGAAAATATCTTGAACAAAAGGGTGAAAGAACTTCAGGAGAGAAATATCAAAGTGTCCAGCTATGTTGACTATAAAAAGATGTTGAGCAGTTCGGATGTGGATGCGGTGATTATCGGAACCCCTGATCATTGGCATTGCCTACAAATGATAGATGCAGTGAAGGCGAGGAAGCACGTTTATATCGAAAAGCCTATCGGTAATTCTATTCAGGAATGCCAGTTCATGCTAGCGGCTGCAAAGAAAAGTAATGCAATAGTTCAGGTAGGTCAATGGCAGCGGAGCCAACAGCATTTTAAAGATGCGATTGATTTTGTACATTCAGGTAAGCTTGGGAAAATACGTTTGGTAAAGGCCTGGTCCTACCTGGGCTGGAAAAACAGTATTCCTATTCAACCGGATGAACCTATTCCTGCGGGAGTACATTACATGGACTGGTTGGGTCCAGCTACAAAAAGACCTTTTAATAGCAATCATTTTCATTTTAATTTCAGGTGGTTTTGGGATTATGCAGGCGGTCTGATGACAGACTGGGGCGTACATATGCTCGATTATGCTTTGCTGGGTATGAAAGTCTCTGATCCAAAATCCGTTATGGCTTCGGGTGGAAAATTTGCCTTCCCGGATGATGCGGGGGAAACACCGGATACCATGACTGCTGTCTACGAGTTTGACAACTTCAATATCCAGTGGGAACATGCCAAAGGAATAGATTTAGGACCTTACAATCGTAACCATGGTGTTGCCTTTATTGGAAATAATGGAACCTTAGTCTTAAACCGTAATGGTTGGGAAGTCATACCCGAGAAGGGAAGGATGGAGGCCGTTGCATTGCGACCATCCGTCGACAATGGACTGGAGAAACATATGGCAAACTTCGTAGATGCTATTCGACAAAAAAATCCACAGCTGCTGCATGCCCCGCTAGAAGCCGGTGCACATATTGCTATTTTTTCGCAGATGGGGAATATTGCCTATAGAACCGGGCAGAAGCTGTACTGGAATAAGGAAAAACAGCATTTTAATGACGAAAAAGCAAATAAATATCTAGCCTCAGTATATCATAATGGGTATAAATACCCCAAGGTTTGATAGCTGGTGATAAGACCTGCTATCGAGGCCGCAACCAATCGAGATCCGATGGCTTTAAAAAAAATATGCTGACTTTGAGCTGTCAAAATTAACGCAGCTCAAAGTCAGCATATACATCGCTTTTACGTCAAGGGGCTAACTGATAGCCTTACTATTGATTGTGCAGCTTTTGCGGACGCCTAACGAAAGATAAACTGGTTGGCAATCGTAATCTCTTCCTGATTAATGGAATGACCGAAATTTGGATAAACGGCTAGTTTAACATTCGCATTTTGGGCCTCCAAAATTTTCACCGTAGCATTGACGCGTTCCAGCGGAACATGAAAATCTGGATCACTTGTACCGATAAATATCGGTGTTTGCATAAAATCTCCGCTATACTTGCTTAAATCTATCTCTTCGCCAATAAGTCCGCCAATAATAGCGACAGCGCCACCATAACGTTTGGCATGTTGTGCCAGAAATTCAAGTGTAAGGCAAGCTCCTTGAGAGAATCCGAAGAAATAGAGGTTTTCAGCCTTGATCCCCTTATCCAAAGCAAGTTGTATCGTATTTTCAATGACTTGAATTGCCGAACTTAACCAGGGTTCATTACTTTGCTCAGGTGCCATAAATGAATGTGGATACCAGGTGTAATTGTCGGCCTGCGGTGCCAATAGTGCGTAATCCCCCACATTCAGATAAGCAGACATGCTCAGGATATCCGTTGCATTCCCGCCACGGCCATGAATCATGATCAATGCTTTTTCTGTGTTTTCTAAACTGTGTCCAGCTGTTTTAATATTACTTGAGTGACTCATTATAGTTTTTCCTATACTGTTTTCTTAAACCATACATCGTCATAGATGTCGGGATGACGATGGAATTGCGCATTTACATAAGGACATAGTGGGACAATCTTCATGGTATTTTCCCGAGCATAAGAGACCAGTTTTTCCAACAGTATTTTTGCGAATCCTCTGCCTTCAAAGGCTTCGTCAACTTCTGTGTGGTAAACAACCAATTTTCCATCAATGATGGCTATACTCATTAGGCCAGCTTTTGTCTCATCGGAGAACAATTGAAGTTCGCCACGCTGATTCTTATCCAGTACAATTTCTGTTCTTTCCATAGTTTTACTATATTTAATAGTACTTAATTACTTACGTTGATCCTAATCTATTTTTGGTAACGATGCTTCGATCTCTGACCGATGGTTCTCGTATTGTTTTGGCAGCTTGAGTGCTGTCCCTAGACTTTCCAAAGGTTCGTCTATGGTAAATCCGGGATTGTCTGTTGCGATCTCAAACAAGACACCGCCCGGTTCACGGAAGTAAAGTGAGAAAAAGTAGTCCCGATTAATCTTTGGTGTAATATCCAAACCTGCCGACAGTACTTTTTCGCGGTAGTCCATCAGGATACTATCATCTTTTACACGAAACGCGACATGATGATTGGTGCCAGCGGCATTGCGACCAAAGGACAAATTGGGATCTGCAAGAATGTCTACGAATTTAGCGGTCTCGATACTGTCAGTAGACAATCTATAACGTCCGTTTTCTTGTCCCTGTATAGCGTAGCCCAAGATATCTGTCAAAACTCTTAGTGTGGGATCAGCTTCCTTTAGAGAAAGTGTAATATTATGGAAACCCTTTAATGCGTTTTCGTCCTTTATTTCCGCTGTAGTCCATACACTTCTATTATCCTTGGCCGAGGGCTCAATAAATTGTATTTGTAATCCATCAGGATCTGTGAATGAAATCAATTTCTCACCAAAAATTTCGTCTTCCTGAAACGCCACCTGGTGTTCTTTTAACCTGTTTTTCCAGAAGCCCAGACTTCCTTCAGGGACAGCGTAACCAATATGTGTAGCCATACCTGCGCCCTGTGTACCTTTACCAATTCCTTCCCAAGGGAAAAAGGTAAGTATAGTGCCTGGATCTCCCTGCTCATTACCGAAGTAAAAATGATAGGTGCCGGGGTCGTCAAAATTAACGGTTTTCTTTACCAAACGAAGCCCCAGTACCCCGGTGTAAAAATCAAGATTCCGTTTTGCGTTATCAGCTATCGCTGTGATATGATGCAGTCCTAATATGTTATTGTTCATGGTTGTTGTTTTTTATTTTCTTAACTGATGTAAAATTACGGCAGCTAACAAAAAAAATCATTGAACTAGATTAATAAAAACAGGAAATGAACTTTTTGTTTTAGTTTGTTGGTAACTTTTAAAAAGGAGAGGTCTTTAGGCAAAAAAAACACCTGAAGTTGGGGACTTCAGGTGTTTTTAACCTAACCAATTATTAACCTAAATTTATGAAATGTATATTTCTGAATATTATACTATTGAGGTATTTTCAATTATCATGCCATCTTTTTTATTTTTAAGAATTCATGAAGGTTGTAATTAAAACAAAATACTGCGCTAAATGTTGTTTACCTATTAACTCATAAAGGAGGGGAGAGTTGGTCATAAGTTCTTTTTTATACAAAATAGCGGTTTGAAAGCAATGAAAAAAAACATGAATTTTACTATACTGGCGGCACTACTATGTCTCCTATTTACTGGATGCCAACAAAAAAGTCAGCATGATAAATCCGGGGAAAAGGATCAGACCCAGTTAGACATCAATAAAGAGAATAAGCGGATCGTATTGGACTTCTATCAGCAGATGTTCGGTGACAAGGATCTGTCGGCAGTGGACAGATATATTGCGCCGGAATATATTCAACACAACCCTGAAGTAGCCGATGGCGCAGCCGCATTTAAAGCCGCAGCTGCAAAGTGGTTTGAGGGGCTGCCGAAAACCACAATCGATGTGCAGCGTATTGCCTCGGATGGTGATCTGGTATTTATCCATATTAAGAATAAAAAGCCTGATGGGAGTCTCAAGTCTACAATAGATATCTTCCGGTTGGAAAATGGAAAGATTGTTGAACATTGGGATGCACAACAAGATGTACCAAAAGAGTCTGCAAATGAACATCCGATGTTTTAACCAAGACTATTTTTTTATTAATTCTAGTTCCTTTTTAAAAAAGGGCTTATATTTAATACGCTATCAATAAATTGGGTAGTTTTGTAGTGACTATAGAAAATAATTAATCTAAATGAAGCGAATCTTAGGCGCAGGCCTGTTTTATATCCTTATATCAGCTTGTAGTGTTCATCACAATCCAAAGGAAAATCCACAGGTATACCTACAGAATCCAGGACGAGAAACGAAGAAATGGAAACTCGTGTGGGAAGAGAATTTTAATTCACCCAAGTTGGATACGACCAAGTGGACCCGGATTCCTGCTGGCGGGGCAGACTGGAACCGGCACATGAGTTTGGATGATGCCTGTTTTGGTTGGGAGAAAGGGGAATTGATTTTGAAAGGTATCAATAACACTGATCGGCAGAAGAACGATAAACCCTTCCTGACCGGAGGAATATGGAGTAAAGGGAAATTTGCCTTTCAATACGGGCGTATTGAAATAAGGGCGAAGTTGGGGAGTGCTCAAGGATCCTGGCCGGCAATATGGATGCTTGCGGAGTTGGATAAATATGGTCAATACCCTCGAAATGGTGAAATTGATATCATGGAGCACCTCAATTTTGATGATATTATTTATCAGACAACCCATTCGCATTACACCTTGAATTTGGGACAAAAGGATAATCCCAAGCATTCAGGCACGGCAAAAGTCAATGCTGGAGCATATAATGTCTATGGCATTAGCTGGTATCCAGATCGAATTGTATTTCAGCTCAATGGCGAGGATACATTCACTTATCCGCGAATAAGTGGTGTTGATGCATCCCAGTGGCCTTATGATCAACCTTTTTACCTGTTGATAGACCAACAGCTTGGTGGCAGTTGGGTGGGAAAAGTGGATCCAAAACAATTACCTGTCGAAATGCGGGTGGACTGGGTTAAAGTTTATCAATAACCAAACTGTGGTTACCACCTATTAATATAGCGTGTGCGCTATTTACCATTGGATTAGTGATTCAATGGTAACGAATGGATTAATTAAGTGACAAAAACTTAACATACCAACCGGGAAAATAATGTTTATTTTTGACCCCAATTATGGAAGATAATACAATATTTAAGATAAGTTATAAAATAAAAGAAATCCGCAAGGAGAAGGGGATAACGATACAGGAGGTTGCTGATAAAGCTGGTGTAAGTAAAGGGCTGATATCACAGATTGAAAACAATCGAACAATACCTTCGTTACTGGTATTGATTAATATCATTAATGCACTGGATGTCGACCTGAATGAATTCTTCAAAGACTTTAATTCCGACCTCGATGCGGGGCCAGTAGTTGTTCGAAAAAAAGATAGCTATACATCCTTTGAAAAAGAACATGCTGTTGGATTTAACTATAAACGTATTTATACCTCTGCAATGGATAGTTCTACCATGGATATTGTGCTGCTGGAATTGCTTCCTGATGCGCAGCGCCCGATGGTAGAAACAGAAGCCTATGAATATAAATATATCATCAGTGGACAAGTGGAATATGTATTTCAGGATCAAAAGATTAGATTGGAAGAAGGTGATTCCATTTTCTTTAATGGGCGATTGTCGCATACACCACGTAATGTAGGAAAGGAGAAAGCCCTTATGCTAATTGTATATTTTTTTGACAATAAACGCTAACAGCACTCCAACAGAGCATCATAGAAGCATCATTGATATAGTCAATGATGCTTTTTTTTCTACCCCCAAATATCGGTTTGATTATTTATATTTGTTTATAAATACTTAACAAAAGTTTAGTATTGTGTTAATTTCCAGAATTTACTTTTGATTGCGGACAATGAGGTCCGTCAACAACTCTAAATCATGGATTTGAACCAGCGAATAAAAAGACGTATAGCAGGATTAGATGAGCGTTCGGTGGCCATTCTACTGGCTATTACAGCATTTTTATGTTATACAAGTATGTATTCATTCCGGAAATCATTTACCGCTTCGGCTTTTGCGAATGAATCTATTTTAGGTATAGATTATAAAGTCTGTATGGTTATTATTCAGATGTTGGGTTATTTGGTTTCAAAATTCTATGGAATTAAATTTATCTCCGAAAGCAAGCAACGTCATAGAGGGCGTTACCTGATCGCATTGATCTGTATTTCATGGGCCGGTTTGTTGGCTTTTGCGCTTGTGCCTAAACCATGGAATGTGATTTTTCTTTTTATCAATGGTTTTCCGTTGGGAATGGTCTGGGGCTTGGTGTTCAGTTACCTCGAAGGACGTCGGTATACAGAAATCATGGGGGCAGTCATGTCTGTGAGTCTAATTTTTGCCTCCGGTTTTATCAAGACAGTCGGTCGTTGGTTAATGGCTACATTTCAGGTTGATGAGTTTTGGATGCCTTTTTTGACAGGAATGCTTTTTTTCTTACCCTTTATGCTTTGTGTTTGGATTTTAGAAAACGCACCGGGACCAACAGCACAAGATAAGCGTTTGCGGACCGAACGTGTGGCAATGGATGCAACGATGCGCAAACATTTTTTTAAAGTATTTATGCCGGGCATTATTTTAACCATTATTATCTATACGATGTTGACGATCTTACGTGATGTGCGGGATAATTTCGAGATAGAAATCTGGCAAATGCTGCATCTGAAAGGGGCTGGAATTTTTGCTAAAGTTGATGGAACAATAGCATTAATTGTCTTAATTTTAATAGGTTGCCTGATTATGGTAAAAGACAATCTGAAAGCATTTAAACTGATTCATTATATGATTATTTTGGGGTTTCTTACGGCTGGGATTTCCACCTATTTATTTACTATGCACTGGATCGGCGGTCTCAGTTGGATGTTATTGGTAGGTTTGGGACTTTACATGGCCTATATTCCTTATAACGCCATATTTTTTGAACGGATGATCGCAACCTATCGCATGAAAAGCAATATCGGTTTTGTCATGTATATGGCCGACTCAGTTGGCTATTTAGGAAGCTTTTTGATTTTAATGAATAAAGAATTTTTACCAAATTCAGTCACCTGGGGAGCCTATTTTATCCAGCTGGTCTATCTTGCTTCTATTATAGGCGCTATTCTGGCGATCTTTTCGCTCGTTTATTTCGTTCGTAAGAAAGAGCAGATGAAAACGAAAAAAGGTGATGAATTGGTTCAGCCCTGGCAGGCATCCAGTGGCGAAGTACAAATAAGTTAACGCTAATATTTTTAAGAATGAAAACAAATACATACGATTTAATTATTGTTGGAGGGGGTATCCTGGGAACTTTTCATGCGTATCACGCATTGAAAAAAGGATTGCGTGTACTCCAGCTTGAAAAAGATAATTTTCCTGTAGGATCTACTGTACGCAACTTTGGTCAGGTTGTTCCATCAGGAATGGCGGGCGAGTGGTTTGATTATGGTGTAAGGGGATTGGAAATATATCAATCCATTCAGCAGGAAATGAATATTTCCATTCGGAAGAATGGCAGTATTTATATCGCTTCGGATGCAGACGAGGTACAGGTTATTCACGAACTGTCAGCACATTATCAGACGAAAGGTTATGATCATGCGCTCTGGTCCCAAGAACAAGTTCTGGCAAAATATCCTGCCTTGAATGCTGATTACGTCAAAGAGGCTATTGTTTTTGAGCAGGAACTGAGTGCTGAGCCCGAAACAATGATTCGTCAGCTGCATATTTTTATGCAAGCAAAATTTGAAAAGTATACGCTGAAATATGACACAACAGTTATCGCTTGTGAAGATGACAATGCACTGGCACGTTTAACGACAAGCAGTCTGGATGTATTCGAGGGAGCGAAAATCATTATTTGTAATGGTTACGAATTTAAGATACTGTATCGCTCTTTGTTTGATGATAGTGGTTTAGAAATCAGTAAACTGCAAATGATGCGTACCAAGCCTTTGCATCAGATCCAGTTGCCAGGAAATATCCTGACGGGATTAACGATTCGCCGTTATGAAAGTTTTGAAGAATACTGTCCATCATTCGGCGCTATTCCTGTACCCGAGCATTATGATGAATTGCGGAAATATGGAATACATATTTTATTTAAACAGGCTACTGATGGTAGTATTATTGTCGGAGATTCCCATGAATATGCTGCTGGCAATCGATTAGATGAATTGGGCTTTGCGGTTGATACCTATATCAATGAACTCATGATTGCCGAAGCAAACCGTATTATTCCGATGCAAAAAGATTGGATTGCCTCTTCCTGGTCGGGCTTCTATTCACAACATAAAGATCATATCCTTGAAGTTGATATCAGTCCACGTATCCATGTGCGCACTGGTATAGGCGGTAAAGGAATGACTGCGAGTGCTGGATATGCTGAGCAAAGTATTGAGAAGCTGTTTTAAGAATATCATTTTTTGAATAAAAGAGGTCTGCTAGAAATAGTAGACCTCTTGTCTTTATACAGGTCTTGTGTTTCTATCTGAAGTTCATATAGGACGAAAAAATAGTTAGACAGAAGCATGGATTGATATTTTTAGAAAATTAATTATTAAGAATTTTTAATAGCAGTTTACAGTTGTTTTTAGCAGATTTTCTATAATCTAAGCCAACAACTTGGGGATATTATTGTTGTTTAAGATAGCGTAATTCAATGATATTTCTTTATTGGTTATGTGTTCAACAATGTTTTTATTAACTTCACAGGCATAATAAACCAGAAATAACGAACAGCAGTATATGGCAAACCAAAATTTCCCTGAAAATGAATGGCGAAGGATTGAGAAATTAAAATCCTATGAGTTAATGGGGTTAGGGAAAGACCCTGAACTGGATGTATTTGCGCAGGCAGCTTGTCTGATTACCGATTGTCCCGCTGCTTTGATTGCTATGATGGAAGAGAAAACACAACGTATACAAAGTTGTGTAGGCATGGAACTGGATACCGTCGAAAGAAAAAATACGGTTTGCCAATATACGATCTCGAGTAAGGAGCTGCTTGTCATTGAGGATACCTTTGAAGATCCGCGTTCATCCTCTAATCCGTTGATTCGGGAGGGTAATATTCGTTTTTATGCGGGAGTACCATTGATGGATGACGATGGAGATGTATTGGGAACCATTTGTGTGATAGATTTTCAACCCAAGTCACTTTCTGAAAAGCAGCGACATTTATTGGAAGAGCTGGGAAGGGGCGTGACCAAAATTCTCCTTGGAAAGAAAAGAAAGCGACAGGCTGGATATTTCTCTGAAATCTTCCAATTGACAAATAACGTCATTTGTGTATTGGATGAAAGTTGTCAAATCAAAGATGTCAACCCTGCTTTTACCAGCGTATTGGAGGTCTCAAGGTTAGATAGTATTGGAAAATCCCTTTTTAAATTATTGCGGGATGACACAAAGACCTTAGCTTCTGATTTAAAACAGCTAGTGGGTGCGGACTATGGGATTCAATCCACATCATCGACACCTATCGCAGATGGAAGTGAGGTGATTATAGAATGGCATTTTAAATATGATGCTATCAATCATGAAATTCTAGCCTTTGGTCGAAATGTCACAAAAGAAAGGCAGGAAAAATTAAAGCTAGAAAATTCAGAGCGTCGTTTCCGTAGCTTTTTTGAAAATGCAATTGGCTTGATGAGCATGCATGATATGGATGGTAATATTCTCGCTGTCAATGAAAAAGGTAGGTCCGTGTTGAAGTATGAACAACGGGAGGTCAAATCACTCAATCTAAAGAGATTGGTCCCACCACATCATGTGGGATTGGTGGAGGACTACCTAAAACGTATCGCTCAAAATAAAGAGGATTCCGCCATGATGGTGCTGCAAACAAAAGATGGTGAAAATATTTCCTGGCTTTATCATAATATGGTCGAATTGGATGAAGAGGGCAAACCCTATGTGGTCAGTACAGCATTGAATATGACCGATCGCATGCGTCTGGAGAACGATCTACTGCATACCAAACAGATCCTCGAACAGACCAATGCTGTTGCTCAAGTCGGCGGGTGGGAAGTAAACCTCGCGGAAAATAAGGTATATTGGTCCGATTCAACGAAATTAATCCATGGTGTTGATCCACATTTTACACCGGATTTTGAACATGCCATTGGTTTTTATGAGCCCGAAAGCCAAATAGCGCTGCGACATATATTCGAAGAATCGATCCGTAGCAGAAAACCTTATGATACCGAACTGCGCCTGTTAAAACAGAATGGAGAAACAATCTGGGTCAGGGTAAAAGGAATTCCGGAATTTGAGAATGATGTCTGTAAACGGGTATTTGGCATTATCCAGGATATTGATAAGAGTAAATCGCTGTATCTGGAATTGGAACGTAAAGAATCTATGTTGCGTGCCTTTGTAAATTATGTGCCTGCTTCGGTGGCAATGTTTGATCTAGATTTCAATTATGTATCGTTGAGCAACCAATGGATTGAAGACTTTCATAAAGATGAAAGTCAACTGCTCCATAAGAACCTGTTTGAACTTTTTCCGGATATTCCGGACCAACGGAAAAAAATCTATCAGGATGCATTGCAAGGAATCCCTTATAAGAATATAGACGAAGTCATCCAGGTTGGCGGAATAGCCGAACCACAGCACTTCAACTGGGAAGTACGGCCTTGGCATCTAACAGATGGTAGCATTGGCGGGATTATTATTTTCACGCAAAATATCACAGAATCTGTCCAAATAAATGAGGAATTAAAACATGCAAAAAAAATGGCGGATTTGGCAAGTAAAGCCAAGTCGGAGTTCTTAGCCAATATGAGTCACGAAATCCGGACACCATTAAATGGTGTGATCGGGTTCTCAGATTTATTATTGAAAACTCCGCTGAATGATACGCAAATGCAATATTTGGGCTATATCAATGAATCTGGTAACAGTCTATTAAATATCATCAACGACATTCTGGATTTTTCGAAGATAGAGTCTGGAAAACTGGAGCTGTTTGTCGATAAATATAATGTATATGATATTGCGAATCAGGTGATCAATGTCGTATTATACCAAGCTCAGCGAAAAGAAGTTGAATTGCTTTTGAATATCGAGCAAGGATTGCCGGCTTTTATATGGGTTGACGAAGCGCGTATTAAACAAGTTCTTATTAATTTATTGGGCAACGCCGTTAAGTTTACCGAAAAAGGGGAGATCGAGTTTAAAATAAGCCAGCTTCATCATCATAGCGATAAGTTAAACCTACGTTTTGAAGTTCGCGATACCGGAATTGGAATTCCTTTGGAAAAACAGCAACGTATTTTCGATGCTTTTACGCAGGAGGACAGTTCTGTCAGCAAGCGATATGGCGGCACTGGGCTTGGACTGACCATCTCCAATAATTTATTAAAGTATATGGGAAGCAAACTGAATTTGACCAGCCAACTGGGAGAAGGATCTACGTTCTACTTTGATATTGAAGTCTCCTGTGAAGCGATGGAGCAGGAAGATGGTGATCTACCCTTAAATCGAGTGCTTGTGGTGGATGATAATGCCAACAACCGTGTCATCCTGCAACACATGCTGGCTTATAAACAGGTTGAGTCTGTGTTGGCGGAAAATGGTATGGAGGCATTGCAGTTACTGATGAAAGGGGAGCGCTTCGATGTGATCTTGATGGATTATCATATGCCTATTTTATCCGGGCTTGAAACCATTGAAAAGATTAAAGAACTGTTTCGGCAACAGGGAGAGGGGATCCCGTTGATTGTCTTACATACATCCTCTGAAGAGCACGAAGTAATTTCCGCGTTTAGACAGGAAGAACGTTCTTTTTGCCTACTAAAGCCGATTAAATCGGATGAGCTGTATCAAACCTTGCGCAGAGCAATCCAACAAAATAAAGAAGAAACAGGACAAGCAAAGTCAAATCTATCCCTGCCCACAGATGTCTATGGTAAAGGAATTCAGGTTTTGTTGGCCGATGACAATGCGGTCAACATGGCATTGAATGTAAGAATGATGGCCAGTATTATGCCGGACGCAATTTTAACAGAAGTGTCAAATGGTGCCGAGGCAATTCAGGCATGTGAGAAAGTAAATTTTGATCTTATTCTGCTGGATGTGCAGATGCCAGAGGTTGACGGTATCGAAGCGACGAAACAGATCCGTCAGATGAAACACTATCAAAATACGCCAATTATCGGTATCACTGCTGGTAATGTTTCGGGTGAAAAAGAACGCTGTTTAGGTGCTGGAATGTCTGACTTTTTAGCTAAACCTATCCGCCAACAGGATTTGTTTAATGCCTTGCATCAGGCTATGTTATCTATGGATTCTTCTGAACAATCGGAGACCGAGGCGACAGATTTGGTGACACACTTAGATGTACAGCGTCTGCATGAACAGGCGGGTGATGATCCCGCATTTTTATCCTTTTTCCTCGACTTGGTCATCAAAGAAATTTCAGCATCGAGGGCGCAGATTGCAGATGCAAAAAAAGAAAACGATCTGAAGCTTATCAAGGAGCTATTGCATAAATTGAAAGGAACTTCATCGACTGCTGGACTTATTAAGCTGGCTCAACTAACAAAAGAGCTGGAGGCCAGCATTTCCGTTGATACCGATCTGTCAAAAGCCTTTACTACTATCGAAGCAGAAATGGAGATCGGCTTGGATTTGATTACAAAAATTTTAAATAAATAAGAGTATGTTGATTTTAATTGCCGAAGACGACGAGTTAATTTTGCGCACCGTAGAACACAAATTAGTAAAGGAAGGACACGAAGTTGTTTTGACCAGAAATGGTCAGGAAGCTATTGAAAAGATCGAAGAATCGGAATTTGATCTGGTCGTGACCGATATTATGATGCCATTTGCTTCAGGGATCGAAATTCTTTCTGCGATAAAACGTATTGGAAAGAAAGTTCCAGTCATTGTGCTGTCAAGCATGGGGCAGGAGGAAGTTGTTGTAGAGGCCTTCGACCTTGGTGCTTCAGATTTTATGGTTAAACCATTTAGTCCAAACGAGCTTATCCTGAGAATAAAACGCTTAACAAATAAATAGACTTAGATCATGTCCCAGCATATCGTCCTACATGAGCTTATCCTAGCAATAATCGCCATCCTAGTTCTAGTGCTATTGCTGATTATTGCTGTTTTGGGCTACAGTTTTTACAGTTATAGGATCTTACATAATCGACATTCCTGGAGACAGATTATCGAGTATAAAATTATAGAGACGATTGTGGGAAATGATAAGAATACAGAACACGATCAGGAATTTGGCAAACATCTCAAGGAACCGTCATTTCGTGCGCTTTTCTTGGATGTATTGGTTGCTTCGGACCGAAAATTTTCCGGCGCGGCAAAAAAATCCATCAATGGCCTGTTTTATGAATTTAAATTGGAAGATGAGGCCTGGCGAAAGCTACGCCAAAGAAAAGCCTATCTCGTTGCAGGTGGTATACAGGAGCTGGCTGCGATGAATGTTGAAGCGGCAATTCCGGAGATAAAGGCTAAGCTGAATGATGATCGTACGGCGGTTTATCAGGAAGCACAGTATGCTATGGTAAGTTTTCAGGGCTATGAAGGTCTGGGATTTTTGGAGCATTTTGATAAACCGCTATCAGACTGGCAGCAATTGCGACTTCTGTACTCTATTCATCATATACCTGAACTTTCTGATGTGCAGGTTTACAGTTGGTTAAAGAGTACAAATGATTCTGTCGTTATATTTACCTTGCGCCTGATCCGAAAATTTAGATTGATGCCAATGTACGCTGCAGTCCATGACTTGCTTGATCATCCAGCCATACCTGTTCGTGTGCAAGCTATACGGACGATGCAAGCCATAGAAAACAACACGACGATTAGACAGTTTATTACCTGCTTCGATCAACAGCCAATTGAAGTGCAGCTTGAAATTCTTAAATCCATGAAAGTAGCCCGGAGCAGGGAAAGTGAAGACTTTTTGAAGGAACAATTGTGGAATCATGCTGAGGTATCGATTAAAATCTCGACGGCAGAAGTACTTGTTGTTCTAGGTGAAGCAGATTATTTGCACGAAATTTCGCGAACAACGGATACTTACGACCAACTCATACAGATTATTAAACACGCTTTGCAAGAGAAAAAATGTTAGAATTTTCCCATATTGTATATGAAATTGTAGTTTGGCTATTTTTACTGTATTCTGCTACCGTATTTATTATCTATACGTGGATTGGACTATATGCTTATGGAGCAGTCTTTCGTTACAAACATAAAAACGCATTTACCGATTATAGTATTATTGCTACAAATTCAAATGCTCCCACCTTCAGCCTGATTGCTCCAGCTTACAACGAGGGAATGACCATTATCGAGAATGTACGCTCTTTATTATCTCTTTATTACCATAATTTGGAAATTATTATTGTGAATGATGGCAGTAAGGATGATTCTATGGAAAAGTTGATCGTGGCTTATGAACTCGAACTTACTTCTTTTTTTGTCCAGGGGAATATTGAAACCAAGGAAATTCGGGGAATCTATAAAAGTAAAAAACCAGCCTTTAAAAAACTCATTGTTGTCGATAAAGAGAATGGTGGTAAAGCAGATGCACTTAATGTTGGGGTTAACATTTCTGCTGGTGACTATATCGTTTGTATCGATGTGGATTGTATTCTGGAACAGGATGCAATCTTAAAATTGGCAAAGCCTTTTTTGGAACAAACAGAGAAACGTGTTATTGCTTGTGGAGGTGTCATACGTTTGGCCAATAACTGCAATGTGGTTAACGGATCTGTGACAGATGTAAATCTTCCGAAGTCCTGGTTAGGCCGCACGCAGGCGCTGGAATATATTCGTGCCTTTATTTTGGGGCGAATGGCTTGGTCCAGGGCTTCTGGATTGATTTTGATTTCTGGTGCGTTTGGTGCTTTTGATCGTCAGATCGTTCTGGCCTGTGGTGGTTATGACAGAAATACGGTGGGTGAGGATATGGAGCTCGTAGTGCGTATGCGGCGTTATATGGAAGAGCAAAAGCAAGCCTATGAAGTCGTTAATATTCCGGATCCCCTGTGTTGGACGGAAGTGCCGGAGTCAAAAGAGGTACTGCGCAAACAGCGCAATCGTTGGATGAGAGGCACCATGGAGACCTTATGGAAGCATCGAAAACTGATGTTTAATCCCAAATACGGTCGTTTTGGTATGATCAGTATGCCTTACTGGTTTTTCTTTGAGTTTTTAGGACCTATCGTCGAATTTACAGGATACATTGTCTTTGTGATCTTTTTTATTTTAGGAATTATTAACTGGCCCTTCTTCTTTGCCTTATTTGCGCTGGTCATGGCTTCTGGAATTTTATATTCAATCTATGCCATCTTGGTTGATCTTGTCAGCCATCAGGTCTATACAAAAAAACGGGATCTCTCGACCTTGCTCACAACGGCCATTCTTGAACCTTTATATTTTCATCCCATTGTTGTCAAAGCTGGTGTACAGGGGGTAGTTGATTACTTTCGTAAACAGCATGGCTGGGGTGAAATGACAAGACAAGGTTTTCAGCAAAAAGAGGCGAATGAGTCCGTTTGGAAATACCTGGGTAAGCGATTAAACTTAGCATTGCAAGGCATAGGTCCGGTCATGGCTGTTTTCTTTGTGTTGTACATATTGTCCATCGGGGTAGAATGGTGGTGGTATGACCGACGTTTTGCTCAGCTTGCAGATGTGGGTGCAGTGAAATACTTTCTTGGAGACAACCTGCTCTTTGCCTTTCAGGTGCTAGGTGGTGTGGGTGTAGTTTATTTATTGCTTCAGTTCCTCAGTAGCTTTTGGTCGAAGTTTCTGCTGGTCGTATCATTAGTAGCAATCGTTGTCATTCAGTTTATCCTGTTTTTGTATTTTGCGGAATCGCGAAATCTGCTTGGCGCGGACCTATTTTATTATAGTTCCGAAGAGATGAAACAGATTTTGGAAGCCAGCGGTATGCTGAGTTTTACGAATATCGCTTTGCTTTTATTACTGATTGTGATCGCTTGGGTTCCGCTCTGGATAGCCAATAAACAGACTTTTAAAAAGGCTTATGTGGGGATTGCGTTCTTGTCAATAGGTCTTGTGTCTTGTTTTATTTCTTCAGCTTCGATCTTGGGAAGCGCTTCGGCAAAGGATGAATTTGTGGCCAATGCAAGTCGAAGTAAATGGCGTTATTTTTTTGAATCCAATTTATCCAATTATGTGGCGGAGCACCCCGGAATGTTGGCGGTACTCGATCAAGATGATACGGATCCGAAGGAACTGGATAGTAAATTTCCTTTTCTGAAAACTGAAGATACCAAGGATTTTCTGGGTGCCTATTTAAACAAAACAACGAAGACACCGAATTTGGTCATTCTTGTTATTGAAGGTTTGGGACACGCCTATAGTTCGGAAAATGGTTATATCGGCAACTTTACACCATTTATAGGTAAGTTAAAAAAACAATCCTTGTATTGGGATAATAATATGAGCTCCTCGGGAAGGACATTTTCAGTATTGCCTACATTAACTGGCTCATTGCCTTTCGCTATGCATGGTTTCCTTGAGCAGGATACCTTGCCGGATAACTTTAATCTGTTCAACATTCTAAAGCATAACGGGTTCAATACAGGATTTTTCTATGGTGGGCATTCTAATTTCGATTTCATGAAAAAATTCATGGACTATAACAAAATTGATAGGCTCATTGACCAGGAGGCTTTTGATCCACCATATAAGAAGTTACCGGAAAAAGGAGGTGAAAGTTGGGGATATGAAGACCAAGCCGTATTTAGCAAATTACTTGAAGTACAGAAAGTGCAGGAGAATCCCTATTTCCATGTCCTGCTGACGCTATCGACACACAATCCTTTTTTAATTAATAATGTAGCCCATTATGAGCAGTTATTTGATCAACGAATCGCATCTATGGAGCTGTCGCCGACACAAAAAAAGTTGGCCATGGAGAACCGGACACAGCTTGTTTCAATTTTAAATTTGGACGATGCGATGGCACAGTTTTTTAAGGAATATGAAAAAAGGCCGGATTTTGCGAATACCATTTTTATTATCACTGGGGATCACGCCATGCCAGAGATACCTTTACAAAGCAAAATCGACCGTTATCATGTGCCACTATTGATTTATTCGCCACTGCTAAAAGAAACAAAGACCTTTCACAATTTTGTGAGCCATTTTGACATTGCCCCTTCATTACTGGCCTATTATAGAGAAAATTTTGCATTAAAAACTCCAGCTCAAGTAACTTGGATCGGTCAGGGACTTGATAAAGGTGCATCAGCAAAAGGAGCGGGGATTGCCATGATGCAGAGCAAGAATCAACTGATTGACTTTGTGCGTGGTAATTATCATCTTTCTGAGGGCCAATTATATCAACTGGATGGCACACTCAATGAAGATATCGCCCCGGATAATGCAAAAGAAGAATTGTCCAAGCGCTTTGAATTGTTTAAGCGCAAGAACAAATTGTTTTATACCCAAAAGAGTTTGCTTCCCGACAGTGTTTATGCCAATTATTTCGGTTCTTTGAGGAAAGACTAAAATTTGCGGATATAACCTAGGATGATATCCAGTTGATTTCCTTTTTCTTTTGGTCGGAATTCTTGGTTATAATAGGTGCCTGAGATCGAAAATAGATTACTTTGTTTGACAGAAAAATTGTACTCAGCACCTACTTTGAATGTCTTTAATTTGTATGGTGCATTATCCAATAGATTATTTCGGTTTTCCTCGGGGCTCAAACCTGTTCCCGCGCTAAACCCGAAATAGTCGTTCGCACCCTTTGTATAGTAACGCACAGTTCCGGTATAAGATTGGGAAATGTTCTCTTCACCGGGTGTGAGGTATGTCCTGAGATTGAACCAGAAGTTTTGGTAATACTTTCCGACAGAAGCCGTATACATCCAGATATTGTCACTGAAATAAAGCTGTCGGTATCCGATTTCCCCTTCAAAACTATGTGGTAAGTTGGCGTATAAGGAGACACCTGTACGATATTTGGCAAATATGCCTACATTATTGGAGTAACCTGCTCCAACATAGAGGTAAAATATTTTGGATAGACGTGGATAAGCTTCCATTTCAAACTGTACACCGTTCTCCGCAAACTTATTTGCATAATTTGTCCGAAAGATCACAGATCCGATGGGAGTAGCACGTTTATAGCTTAAGCCAACGATATGCCAGTTATTGTCAAACTGTTTGTCAAAATAGACGAAATTATAGGTTAAACCGATGGCATTTTTAGCGGTATATTCCTCAATGTTTTTGGCCAAAGATCGCGCTTCCGCATTTTTTTGGTCGATCTTGAGGAGTTGATGCACCGCATTTTCGGCGATCTCGTAGTGATTGGCGCTGTAGTTGATCTTGGCTTTCAACAACAGGAGATCTTGCGATTGGGGGTGAAAACCCAATCCCTTGTCGGTTAGCTGGCTTGCTTTTTCGGCCTGGTCATTCCAGTATTCCAGCGCTGCATAGGCGAGAAAAAAGTCTTCATCTTTTGTGTTCTTCTTATCTAGCTCATTAAAGAGCGTCCGGGCTGAATCAATCTTATCTGACCAGGTATAGAGGCGTCCCAGAAAGATGCTGATGTCGGTATATTCTGGTGCCTGTAGAAGCGCCTGTTTCGATAATTGAATGGCCTGCGGGTAGTCTTTTGAATCAAAAGCGACCTTACGTGCTTTGGCAAAGAGATCATCAGCGGTGATTTTTGTCTCTTGGGCAATTGAAAATAAAGGTAATAAAGCGAGTGATAGTAATGGATAAATTACTTTTTTCATTCCAGATTGTATAGTTGACATTTAGCTTGCTAATATAAACTAAAATTAGAAAATATTGTTTGCAGATACCTGTTTTAAATGAATTTTAATTTTAAGGAGAAGCTCCCCGCAGGTGGGAGAGCCCGTGAAGCAATGTTTTAAAAAGAAAGCTTTGTAAAGCGCCAATGCAATGTATCTACAATAGTTAATTGATTACAGTCTACCGGTAACCCGGCAGCCATTTTGAGCACCTGCATAGCCATCATGCTCCCTATTATACCTGGTAGTGGCCCCAATACGCCATTCTTATCACAGTTGGGTACTTGTTCGGGAGGAGGAACTGTCGGAAAGAGGTCTAGGAGATGTTTACTGCCCTTATAATTAAATACAGCCAATTGCCCCTCGAATCCATATATACTTCCATATACCAATGGCTTGTTCAGCCTGATGCAGGTTTCATTGAGCAGATAACGCGTCTTAAAGTTGTCGCAGCAATCCACAACGATGTCATAGGGTGCTAAGACTTCTGTTGCATTGCCAGCCTCGAGCTTCAGCTGCATCGGTTGAAAGTCAATGGTACTATTATGTTGCTCGATGTAATCGGCTGCACTTTTTGTTTTACTGACATGTAACTGCTTTTCGCTATGGATCACCTGCCTATTGAGGTTATGTAGTTCTACCTTGTCGAAGTCAACTAAGGCAAGCCTACCGATGCCAGCAGCAGCTAAATATTGTAAAACGGGGCTTCCCAATCCACCAGCACCTACAATAAGCACCTTGGAATTCATGATTTTTCGTTGCCCCTCGACACCGATTTCCTCTATAAAAATCTGTCGGCTATACCGTTCAAAAATAAGATCCTCTTTCATCGATCTAACGTACTAACCCTGAGTAATTGCTTTCCCAGTCTTTCATCACGGGATCATATCCCATTTTTCGGATTTGATTTTTTATGGTTTCCATATCCCGTTCGTCGCTGACCTCAAATTGCTCTAAGGCCTGTGGATCTACAACATAGCCCCCGGGGTTTGTTTTGGAAGCTGCACTCATTGTTGTAACCCCGATAGGAATGATATGATCCCTGAAGCTTTCATTTTCCCGGGTGGAAATGGAAATCTCCAAATTTTCGTTCCATAAGCGGTAAGCACAGATCAATTGCAGCAGGTGCCTGTCCGAGAGGTGGAAATTAGGGGCTACAGAGCCTTCGGCCGGTCGCAGCCTTGGAAAGGAAATAGAATACCGGGTTTGCCAATACTGTTTTTGCAAATAAGCGATATGGGTAGCTGTAAAGAAGCTGTCTACGCGCCAGTCCTCCAACCCAAGCAATACCCCCAATCCAATTTTATGAATGCCTGCCTGCCCGATGCGGTCGGGAGTGTCAAGACGATAATCGAAATTGGATTTCTTCCCTTTCGGGTGGTATTTCTTATACACGTCCCGATGATAAGTTTCTTGATAGACTAAAATAGCATATACCCCTGCGGTCTGTAATAATTGATACTCTTCCTGTTCTAGGGGCTGGACTTCGATCGATATTTGGGAGAAATGAGGTTTCAGCAGTTCAATTGCATTTAAGAAATAATTGATTTCCACAGTTTTGTTTGCTTCCCCACTGACCAGCAATACATGGTTGACACCCATGGATTTGAGAGCCATCGCTTCCAGTAGTAATTCTGTGTTGTTCAGTGTTTTCCGTCTAATCTTATTGTCCATGCTAAACCCACAGTAGGTGCAGATATTCTGACATTCATTACTGAGATACAGTGGCGCATAAAGCTGGATGGTCTTGCCAAATCGCCGTTGCGTGATCTGTTGCGCTTTGAGTGCCATTTGCTCCAGATAAGGTATTGCAGCAGGAGAAATAAGTGCCATGAAATCGTTGAGTGTCAAATTCACCCGGTTTAATGCACGACGTACATCTTGATCGGAGGCTCCATAGATCTTTGTTTGGACTTCTTCCCAGCTATATTGGTCAAGTATCTCTTTAAAATCGTTCATAGCTCTATATCAATCGAATAAAAATGAGGTTAACGGACTCGAACTGACCGCCCGGGAACTGATAGGACCCAAACCAGCTTCATAAGCCTTACGTCCTGCAATGACGGCCTCTTTAAAAGCTTCTGCCATGTATAGCGGATTATTGGAAACGGCAATTGCGGTATTGACCAATACGGCATCAGCACCGATTTCCATAGCCTTAGCTGCGTCGGAAGGAGCGCCAATTCCAGCGTCGACAACTACAGGTACATTGCTTTCTTCGATAATGATCTCCAAGAAGTCCAATGTACGGAGCCCTTTGTTACTACCAATGGGAGCACCCAAGGGCATGACAACAGCAGTGCCCGCATTTTCCAGTCGTTTGCAGAGCACAGGATCTGCATGGATATAAGGCATGACAACAAAACCCAATTTTGCCAGCGCTTCTGTTGCCCGTAATGTTTCAATCGGATCAGGTAATAGGTAGCGTGGATCAGGATGGATTTCCAATTTGATCCAGTTTGTTTCAAGGGCCTCTCGGGCCAGTTGGGCTGCCAAAACGGCTTCCTCCGCCGTTCTGGCCCCCGAAGTATTGGGAAGCAAATCTATTTTTGTTAGATCAATTGCAGCGATTAATTCGTCATGCACAGCAAGTTGGTCAATCCGTTTGAGTGCAACGGTAAAAAGCTGCGACCCGGAAGCCTGAATGGCCGCACTCATTTCGTTTAGATTGCCAAATTTGCCCGTCCCCATAAATAATCTGGATGCAAAGCTGCGATCGGCTATTTGTAATGTGCTCATGGTAAGAGATTTTTAATAGATGAAATAATGTTTGGTGTTTGGGTCACCAGTCCAGATACAGCTATGCCATAAACTCCTGTCTGTAACAGATTTTGGATGTCTTCAAGACTGCTGATCCCGCCGATGGCGAAAATCGGAACAGCCGGGAGTTCCTGCTGCCTGATTTGGTTGATGATATTTTCATACCCCGCTTGGCCTAATAATGGACTGAGCTTTTGTTTTGTATCGGTATGTTTAAATGGCCCCAGTCCGATGTAGTCACATTTTTCCGCTATTCGGCTTTGCACATCTTCCAGGCTATTTGCGGTACCGCCAATGATTTTTTTTGACCCCAATAGCCGACGTGCATCTGAGATACGGCAATCCGTTAGTCCAAGATGTACACCATCGACATCCAGTTCCTTGGCGAGCTTCACATGGTCATTGATGATACATTTGGCTCCGAATTGTTCGCAGACCTGTTTTATCTCCTGTGCAAGCCGAAAGAAATCCTGTTCGTCAGCCTGTTTCCATCGGATTTGGATCCAGGTGGCGCCTGCATCCAATGCCTTTAGGATGTTGTTCTTCTGTTCTGCCTGGGTTAGTCCCTGCGAGATATACTGTAGTCTTTCGAGCATAGTTGTTGTTTACATGTAATAAAATGTTGAATAGGGTCGGGGGCTTGCCATAAAGCGCCAAGTAAAGCTATTCCATCTGCTCCAGCCTTTATTGAAAGCAGACAGTTTTCAGCTTTTATCCCACCCAGACCGATTAAATGAACATCAAAATTGGTGCGTGACTGTAATTGATCCAGGACAGCATCGTGATGCCCATAACCTGCTTTGGAAATGCTCGGAAATAACGGGCTTAAAAAGGCATAATTCCAGCATTTGTCCAGCGTATTGAACTGATTGATATGATGGACCGAAGTCGAGCAGATAGAGTTGGTCAGCTGCGGATCAAAAAAGCCGCTTCGCCGATGATGTTCATTAAAATGAATTCTGTTAATATGAAGTGCATTTGACAGCTGCGGATGAGAATGGAGGACCAGTCTATCGTGATATGTTGCATCTATTGATGCTACATATCGCTGCATTTGTTCATCTGTAAAATGATATTTTCGCAAGTGCAAAAGATCAAGTCCCTGTTCAAACAGTGCATGTATGGTCTGAAATTCTGAAGCGAATTCCTCCTCAGCTGTCAACGCAATGATCATAAATAGATTTCCTTTCCTTGGGCGATGAATTCCTGCGATTTTTCAAGCATACCCTGTGCTGCGCTATCCCTGATTTCCTGCGTAATTTTCATGGAGCAGAATTTTGGGCCACACATCGAACAGAAATGCGCTACTTTGGCGGCGTCTGCAGGTAAAGTTTCGTCATGATATTCCCGCGCAGTGTCGGGATCCAATGATAAGTTGAACTGATCCTCCCATCGGAATTCAAATCTCGCCTTACTCAAGGCGTTGTCGCGGTACTGTGCCCCAGGATGTCCCTTGGCTAGGTCTGCAGCATGCGCAGCTAATTTGTAGGTGATGACACCATCTTTCACATCTTTTTTATTGGGCAGTCCGAGGTGTTCTTTTGGTGTCACATAACAGAGCATAGCACAGCCATACCAACCAATCATTGCGGCACCAATAGCGGAAGTAATGTGATCATAACCTGGTGCGATATCGGTTGTCAGAGGACCAAGGGTATAAAATGGCGCTTCATCGCAACATTCCAGTTGTTTTTCCATGTTTTCTTTGATAAGCTGCATCGGAACGTGGCCAGGTCCCTCGATCATCACCTGTACATCATGCTGCCAGGCAATCTTTGTTAACTCACCTAAAGTTTCCAGCTCAGCAAATTGTGCCGCGTCATTGGCATCTGCAATTGCACCGGGGCGTAGACCATCACCCAGAGAAAAAGCAACATCATACTGTTTCATGATTTGACAGATTTCTTCAAAATGGGTATAAAGGAAGTTTTCCTGATGATGGAAAAGACACCATTTAGCCATAATGGATCCACCTCTTGACACGATCCCCGTCACCCGCTGTGCTGTTAAATGGATATAACGCAAGAGAACCCCTGCATGTATTGTGAAGTATGACACACCCTGTTCGGCCTGCTCGATCAGTGTATCCCGAAATATTTCCCAGGTGAGATCTTCGGCAACACCTTTGACCTTTTCCAGCGCTTGATAGATCGGAACTGTACCTATTGGAACAGGTGAGTTGCGGATAATCCATTCGCGGGTTTCGTGGATATTTTTGCCTGTAGAAAGGTCCATGATCGTGTCAGCACCCCAGCGGCAGGCCCAAACAGCCTTTTCAACCTCTTCTTCGATACTTGAACTAACTGCACTATTACCAATATTGGCATTGATCTTTACCAAAAAATTGCGACCGATAATCATCGGTTCACTTTCCGGATGATTAATATTATTGGGGATAATTGCTCTACCAGCAGCGATCTCCTCACGCACAAACTCTGGCGTAATATATTTTCCGGCAGTTCTGGCACCGAAATTTTCGCCCGGATGCTGATGATCCATGCCTGGTGTGCTATCAGCAAGCTGCTCTATCCGTTGGTTTTCACGAATGGCAACATACTCCATCTCTGGTGTAATGATACCCTTTCTGGCATAATGTAATTGCGTCACATTTTTACCTGGCGCAGCAACTTTAGGTTTATGGCTGTAAGCAAACCGAAATTCGTCCAATGTGGTATCTGCCAGACGTTTTTGACCATATTGTGAACTGATGCCTTCAAGTTGTATGACATCCTCGCGGTCAAGGATCCACTGGTCACGAAGACGGGGAAGTCCTTTGCGGATGTCAATCTCTTGTGTCCCATCTGTATAGGGGCCGGAAGTGTCATAAATGCTGATTGGCGGGTTGATTTCGACCTGTCCGTTGCTCAATTTGGTCGGACTCAATGAAATCTGACGCATGGCCACCTGGATAGGGAAGAGTGTACCGGGAACAAAGACTTTGGTTGAATTTGGAAAAGGGGTTTGTGTGATTTTTTCTGGTGTCATGTTAATGGGGAATTAGGTATATTGAATTAAATCTGCTCCATACGATATTATCCGCCTTGTGTAGCAGTTATGAGTAGGATATGATCATTGGGTTGTAAAACTGTTGTGGTCCAGTTGTCTTTGGGAACAACGCAGTTGTTGAGAGCCACGGCAATACCTTGGGTTCTACCGGATAGCTCCGTCTGTAAAAGTTCGGCTAAAGAGCCCGGCGCAGGGGCGAAAAATCGGATTTGATGATTGATTGTTAGTTCCATTCCTTTTATTTTTTTGGTAAAACTTTAGGAATGGCCACAACAAGATACAGTAATGTATTTGGAAGATAGCTTACTTTTCCCTACGCCAGTATGATCTGGATCAGGTTATAAGGGTAAAATCTCAGCCCGCATATGCAGACACCCCTAAAGTCGATACTAATATAGGATTATTTTGATGAATAATCCAAAATATTGCTGTTAATTTTCAGTAACTAGATAGCAGGACAGTACAGTTTAATTATCTTGATAATAATTGATATATTCGTTTTTGAATCAACTAAAACAATTTAATACTTTTTGTATTCCTGTTGAATGTGTGCATTGTCACCCAGGATATAACCTAAATGCTATGCTGGGAAATGCAAAAAGCTGAACGAAGTATAAACTAAACATGCGAAAAATTTTACTGATGACGATGCTGTGTGTAAGCACAATACTGTATGCACAAAAACAAAAAGAATGTCTGCCAATTGAACTACGCTGTGAGTATCTTGTGAATCCATTGGGTGTGGATAAATCAAATCCCCGTTTAAGTTGGAGACTGGCCGATAAACGACAGGGGGCGAAGCAATCTGCTTATCAAATCGTGGTAAGTAGTGATTCACTTGCATTGGTGAAAAATAAAGCTAATATCTGGAATAGCGGAAAGCAAAAGAGTTCTGCTATGTTGATTCACTATAGTGGCACTAGCTTGAAACAGCAGACAAAGTACTATTGGAAAGTGCTTGTCTGGGACAAAAATAGTAATGAAAGTACATCTTCCATCGCTTCATTTGAGACCGGTATGATGGGGATGGAGAACTGGAAAGGGAAATGGATCAGTGATAATCAGGATATTCACGAGCAGGAAGCACCGTATTTCAGAAGAGCATTTAAAACGACCAAACCGATTAAGTCTGCCCGCGCCTATATTGCTGTGGCGGGACTTTACGAACTTTCTATAAACGGCAAAAAAATAGGTGACCATCGTCTGGATCCGATGTATACCCGATTTGATAGACGTACACTATATGTGGTGGAAGATGTGACCCGTCAGATCCAGCAGGGAAACAATGCAGTTGCTGTAGTTTTGGGGAATGGCTGGTATAATCACCAACCATTGGCGGTATGGAATTTTGACAAAGCCCCTTGGCGTAATCGTCCCACATTTTGTTTGAACCTGCGTATTGTCTATCAGGATGGTAGTGAAGAAACGCTAATTACAGATCAACAATGGAAGACGGCGGGGGGACCTATCCGTTATAATAATATCTACACTGGAGAGCATTATGATGCCCGTCTGGAGATGCCGGGATGGGATACTCCACAGTTTGACGATTCACAGTGGCATGCCATTCAGTATCGGAACCCACCCTCTACACATATTGTCTCGCAGCAAATGGTACCCATACGCCTGGTTCGATCCTATTCGCCGAAATCGATGAAAAAGATGGATGAGAAAATCTACGTCTTTGACATGGGACAGAATATGGCCGGGGTGACAAAGATAAAGGTTAGTGGTAAGGCGGGGACGGTGATCAAAATCAAGCATGGTGAACGATTACAGGAAAATGGACGCTTAGATTTGTCCAATATTGATGTATATTATCGTGGGAATAAAGACCTGGAGCCCTTTCAGACCGATATCTTGACGCTGAGTGGCAGAAGAGAGGACGAATTTATGGCGAAATTTGGTTATAAAGGCTTTCGCTATGTCGAAGTAAGCAGCAGTGAGTCGATTGTATTGGATGAATCCGCTATTACGGCTTATTTCATGCATAGTGATGTAGGTCCAATTGGCCAGCTGAAAACTTCATCCCCCTTAATAAACGGTTTATGGCCGGCAACCAATAATGCCTACCTGTCCAACTTGATGGGTTATCCCACGGATTGTCCGCAACGGGAGAAAAATGGCTGGACTGGCGATGGTCATCTCGCAATCGAAACAGCCTATTATAATTTTGACGGCATCACTGTCTATGAGAAGTGGATGGCAGACCATCGGGACGAACAGCAGGAAAACGGTGTACTGCCTGATATCATACCAACAGGAGGTTGGGGGTATGGTACAGCAAATGGTTTAGACTGGACAAGTACCATTGCCATTATTCCTTGGCAAACTTATTTGTTTTACGGCGATGCCAGCTTGCTAGCTGAATGTTATGACAATATTAAACGCTATGTGGATTACGTGGATGGAATCAGTCCCAATGGGTTAACAACTTTCGGTCGGGGGGATTGGGTACCCGTCAAATCGCAATCTAATCTCGAACTCACCTCGTCTGTTTATTTTTATGTTGATGCGGCAATTTTGGCGTCCGCAGCAAAAATGTTTGGAAAAACAGCCGATCAGCAGAAATACGAAATGCTGAGCAAGAAGATCAAAGATGCCATCAATGCGAAGTTTCTGGATCTTTCAAAAGGGATCTATAGTACTGGGACGCAGACAGAATTGAGTGTACCTTTGTATTGGGGCGTGGTCCCGGAAGCGATGAAAGCCAAAGTTGCAGCCAACTTAAATAGCAGGGTAGAAGAGATCAATTTTCATCTGGATGTTGGTGTGTTGGGGGCGAAAGCACTCCTGAATGCACTGAAGGATAATGGCTATGACGAAACAGCCTATAAAGTTGCGGTACAGGATACCTATCCCTCCTGGGGATGGTGGATTGTCAATGGTGCGACCACCTTACTCGAAAACTGGGATCTGAAGGCAACAAGAGATATCTCTGATAATCACATGATGTTTGGTGAGATAGGTGGCTGGTTTTTTAAATCCATTGGTGGTATCCTGCCCGATCCGTCGCAGGCTGGTTTTAAGCACGTGCTATTAAAACCCATTTTCCCGAAGGAGCTCAAGGAGTCTTCTATTACTTATCAATCTCCCTATGGCAATATCGTGTCCAGCTGGAAAGTAAAGGAAAACAAGGTCGAATATACCGTGGAGATACCGGCAAATGCCACGGCAACGTTTTATCCACCAGCGAATATCCGCAATAACAAAACAGTCCAGTTGGAAGCAGGGAAATATAGAATGGATTTGGAGTTGAAATAAAATAACTCGCATTATAGGCTTTGGACGAGCTAAAGACTTTGGACCAGCTTCTGCTTTTCATCGGGAGTTGCTCGGGATTTCATTGGATTCTCTGGCTATTTTCCCAATGAAATCCCGAAGACCACCTGAAGCGAATTGCTGAAACGGTAGAAGTTGACACGAAGGAAAGAGCAGGGTTTAGGGAAGTAAGATATATAAACTTACGATTGTACTTATGGGAATGGTTAAATTATCATAGCCGTCTTTGCTAAATGCTTCGGCGAGTGTAGCCATGAGCGCAATCGCTGTTATTATAATAAGTTCCTGGAAGCCGAAACTCGAATCATGAGCATATTTCCAGATAAAAAAAGTCAGAACAATTGCACTGAGAAAGAAAACAATAGATCCTAACACAGTCTTTTTTGCGCCAAGGATCATATACGGCCCTAAGGGCCATGTTTTGCCAGATAATGCGGCCATAGGATCACTGATAGCTAAGGTGCTCAAAGGTAGATAATAGAAAATGTAGCCATCATCCAGATAGGCCTGAGTTACAAAACAAAGATAGACAGCGGCAGGATAGGCAAGGCCACCCGCGGATTTCCTGTCAATTGCATGAATAGATCGCAATAAATTAAATTTTAGGGATAAGACCAAAATCACTGCAAATAATCCACAAAGCAACAATACGGACCAATGACTTGTCAAATTACCTTGAGAATTCCTTTAAGTCTTTAACAGAATTTAAACCCAACCTAGAGACGTTCCTGTATTATTCGGCTAAGGATATACCGCTCTTCTACACGATAAATACAGGATTATTATCTCGTTTTAAACGCTATGTCTGGCTTAATTTATTGAGCCCGGATGAGTTGGAGGTGTCTTTTGAGTCGTTTTTGTTAAAAACACCGATGGATAATCGGGGACAAAAGCTGAATGATTATTATTCGTCCATCAGGGTAAAAGAGATCTGGAATGATACGACAATCAATAGTACGCTACAGCAGATTATGTATTTTTCCCAAGCGGGTCTATTGACGGCTGACAATGGGAAGATCCTTTGTGACCAGATAAAGGAACTGGTGTTTTCACTGGAAAAAAAATGCGTTCCGAATAATGAGCAGTATCAACTATATTATCATGAACTATTGATCTTAAACAATAATGTTTTGGTTGGGAACAAGGACAGAAAGGCGTTATTTGTGCCCCATACGATGCTGGGCTACTTTATTACAAATGATACAGATAGCTGTCAGCATGCGTCAAACTTTTGTCAGCATCAGCTTAAAAATTCTAGGTTGTTAAATACAGCAGGCACGCGGGATAAGAAAATGTTTTTTAACAAGATTTATCAAAAGATTGAGCTTTATAGGGCACGGGTAAGTTCAGATAATGAAATTTAAAGCATATAAAACAAGAAAAGCCCATCGACTGATGAGCTTTCTTGTACCTAGGGCGGGAATCGAACCCGCACTCCCTTAACGGGAACAGGATTTTAAGTCCTGCGTGTCTACCAGTTCCACCACCTAGGCAGGTGAGCGAAAAACGAGATTCGAACTCGCGACCCCAACCTTGGCAAGGTTGTGCTCTACCAGCTGAGCTATTTTCGCATTGGAATTATTTTTCAAAGTATTCCAGAACATTGCGTTCTGCTTCTTTCGGTGGTGCCAGCTGGATTCGAACCAGCGACACAAGGATTTTCAGTCCTTTGCTCTACCAACTGAGCTATGGCACCTTTTCAATATTGGCTGTTTGCCTTATTGATGCTGCAAATATAGAGGGATTATTTGAAATACAAAAGGCAAAAGTGCTTTTTTTGCGTTTAAACGCCAACCCGCTGATTCCTAAGTGGAAAAAATAAAGGGCTATTCGATATGAATAGCCCTTTGATATTGTCTAGGTGGGTCTTATTAAGATAATTTACCAACTTCTAATACTAAATCAACGATTTTGTTAGAATAACCCCACTCGTTGTCATACCAAGATACAACTTTAACAAAGTTATCATTCAAAGAAATTCCTGCTTTTGCATCAAAGATTGATGTACGAGCATCACCCAAGAAGTCTGAAGAAACAACCTCATCCTCTGTGTAACCCAAGATACCTTTCAATTCGCCTTCAGAAGCTTCTTTCATGGCAGTTTTGATCTCTTCGTAAGAAGCACCTTTATTTAAACGCACTGTTAAGTCAACAACTGAAACGTCAGCAGTAGGAACACGTAAAGACATTCCTGTCAATTTACCTTTCAATTCAGGAAGAACCAAACCTACAGCTTTAGCCGCACCTGTAGAAGAAGGGATGATGTTTTGGTAAGCACCACGGCCACCTCTCCAGTCTTTCACTGAAGGACCGTCCACAGTTTTTTGAGTAGCTGTTACAGCGTGTACTGTAGTCATCAAACCTTCAACGATACCGAATTTATCATTCAATACTTTAGCGATAGGAGCTAAACAGTTTGTTGTACAAGATGCATTTGAAACGATATGTTGATCTGCTTTTAATTCTTTGTGGTTTACACCCATTACGAATGTAGGTGTGTCATCTTTTGCTGGCGCTGACATAACAACTTTTTTCGCACCTGCATCAATGTGTTTTTGAGCCAACTCTTGAGTCAAGAAGAAACCTGTAGATTCGATGATTACTTCAGCACCTACTTCATTCCATTTCAAGTTTGCTGGATCTTTTTCAGCAGTTACACGGATTGTTTTGCCATTCACGATCAAGTTGCCGTCTTTAACTTCAACAGTACCGTCAAATTTACCATGCGTTGAATCGTATTTCAACATATAAGCCATATAATCCGGCTCAACTAAGTCATTGATACCAACAATTTCAATTTCTGGACGATTGATAGCAGCTCTGAATGCTAAACGACCAATACGGCCAAATCCGTTAATTCCAATTTTCATATTCTTAATTTTTATTGATATAATATTTAATTAAATTATGTATCGGCTCCTTGACCACGGTGCCAATACTGATATTAAATTCTTCTGTTGCTACCTCTCGCAGGATGTTTTCATAATTGAAAGCTACCGAACCGGTAAAATTCACGTCACTGTCTGGATACTCTTTCATTAATGGCTTAATATAAGTTTTAATAAAAGTACGTAGCCCATTTTTGATCAATTGGTTGATAAATAAATGCTCCTTATTTTCAAGTACAAAATCGGTAAATGAATTTAAAAAGTTGGTGGGTTGAGGTGCAATATATACCTTCTCCAAAATACTTTTCTTGTCCAAAGTGAATTCTTTTTCCAATTTATCCTTCAAATCGACGGGAAGGGTGTCTGTCATATAATGTTTCAGCAATTGCTGACTATTCCAGTTGGTAGCCCCTTCGTCTGCGAGGATGTAGCCCAGACCATAATTGTTCTCAATGATTTTCTTTCCGGTATAGTAAGCGGCATTCGACCCACTTCCGATAATACCTACGATCCCTTTTTCATCTCCAAAAGTTGAAATAGCAGAAGCAATAACATCATGGTCTACTTTGACACGGGCATTGACGAAAAAACGCTCGAAAACATTTTTGATCTTATCTTTACGTTCTTTTGATGAAGAACCGGCACCGAAAAAATAAATACGTTTAATTTTTTCAGCATTATTGATCAAATTGGTATTTCTATTTAAATGCTGTAGTATGGATCGTTCATCCTGGAGATAGGGGTTGATACCATTCATGCGAAACCCGGTAGTTATCCGGCCTTTGTCAGCCAACCGCCAGTCTGAGAATCGAGATCCACTGTATACTACTGCTATCATAGTCTGCTTTATTTTATATTATAAAATCTCAGCCATTTCCAATAGATCAGGGCTAAGTTTAATTTCCTTATTGCTGATAGCTTCCTCGATCGGAGTAGTTTTGATTTCATTACCACGGAGACCAACGGTGATCCGCGTATTGCCTGCTAAAATTTCATTAACGGCAGCAAAACCCAATCGACTAGCCAGTACGCGGTCAAAACTCGTTGGAGATCCACCACGTTGTAAATGCCCTAATATACTAACTTTCGTGTCGTAATGATCAAATTTTTCCTTTACTTTTTTTGCTACATAATAAGCACCACCGTTTTGATCGCCCTCTGCAACAATAACAATGGATGAAGATTTCTTTTTGATGGCCCCATCTTCCAGATGGTTGATTAAATCATCAATAGCCGTCTCTTTTTCTGGAAGCAAGATGGCTTCAGCACCACCTGCAATTCCTGCGTTTAATGCGATACATCCGGAATCTCTACCCATTACCTCAACAAAGAAGAGGCGCTCATGCGATGCCGCTGTATCTCTGATTTTGTCAATGGCTTCGATAACGGTATTGTTTGCCGTATCATAACCAATGGTATAGTCTGATCCATAAAGGTCATTGTCAATCGTTCCGGGGATCCCCACAATAGGAATCTCGAATTCTTTGGAGAAAAAATTTGCACCAGTAAAAGTCCCGTCACCACCAATCACCACCAACGCATCTATTTCTGCTGCTTTTAAATTGTCGTATGCGATTTTTCGTCCTTCAGTTGTTTTAAACTCCAGACAACGTGCTGTTTTTAGTATTGTACCACCACGCTGTATGATATTGCTCACAGAGCGGGTATCCATTTCTTTGAAATTTGCGTCAATCAAACCCTGATACCCCTGGTAAATCCCAGTGACCTGAAGGCCTTTGTGAAGCGCTGTACGGACAACTGCACGAATGCAAGCATTCATGCCGGGGGCGTCACCGCCAGATGTTAATACGCCTATTTTTTTTATTTCTTTTATCACACTCTATATTTTAGGTTCTACGAATATAAGATTTTTATAGTGTATATTCTACACTTTGAATAAATTTTTCATTATTTTTTTGCGCATGACGTTTAGGAAGCGTATAATTGTTACAGGTAACCCGATGATTAGTAGCCAATAAATTTAGCTCAGTATATCGCACATAAATAAATTTAGAAGTTTTGTATAGTAATTTTACCGTAGACTGTGTCATATTAGGCTTTCATGAAGGAGAATTAAAGGTTCTTTTGGCTGAAAGAAATGAATATCCTTTTAAGGATTGGTGGGCATTGCCAGGCTTTTTCGTGGATAATGACGAAGAGATGGAAGATGCCGTAAAGAGAATTTTGTATGAAAATACAGGTTTGAAGGATGTATTTATGGACCAATTACATTCTTTTGCGGGCTTGAAACGGCATCCAAAAGGGCGTATTCTGACAGTAGCTTACTATGCCCTAGTCCAGCTTGATAGCACAAAACTGAAAACAAAGCCTGTTACAAACTACATGAAGCAGGCGAAATGGTTTCCTGTTAGAAATGTTCCGGAATTGGCATTTGACCATAAGCAGATTTTGGATTTATGCTTGGAAAGATTGCAGCGTCGTTTGGCCTACAAACCGATCGCTTTTGAATTGTTACCTGAAAAATTTACCCTGACCCAATTGCAATTGGTGTATGAAGGCATATTGAATAAAACATTGGATAAACGCAATTTTCGAAAGAAAATGCAGAATTATGGCTTCCTAAAGGAGTTGGATGAAGTACAGACCGGTGTCGCTTATCGGGCCGCAAGGTTGTATAAACTGGACAAAAGAAAATTCCTCAAACATTTCCAGAATACTGTAGCGTTTTAATAAAATCTGAGTTATTAGAGAAAAGGCAAACTTCCAAAGTTTGCCTTTTTTTGTTGTCAACTAAATATCAAAATAATAGCGATTTCAAAATATATTTTGTACGAGAAGTTACTTTTTATATTTTTGAACAATTTCTGATAAAAGTCAGAAAGTAGAAAAGAGTTTTTTGAAGAATGGAAGATAGAAAAGACCAGATCATTGATGCTGCTATAAGACGCTTTATGCATTATGGTTTTAGTAAGACAACAATGAATGAGATTGCGGAGGATATAAAAATCACCAAAGCGAATTTATATTATTATTACTCAGAGAAGAATGCACTTATACGGGATGTTATTATACGTTTGACGGATGAGTACAGAGAAGAGGAGGAGAAGTTGGTAGCTGTGCATAAAGGTATAACCTACGATCTGATCATGAAGATTTTGGAATTACGGGATGCTTTTGTACGTAAGTATTATATTTTGCATATGAACGAAAACCTGGAGTGGATTAAAGGGCTTTCGATGCAAGAGTTTTTCCAGTGTCTTCACAATCGCGACGTACAGGCGCTTTATGAGATACTTAAGGTTGGCGCGGAGAAAGGAGAACTCAATGAAGAGCATCTCTACGAGACAGTTGAAATCTATGTGGAACTGATGAAAAGTTTATCCCTGATGTGCAATATTTCCGATATCATTTCTGGAATACCAAATCAGGATCGTTTTGATGAAGTTTTACAGAAACAAAAAATGGCTACTAAGCTGTTTTTTAATGGTATAAATAAAAAGTAGATATAAAATTAGGACAAATAAATTAGGAATGAAAACAATCAGAATACTAGCCAGCCTTTTATTAGGTACGATGGTTTTCCAAAGTCATGCACAGCAGCAATTAAGCCTAAGTGATGCGATCAAATTTGCTTTGCAGAATAAAAAGGAAGCTAAAAAAGCTAAATTGGATCTCGAAAACTCACAATACCAGATTGATGAGGTGAGAGGTAGTGCATTGCCTCAGATTACCGCAAACGGTTCCCTGAAACACAATGTGTTAATTCCGGAAATGGCAATAGAATTTGGAGATCAGATTATTACTGCTAAAATGGGCCAAGCCTGGAATTCGACGGCGATGGTCTCACTGAATCAACAACTGTTTAATCAATCGCTATTTACCGGTTTAAAAGCAGCAAAGACAACGAAAGAGTTTTACCAAATCAATGCACAGCTGACGGATGAGCAGGTCATCGAAAAAGTGGCAAATGCGTATTATGAAATTTATCAGGAGCATCTGAAACTACAGACAATCGAGAATAATCTTGAAAGTACAACAAAAACAAAGAATGTAACTGAGGGAATGGTCAATGCAGGATTGGCCAAGCGAATTGATCTGGATCGGCTGGTTGTTAATGTCAATAATCTGGAAGCACAACGGCAACAATCATTAAATTCAGTTCAGATTAAAGAGAATGCCTTGAAATTCGCAATCGGTAAGCCAATTGAAGAGGATATTGAGCTGTCGAAAGAAACATTCGAACTGAATCCAGCACTAACTGCGGAAACTGCCAATGTTGAAAATCGCACAGAGGTGCAGCTGGCTAAAAAGCAAATTGAATTGTATCAACTCAATAAAAAATCTAAAGTTGCAGATCTTTACCCGAAGCTATCTTTAGGTGCTGATTTTGGATTCAATGGTTTTGGTAAAGGGTTTCCGATCGGTGGCAATTTTAACTGGCCAAAAACCTCGAGCATTGGTTTAAACCTTTCTGTTCCAATTTTCACAGGTGGAACTACTAAAGCGAAAATCAATCAGGCAGATATTCAGATCAGACAGGCCGAGGTAGATTTGGAAGATACAAAGCTTGGCCTGAATTTGGCAAAAGAGAATGCAAGATCGCAGGTTAAGATCAGCTTATTGAATATTGATAATAACCGTCGCAATGTAGTATTAGCGAAGGATGTCTTGAGTGATACGCAAAATAATTTTAACAACGGACTCGCAACATTGACGGAGCTATTGGATGCTGAGAAAGCCTTGGCAGATGCTGAAAACAATTTAAATACCAGCTTATTGAATTATAAGGTTGCCGAAGTACAGATTATAAAGGCAAATGGTGAACTGAAATCATTAATTAAAGAATAATTGACTACAACTATATGAAACGCGGAATTATTACCTTATTGATTATTGCTGCCGGGTTGGCAGGTATATTTTTTGTGCTGAACAAAAATAAAAAGAAAAATGAAGCCGAAACAGCAGAAGTTGCTAAGACAAATGCGGCTATCGCGGTCCGTATTGACACTGCGAAAGTAAGCTCAATGGACTTACGTTACACCGCTAACGGAACGTTCGAACCTAAACAGGAAGTGACGGTCGGTGCAGAAACTGCAGGACGTGTTGTCCGTGTATTAGTAGACGAGGGTGCACATGTGAGTGTTGGTCAGACATTGGCTATTATAGAAGGTGATAAGCTAAATGTGAATGTCGCAAACGCGCAGGCATCTTATGATAATGCTTTGGCCGATATGAAACGTCATGAGAATGCTTTTTTAACAGGCGGAGTCACACAACAAAAAGTAGATGAAGTAAAGTTGAAATTGGAAAGTGCCAAAAATAGCCTACGTTCAGCTAAACTGAATGCTGGGGATGTGACAATCAAAACATCTGTGGCTGGAGTAGTCAATTCACGTAAAATTGAACCAGGCGCTTATGTAAGTCCTGGAACAGCGGCTTTTGATATCGTAAATGTTGGTACCTTAAAATTACGTGTGAATGTCGATGAGAAAAATGTTGCTACGTTACGAGTTGGTCAGTCTGTTGATGTATCAGCAAGTGTGTATGCAGACCAAAGATTCACAGGTAAGGTGACATTTATTGCTCCTAAATCTGATGGAAGTTTGAATTTCCCGGTAGAAATCGAAGTGAACAACTCATCAAACCAATTGCGTGCCGGTATGTATGGTACAGCAATGTTTGGGGAAGGGGTTGCCGGTAATACGTTGATCGTACCTCGTAATGCATTTGTGGGTAGTGTGAGTGATAATAAAATATTCGTGCTTAAAAATGGTAAAGCAATCGAAACCAATGTGAAATCCGGAAGAAATTTTGGCGATCACATTGAAATCTTGAGTGGCCTACAAAATGGCGATCAAGTGATTGTGTCGGGTCAGATCAATTTATTTGATCAGAGCCCTGTTGAAATTATTAAATAATGTATACTGAAAAACAGTAGCAAATGAAGTCGTGGTTTCATGACCATTAAAAACAAATAATTCTAATGAAAATTACCGAAATATCGATAAAACGTCCCAGTATAATTATCGTATTATTTATAATACTGACAGTAGGTGGGTTGTTTTCCTATACTCAGTTGGGGTACGAGTTAGTCCCTAAATTTGAGATGAATGTAATCACGGTGCAGACTGTCTATCCGGGGGCATCGCCCGCGGAGGTGGAAAGCTCGGTGACCAAAAAAATCGAGGATGCCATTTCCTCTTTGGAGAGTATCAAAAAGGTAGAGTCGACGTCCCTCGAAGGTGTATCCATTGTGATGATTACCTTAAATAACGGTGCGGATGTCAACTTTTTGCTGACCGATGCACAACGGAAGATCAATGCCGTTGTCAACGATCTGCCGGATGATGTAAAAACACCATCCTTATCCAAATTTTCGTTAGATGATGCTGCTATCATGAGTCTGGCGGTAACATCAAACCTATCCGAAAAAGAATTGTATGACTTATTGGACAATAAGATTCAGCCAGTTTTCGCGCGGATCAATGGGGTAGCCAAAGTGGATATGATCGGGGGTGAGGAGCGTGAAATTCAGATTTCTGTAGACCCTAAGAAAATCGAGGGCTATGGCTTAACAATCGCTCAGGTACAACAGACTGTTGCCTCTTCAAACCTTGATTTTCCTACAGGTAACGTAAGTACACGTGACAACAGAACAACAATTCGTTTGGCAGGTAAAGTAACTTCGATTGAAGAATTGCGTAATCTACCGATTACAACACCAGCAGGTGTACAGATCTATTTACGCGATGTTGCCGATGTGCAGGATGGAATTAAGGAAATTGAGAAGGTGGCCCGTTTGGATCGTCAGAACACTATCTTGTTACAGGTCTTTAAGCAATCGGATGCCAATGCAGTAGCCGTATCGGAAGGTGTTAAAAAGACAATTGGACAGGTGGAAAAAGATTATGCGAGCAACAAGATCAAGATTCTTGTCGCAAATGACTCTTCTGATTTTACATTGAATGCTGCCAACAACGTAATCCATGACTTGATGATTGCGATTGCCCTGGTTGGTTTTATCATGTTGTTCTTCTTGCAGAGTTTGCGTAATGCTGCGATTACTATGGTTGCGATTCCGTTATCACTGATCGCGACATTTATTGGTTTGTTGCTGATGGGCTATACCCTAAACCTGATGTCTTTATTGGGACTATCACTGGTTGTAGGTATTCTGGTGGATGATGCGATCGTTGTTATCGAGAATATTCACCGTCACATGGAGATGGGGAAAAATAAAGTACGTGCAGCATTTGATGGAGCGTCCGAGATCGGTTTCACTGTAACAGCGATTACCTTGGTTATCGTAGTCGTGTTCCTGCCGATCGCAATGTCTACCGGTTTGGTGGCAAACGTCCTGGCACAATTCTGTGTGACTGTAATTATCTCTACTTTGTTGTCCCTGTTGGTTTCGTTTACCGTTGTTCCCTGGTTATATTCCCGTTTCGGAAAACTAGAACATTTGAGCAAAACTTCCTTCTTTGGACGTATCATTCATGGATTTGAAAGTGGTCTGAATGCATTTACACATTGGGTATCCGGATTGTTGGTCTGGGCACTAAAAAGCCGGATGAATAAATTGGCAACACTCGGACTAGCAGTAGGCTTATTGGTCGCTTCTTTTATGCTTGTGGTCAAAGGTTATATCGGTTCGGACTTCTTCCCAGGAATAGACCGGAAGGAATTTTTTATCCAATTGGAATTGGACAAAGATGCTTCTTTGGAGAAAACCAACTTATTGACGCAAAAGGCCGAAGCTTATATCAAATCTAAGCCAGATGTGAAAGAAATCATCACCACTGTAGGACAGTCTTCGGATGGTATGGCTTCCACAACAGGTTCACGTTATAAATCTGAAATCCACGTTATTCTGGATAAGGAGAATTTTGAAGGTAATTCTCAGGTGTATTCTGCGACTTTAAAACGTGAATTGGAAAACAAGCTGATCGGTGCCAAGATTAAAACCGTGAATGTTGGTATCATGGGGGCAGAACAGGCACCGTTGAAATTGACCATCATTGGTTCTTCGGTGGAAGATGCACAAGAATTTGCGGAGAAAGCGGCAGATCAATTGCGTAAGATCCCAGGAGCAGCAGGAGTGAAGTTAACTTCCGAAGCTGGTAACCCGGAGATCAATGTGAAAATTGACCGCGATAAGATGACATCTTTGGGGTTGAACGTATCCACAGTCGGTATGACGATGCAGACCGCATTTTCTGGAAATACGGACAATAAATATAGAGCGGGTGATAATGAATATGATATCAATATTCGCTATACAGAAAGTGGTCGTGCCAGTATAGATAACGTGCGTGACCTGAAATTTATCAATAGCAAGGGAGCTTCGATTTCATTGGAACAATTTGCAACAGTTTCTTATGGTTCAGGACCTACCTTATTGGAGCGTCGTGATAAATCGCCAGCGGTATCTATCCAAGGTCAGGCAATCGGTAGACCAATGGGTACTGTAGCACAGGAATGGCAGGCTCAATTTGAGAAGCTTCCACGCAAACCTGGAATCGTCTTCATTTGGGGTGGTAACATGGAAAATCAGTCAGAAGGTTTCGGTACATTGGGAATTGCATTATTGGCCTCAATTATCTTGGTATACCTTGTGATGGTGGCGCTATATGATAGCTTTATCACACCTTTTGTGGTATTGTTCTCCATTCCATTATCCTTTATCGGTGCCTTATTGTTCCTAGCATTGGGTAATCAGACGTTGAACATCTTTACCATCTTGGGTATTATCATGCTGATTGGTTTGGTGGCCAAGAACGCGATCATGCTAGTCGATTTTGCGAACCATCGAAAAGAAGCTGGCGATAGTACACACGATGCACTGGTTGCTGCTAACCATGCCCGTCTTCGTCCGATCTTGATGACGACAATTGCCATGGTATTCGGTATGATTCCAATTGCCATTGCTACAGGTGATGGTGCCGATATGAACAGAGGTCTGGCAATCGTTATCATTGGTGGTCTATTGTCGTCCCTATTCTTGACCCTAGTTGTCGTGCCGGTCGTATATTCGATCTTTGACCGCTTTGGTAAAAAGAAGAAAACTGACTATGAGGCATTGATTGTAGAGGATTATGATCATGTTGATGTAGCAGAACATTAAACATAAATCAATTTTACAAAGGAAAGGAGGCTAAGTCATTGGCCTCCTTTTTTTTGTGTTAATTTTAGGTTAATCAATCGATTGCGTAAATATTTTTTATTACATTGCGGCCGCATTAACAAAATATATATACTTAAAATTGAGACAAGCATGTGTGGAATTGTAGGATACACAGGTTACCGTCAGGCGTATGGTATCGTCATTGATGGATTGAAAAAATTAGAATACCGTGGATATGACAGTGCGGGAGTGGCACTGCACAAAGGTGGACAGGTTGATGTTTACAAAAAGACCGGCAAAGTAGTGAATCTAGAAGAATTCGTTTACGGTCAGGATCTCCAATCAACAACAGGAATAGGGCATACGCGTTGGGCCACCCATGGTGAACCTTCTGACCGCAATGCCCATCCGCATTATTCAAATAGTGGACGCATTGCAATGATCCATAATGGTATCATCGAAAACTATGCTTCCCTAAAAGCAGAATTAATTAGCAAAGGCTACCAATTCAAAAGTGATACGGATACTGAAGTGCTCGTTAACTTTATCGAAGAAATCCAGTTACAAAATGAATGCTCCCTGGAGGAGGCGATCCGTATTGCCTTAAAAAGGGTTGTCGGTGCGTATGTGATCCTTGTATTGGAGGCTGGTCATCCAGATCGGATTATTGCGGCAAGAAAGGGAAGTCCTCTGGTAATTGGAATAGGTAAAAATGAACATTTCTTGGGTTCAGATGCTTCGCCGATGTTAGCTTATACCAAAGAAGTTGTTTACATCAATGATTATGAACTTGCGATTATCACGCCCGATGAACTAATCCTCAAGAATTTGGGAAATGAACGGATTACACCGTACATCCAAAAATTGGATCTGGAGTTATCGGCTATTGAAAAAGGTGGTTACGATCACTTTATGCTAAAGGAGATCTTCGAACAGCCCCATACCATCTACGATTCGATGCGTGGGCGTCTGGATCTGCAAGCGAAGCAAATTATTCTGAGTGGAATTGAGAAGTATGCGAATGAAATCAGCAGCACCAATCGTATTGTCATTGTTGCCTGTGGTACGAGTTGGCATGCTGGCTTGATTGCCGAATATGTCATTGAGGAATTATGCCGCATTAATGTTGAGGTGGAGTATGCTTCGGAGTTCCGTTACCGGAATCCTGTGATCCATCCTGGAGATGTAATTTTGGCTATTTCACAAAGCGGTGAGACTGCGGACACGTTGGTGGCGCTGGAAAATGCGAAAAAGCAGGGGGCCATCATTCTTGGTGTCGTCAATGTCGTTGGATCTTCAATCGCCCGTCTTTCTGATGCAGGAGCTTATACACATGCTGGACCTGAAATCGGTGTGGCAAGTACCAAAGCTTTTACCGCACAGCTAACTGTCCTAAATCTGATCGCATTAAAAATTGCAGCCTTAAAAGGAACGATTTCGGAAGAACGTTTTCTGAAACTATCGGAGGAATTGCATGCAGTTCCTGAAAAGGTTGAGTGGATACTGGATACGCAGATCGAAAAGATCCAACAAATTGCAAAAAAATATAAAGACGCAAGGGATTTCTTATTTCTTGGTAGAGGGTATAACTTCCCGGTTGCCCTGGAAGGTGCGCTAAAGCTCAAAGAGATCTCTTATATTCATGCCGAAGGTTATCCTGCAGCAGAGATGAAACATGGCCCTATTGCTTTGGTCGATGAGAATCTACCTGTTGTATTCGTCGCAACGAAGGATGCCTATCATGAAAAGATTGTCTCCAACATCCAGGAGATAAAAGCAAGGAAAGGGAAAATTATTTCTGTAGTCACAAGAGGTGACGCCGTTTCCGAAGAGCTGTCGGATGACTTTATGGAAATTCCAGAGGCAGATGAGATTATTGCTCCTTTAATCTCTGTTGTTCCTTTGCAGTTATTGTCTTATTATATTGGTGTGGAGTTAGGATTAGATGTTGACAAACCTCGTAATCTCGCCAAATCTGTCACAGTAGAATAGGGAGGCGTATGAGTGTGTTAAAGAAAAGACCTTTGGAGCATTTGGGATATGATTTTATCCCAAATGAATTTCTCCGGGAAGGGCAGGATGAGTACACCCTGCGTTTTCAGCAGAATCCACGCAATGATTACCGTGACCTTACAGCAAATGAGGTTCAGGAGCTGATCGCCAATGGCAATTGGTCGAGCGACTGGTCCAGGGTAAAGGTGTCAGCAGTTTTCGATCCCAAGCAAATCCAAGGTTGTAAATTCTATGGTTTGGTGCGCATCGGAAATCTCAACCCCAGCTATTTGGAATACCGTAACCTGCAACTTCCCATCGGTTTATATCATTCGACCATTATCAGTTCTGATTTTGGCGATGATGTGGCTGTACATCATATCGGTTATTTATCCTATTTTATTGTGGGTAATGAAGTGCTGTTGAGTCAAATCAAGGAGATGGAGACCGGTAGCACCGCTAAATTTGGAAATGGAATTCTACGTGATGGTGAAGAATCGGGTAAACGTATTCAATTGGAGCTCTGCAACGAAAACGGTGCACGCTCGGTGTATCCTTTTGATGGGATGCAGGCGGCAGATGTCTATCTGTGGACACGAAATCGCCATGATCGGGAGCTACAACATCGTTTTGAAGAGCTGACCGACCAAAAAATCGGTACACAACGGGGATATTATAGTCAGATCGGTGATCGCTGCGTTATCAAAAATACGTTCACGATCAAAAATGTGAAGATTGGTACCGATGCCTACATCAAAGGGGTGAATAAGCTGAAGAATGTAACTGTTAACTCATCACAGGAATCCTATACCCAAATTGGTGAGGGCTGTGAGCTGGTTAATGGTATTATTGGCTACGGTTGCCGTATATTCTATGGAGTCAAAGCGGTACGTTTTATTTTGGCCTCTTATTCGCAACTGAAATATGGCGCACGGTTGATCAATTCTTATCTGGGTGATAATTCGACGATATCCTGTTGTGAAGTGCTCAATTCCCTAATTTTTCCGGCACATGAACAACACCATAATAATTCATTCCTATGTGCCGCATTGGTGATGGGACAAAGTAATATGGCGGCTGGGGCTACTGTCGGGTCAAACCACAATTCTAGGGCAGCTGATGGTGAGATTATCGCAGGACGTGGTTTCTGGCCGGGCTTATGTGTAAGCCTCAAACACAACTCGAGATTTGCCTCTTACTGTTTGATTGTAAAGGGTGACTTTTTACACGAGCTGGATATCCAACTGCCTTTTACGTTGGTAAGCAACGATGTACAGCACGATCGGCTTGTACTTATCCCAGGGTATTGGTTTATGTATAATATGTACGCCTTAGTGCGTAATGCCAATAAGTATGAAGCTCGGGACAATAGACATTTTAAAAATCAATATTTTGAGTACGCTATGTTGGCTCCTGATACCGTCAATGAGATGTTTGCCGGAATGGAAACACTTGCCTTTGCAGTATCGGAAAGCCTTCAACAGGAAGAGGATAAGACAAGGGAGGAACGCATTGTGGCAGGGCGAGCCTTGCTTGCCAACAATATTGATCTAAAAGATAAGACGATTGTTTTATCCGGAGCGGAGAATTCACGCCGACCTACAGTGATTCAAAAAGTTGGTGAGGCCTATCATCTTTATCGTTCATTTATCAAGTATTATGGTGTTTTGCACTTGATGGATGCGTTGGAGGAAGGACGATCACTAGATGATATCATTGCGAGCCTTGCCGGTGAACAACGGACAAACTGGGAAAATATCGGTGGACAGCTTATCGAAAGTACTGCATTGCAGATTTTTCTGGATGATATCAAGTCCAAAAAGATAGACTCCTGGGACGATATTCATGAGTTTTATCACGAGCGTAGCAAGGACTATCCATTGGATAAACGAAAGCATGCCTTATTGTCACTGATTGAAATTCTGACTTTGGAAGGTATGGAAATATCCAGAGATAAAATTGTATCTTTGTTGGATCAGGCTTTGGGACACCGAATCTGGATAGGCGAGCAGATCTATAAATCCCGCGCTAAAGATTACAAAAATCCGTTCAAGAATATGGTGTATGCCAATGATGAAGAACGCGATATAGTGGTTGGGAAATTGACAGAAAACTCCTTTATCAATCAACAGCAAAAAGAACTAGAGATATTTAAAATAAGGGTTGCTAATTTGAAAGGGCAATTTTAAAAGAAAGGCTTCCGCTCGGAAGCCTTTTCTTTTTTATCTTTAGGTGCCAAATCATGATCTGATCAATTCAGCGCATGCATGCAGGATAGTTATCCAGCATCTTGAATCTTATCCAACGGTTTCCTTTTATTCTCCTTGATATGCTTAAAATGACTTGGAGTCAGCCCAGTTACTTTTTTGAATTGATTGCTCAAATAGGCGACACTGGAGTAATTCAGTTGATAGGCGATCTCGCTTAAAGTCAATTCGTCGTAGACCAATAATTCCTTGACATATTCGATTTTTTGGCTGATGAAATATTTCTCAATTGTCATGCCTTCCACATCCGAAAATAGATTCGAAATATAGTTGTAATCGTGATAAATTTGATTACTTATTATTTCTGATAAATTGAGATTGGTGTTATTATTTTGGTTGCGGATTAGATCCAGCACCAAATGCTTGACCTGTTCAATAAGTACTGTTCTCTTGTCGTCGATCAATTCAAAGCCAAGGGCAGAGAAGCTCTCGGCCAATTGTGCAGATTGTTCTCTGTTCAACGTTTCTTCTATTTCGACCTGTCCTAAAGAAATATGTTTAATGTGAAGATTAAGCTTGGCCAATTCGTTTTCGACAACCATGATGCATCTATTGCATACCATATTCTTTATTGCGAGTTTCATTCGATTTTTTTTAATACAAGTTACAAATCTAAACCCAAAAATCGCAAATTAATCGGACATTCTGTTGTAAGATTTGGGACTTATGTTGTAGAGTTTTGGTGCGGTAAAACGGAATGATTGAGATGCCGTATGTCTTGATCACTAAGGTGTATAGCAGTGACACTATGGATTAATCTCAATAGGGGTGCCTATGGGAACAGCGCGGTAGAGTTCATCAATTTCCGTGTTGGTCAATGCCATACAACCGAAGGTCCAGTCTACACAACGTTGTAGTTTACCAATGAAGCCCATTCCGTTTCGCAGTCCATGAATTTTGATATCACCACCAGCAGTTTTACCTAGAGTTTTAGCATGGGCGATATCCTTCTCATTGGGATAGGAGACCCCTAAGTTTTTATGGTACCCACTGTGTTGATTCTTATCGTTGATATAATATAATCCCTCTGGAGTTTTTAGGTCACCTTCAATTTCTTTTGCACCTACGGGCTTTCCACCGAGTGAAATACGGTAGGATTTGAGTAATTTTCCGTGTGCATAAGCCAATAAGGTCCTTTTGGATTTATACACCACAAGCGTGTCAATGACAACATTTTTTGATAAACGGGATTCTGGATAGCGGTTGTAGACCGTCAACGCCAAAATGGATAGGAGGAATACGGCAATACCAACTTTTAGCCAGCTGCTACGACTTTTACTTCGCTTCATAAGGTCTATATTTAATATCGTTGTTTTGTGTATTTGGCAAGTGCCTAATTCATATTAATTAAGATACAAAGTCCCTGTATAAGGGACTTTGTATTGCTATTTGAAATGGTCAGTTGTTAAAATTCACGATCCACATCCTTGTCGCCACGTCCGGATAAATTGACGATAGCAAGTTTATTTTTATCTTTTAGCAGCTTAACTGCTAATGCAACAGCATGTGATGATTCGATTGCCGGAATAATTCCCTCTAATTTTGAAAGCAGTTTATAAGCTGCGATGGCTTCATCATCTGTTACTGGGTAATAGTTTGCTCTATTGCTGTCCTTTAAAGCTGCATGTTGGGGTGATATACCCGGATAGTCCAGTCCTGCAGACACCGAGGTCGAAGGAATTGGATTGCCTTCATCGTCGACCAGGCAGTAGGAATAAGTGCCTTGAAAGACGGTTGGTTTACCGAATGACAGGGTCGCAGCCGTTTTCGGATATGTTCCCGAACCACCACCTTCGCCACCGTTGATTTCAACTTCCTGGTCTTCTAGGAAGCCTGAAAATAATCCAATGGCATTTGATCCACCGCCTACACATGCAAAGATACTATCTGGAAGACGTCCTTCTTGTTCAAGGATCTGTTGTCTGGCTTCTTTCCCGATAACGCTCTGAAAATAGCCAACCATTTTTGGATAAGGATGGGGGCCGACGTGCGAACCCAAAAGGTAATAAGAAGTTGGGTTTTCGACATAGTACATCAAGGCTGCATCAACAGCATCCTTCAATGTGCGGCTTCCAAGATTTGTCGTGACGACTTCAGCGCCCAGAAGCTCCATACGTTTTACATTTAATGCCTGGCGGGCAGCATCAATTTCACCCATAAATACCTTACACGGGATATTGAGCAATGCGGCCGCCGTGGCTGTTGCAACACCATGTTGCCCTGCACCAGTTTCCGCAATGATCTCAGTAGCACCCATCTGCTTGGCCAATAAAATCTGACCAATACAATTATTGATTTTATGTGAACCTGTGTGGTTCAGGTCTTCTCGTTTTAAGTAGATTTTTGAACCTACATAGTCACTTAAATTTTTTGCGAAATACAATGGAGACGGACGTCCAACATAATATTTAAGGATGGAAATAAATTCTTTTTGGAATTCTTCTTTCTGTACATGGCTATCGAAAAATTCAGCTAACTTGTTTAACTGACTTTCCAAAACAGGTGGAATAAAAGACCCACCATATTCACCATATTTACCATTGTATTGAAGCATGTTTTCGTTCGCTTCGACAGATGCACACTTTTCTAGACTCATTTTAGGCTTAAGTTTTCTTGTTGTAAAAATGTTTGATAATAAAAGAAGCCTAAATATAGTAATCTTTGTAGGCTTTAGCTATACAACGCGCTAATTTTGCTAATTAATATGGATGCAGTAATTATTATTGAGCTAGGTGATTCATAACAGCTATATAAAGCATTGAACAGATCTAATAGAAAATTGAAAGTAGGTGTTTTAAATTCAATAATTTATTTATGGTATATATTCATATGTTTTATATAAATAGAGTCCGTGTTTAATGCCGGATATAACAACTGTTCTGTTCTTATTCGAGCCTGATTCATGGCTGATTCGTATCTGAGAGCAGGTGCGAGTAGTTTGTCAGTAAGGTGACAGCAGCCTGAATCCGTGTTAAACTCGGACTCACCACGGACTCATGTCGGATTCATTATGGATTTATAGTGAGGACGCCTCGACTGAGGGTCGGAGGAGCCTGCCATCATTGTCGAAGGAATATCGCGGCCCGAAAGTGTAAGGGAACCTGAACTGCTAGGGCATGATGAAAAAAAGGCATCTTTCGCAGAAAAGATGCCTTGTTAAATTTGTATTTTGTGAACAATACTTGATCGCTGTTTGTTTTACGCTTTTGGTTTGCGAAAGATAAAATAGAGACCAACCAAAATAAAAGGTATACTCAAGAGTTGGCCCATATTAAGCAACATGCTTTGTTCAAAATCTTCCTGATCAATTTTAAAATGTTCCAATACCATCCGTGCACCAAATAGCAAGACCATAAAAATGCCGAATAATTTTCCTTTTTGACGATTCGGGTTTGACTTGAATAAGGAGCCGATAATAATAAAGATGATAATATAGGCGATGGCTTCATAGAGCTGACCCGGATGGCGAGGGATATTGTCATGACGGTCAAAAATTATTGCCCAAGGTAAATCCGTAGGGGTACCGACCATCTCGGAATTGAAAAAATTTCCGATACGGATCAGCGCACCAGCAATAGGAACAACCACAACCAATCGGTCTGCCAACCATAAAAAGTCTGTTTTTGTTTTGCGGCAGAAGAGGTAAAGTGCTGTGAGGATACCGATAGCCCCCCCATGAGAAGCCAATCCGGCGAAACCTGTGACTTGGAAACCGTTTTTATCCCATTTGAAAGGTAGGAAAATTTCCAGAATATGGTCTTTATAATAATCAAAATCGTAGAACAGACAATGACCAAGTCGTGCGCCAATCAGCGTGCCGAGGAAGATATAGATGGAAAGTTGATCCAGTTGTTCTTGCGTGCGGCCCTCTTTTTTAAAAATACGCAACATAATAACATAGGAAACAAAAAAAGCGAGGAGCCAGCATAAGGCGTAGTAACGTAGGGCAAATGCGCCAAGGTTGAACATCTCGGGATCTATATTCCAATGTATAGCACTTAGTATTGAATTCATATATTTTATGTCTATTTAAATTACCATGGTAAAGATAAGGTTTAATCTTATTTTTCAATAAAATCAAAGTTAAATGTAAAAGGAATATTCCAAAAAACATTTTTACTTTTGCATTTCATTGAAATTTTCATATTTTGACGAAAGTAAATAGAAAAGGAAAAGATGGCTGAAAAGAATAAGAAAAAAGAACAGAAAACGACTGGGGTCGTGACAAAAGATTCGCTTTCATTTTTTGAAAAATATATAAACAACGCTTCTCCCACAGGTTTTGAATGGGAAGGTCAACGTTTATGGCTGGATTATCTGAAGCCTTATGTGGACGAAACATTCGTGGATAACTATGGTACAGCAGTTGGTGTTATCAACCCAAAAGCGAGCTATAAAGTAGTGATCGAAGCGCACGCAGATGAAATCTCCTGGTTTGTTAATTACATTACAAAAGATGGATTGATCTACGTGGTACGTAATGGTGGTTCTGATCATCAGATTGCGCCTTCCAAGCGGGTGAACATTCATACAGAAAAAGGAATCGTTAAAGCGGTATTTGGCTGGCCTGCCATTCATACACGTTCGGGTGAGAAAGAAGAAAATCCTTCCCTAAAAAATATCTTTTTGGATTGTGGATGCAGTTCCAAAGAAGAGGTGGAAGCCTTAGGTGTACATGTGGGTTGTGTGATTACCTATGAAGACACTTTTTCAATCTTAAATGATCGTTACTATATTGGACGGGCCTTAGACAATCGTGCTGGTGGCTTTATGATTGCCGAGGTTGTGCGCCTGCTAAAAGAGAATAAAAAGAAATTGCCATTTGGATTATATATCGTAAATTCGGTGCAGGAAGAGATTGGATTGCGTGGTGCTGAAATGATTGCAGACCGCATAAAGCCGAATGTTGCCATTGTTACAGACGTGACACATGATACCCAAACGCCGATGATCAACAAGATCACACAGGGAGATTTATTCTCTGGAAAAGGTCCGGTATTGTCTTATGCTCCAGCGGTTCAGGTGAATTTGAATAAACTGTTGGTTAAAGTTGCTGAGGAAAACAATATCCCATTCCAACGTCAGGCATGTTCACGTTATACGGGGACAGATACCGATGCTTTTGCTTACAGCAATGGTGGGGTGCCTTCAGCGTTGATTTCTTTGCCTTTGCGTTATATGCATACAACGGTTGAGATGGTACATAAAGAAGACGTAGACAATGTGATCCGTTTGATCTATCAAACATTGTTGAATATCGAGGATGGACAGGACTTTAGAACATTTACAAAATAAAATTTAGGATTATATTAACTTACATTTAGAATTATTATGGAAAATAACCAAAATCAAAACGAATTGAGCATCGAGTTGACAGAAGAAGTAGCAGAAGGAATCTACTCAAATCTTGCGATTATCACTCACTCTAATACAGAATTTGTGGTTGACTTTATCCGTGTGATGCCAGGAGTGCCAAAAGCAAAAGTGAAATCAAGAATCGTTTTGACTCCAGAGCACGCAAAACGCTTGTTAGGTGCATTGGTTGATAACGTAAATCGTTTCGAAGCATTGAACGGTCCAATTAAAATGGATATGGGTGTTGCTGAACAACCGCAACAAGGTGGTGATCCAACAGTAGCATTTCCTTTCGGAACTCCTCAAGGTCAAGCATAGTCAATAGCATAATCTATCGATAATTAAGGCGCCAATAAAACAATTGGCGCCTTTTTTTGTCTCCATTTGTGGATACCGGACTACCCGGAGGTTTGGGCTTGGGCCCGACTTTTGCTATTTTTAGAAAAACTTATTTCAAAAGGAGATTTATATGGATATTCAAGTGCGTAACTTGACAAAGAAGGATTATGTTGGTTTGAAGGAATCAATGGAGCAAGCTTATGATGGTGTGGGGGAGACCTGGTCAAAGGAAAATATTCTGGATCTGATCGAAATATTTCCCGAGGGACAATTGTGTGTGGAGATCGATGGGCATGTGGTTGCCTGTGCGCTGTCCATTATCCTCAATTCTAAAAAGAATAACATCTACGATAGTTATTATGATATTATTGATGACGGTAAATTCAGCAAACATAGCAACGACGGAGATACGTTGTATGGTATTGAGGTATTTGTCCACCCGGAACATCGTGCATTGCGACTGGGGCGGCGCCTATATGATGCACGTAAGGAACTGTGCGAGCAGATGAACTTAAAATGTATTGTCGCTGGTGGCCGGATTCCAAACTACCATAATTATGCGGAAAAAATGAGTCCAAGGGTTTATATTGAGAAGGTAAAACGCAAGGAAATATATGATCCGACTTTGACATTTCAACTTTCCAACGATTTTCATGTTAAAAAGATCCTAAAACATTATTTGCCAGAGGATGCTGAGTCGATGGAATTTGCGACCTTGCTGGAATGGAATAATATTTATTATGAATCGGAGACTCGTTCGATCTCGACAACAAAACAGACCATCCGTCTGGGACTGGTGCAGTGGCAGATGCGCTTATTTGATAATATTGAAGCTTTCTACGACCAGATCGAATTCTTTGTGGATACCGTTAGTGATTATGGAACGGATTTTATCATGTTTCCAGAGTTTTTTAACACACCACTAATGAGCCCTTACAATGACCTTCCCGAACGCTTGGCGATGGAACGATTGGCGCAGCATACTTCCGATATTATTGATCGTATCCAGCAGTTTGCGGTTTCCTATAACGTGAATATTATTGCTGGATCTATGCCACTGATGGAAAATAAGAAACTCTATAATGTTTCTTACCTCTGTCATCGAAATGGTAAGCTGGATGAATTTAAGAAAATTCATATCACACCAAATGAATTTAAATACTATGGCATGGTTGGGGGGAGTGAGGTAAAGGTATTCGATACAGACTGTGGGAAAGTCGGCCTGTTAATCTGTTATGACGTAGAATTTCCGGAATTGAGCCGCATTTTGGCCGATCAGGGGATGCAGATTCTATTTGTACCTTTTATGACCGATACACAGAATGGCTATATTCGGGTCAGAACTTGTGCACAGGCCCGGGCCATCGAAAACGAATGTTATGTGGCCATTGCAGGGTCTGTGGGTAACCTGCCACGCGTCAATAATATGGATATTCAATATTCACAATCTGCCGTCTTTACACCATCAGATTTTGCATTTCCAAACAATGCAATCAAAGCCGAAGCAACACCTAATGCGGAAATGGTGCTGATCGCAGATGTGGATCTTTATGCATTGCGTGATTTACATGAATATGGTACCGTAAAAGTCAAAAAAGATCGACGCAAAGACCTGTATGAAGTAAAACTTTTGAAATAATTACGCTGTATTTTTGAAGCGCTTCAAAATATGCTTAGCTTTAATTATATTCTTTAATCTAATAAAGTATGATACAAAAAGTCAAATGGGGGACGCTCTCGATCGTCTTAATGATGCTGTCATGTCAATCCAATAAGAGCAAAGAGGGTGCACAAGAAGTCAGAACCAATTTTTTTGATGTTTCTGGCATGGACACAACAGTCAATCCTGGTGATAACTTCTTCCAATATGCGAATGGTGCATGGATGAAAAATACCCAGATACCGGCTTCCGAAACGGGCTGGGGTTCATTTTATATTCTAGCGGATGAAAATTTGCAGAAATTAAAAACAGTATTGGAAAATGCTGCTCAGTCCAACAGTAAGAAGGGATCAGATCAGCAGAAAGCCGGTGATTTCTATGCGAGCGGTATGGATACCGTCACCATTGATAAACTTGGAGCCAAGCCGATAGAAGGAACGATTCAGAAAATCAATGCATTGAAAACTGTCGATGAACTAATCGCCTATGCTGCAGATGGATTCAAAGATGGCGATGGTGATCTTTTCAGTTTTTATGTGGCTGCTGATGATCGGATCAGCAATAAAAATGCACTTCAGTTTTTTCAAGGTGGTTTGAATCTGCCAGAGGCAAGCTACTATCTGGATCAGGATGATAAAGCCAAAAAGATTAGGGATGCTTATGTGGCCTATTTGGTTAAATTGTTTGGATTGATCGGTGAGGGAGCAAATGCCCAGAAATCTGCTGAAGAGGTACTAAAACTGGAAACGGAAATCGCAAAATCCCATTTAACGCCTGTTGAATTGCGGGATCCGATTAAAAACTACAATAAGTTTGCCGTTCAGGATTTCCAGAAACAAACCCCAAATTTGAATTGGAAAGATATTCTTGGGCGATTGGAGGTGAAGACTGATACGATTTTGGTACAGCAACCTAAGTTCTATCTAGCATTAAATAATTTGTTGAAATCACAGCCTGTAGATATTTGGAAAACAAAACTAAAAGCTGATTTGGCAAATGCTTCTGCGACTGCGCTGAGCAAGGAGTTTCGCGATGCAAAATTTGAACTATTTGGCAAGACGCTCAATGGACAAAAGCAACAAAAAGAACGTTGGAAGCTGATGGTTAGTTCTGCTGACGAAAACCTGGGTGAGATTGTTGGTAAGCTCTATGTGGATGACTATTTCAAACCTGAAGCAAAACAACGCATGATGGAATTGGTCGATAATTTGCAAAAGGTCTACAAGACAAGAATCGAGAAATTAGACTGGATGACACCAGAAACCAAGAAAAAGGCAATCGAGAAATTGGAAGCTTTTGTCAAGAAAATCGGTTATCCTGAAAAATGGAAGGATTATAGTGATGTAGAAGTTGCAAAAGATACGTATTATGCGAATCTGCAGTCTTCAGCTAAGCATGCTTATAAAGAGATGGTCAGTAAAATAAGTAAGCCTGTTGATAAGAAGGAGTGGCTCATGACAACACCGACCGTGAACGCTTATTATAATCCACCCTACAATGAGATTGTATTCCCAGCGGGAATCCTACAATTTCCATTCTTTGACGCCAATGCGGATGATGCGATCAACTATGGTGCTATTGGTGCTGTCATAGGTCATGAGATGACACATGGTTTTGATGATCAGGGCAGACAGTATGATAAGGCTGGTAATTTGAATGATTGGTGGACAGCAGTAGATGCCAAACAGTTTACCGAACGTGCAAATCAAGTAACGAAATTGTACGGCAGCTTCACCTTATTGGATAATCAACATGTCAATGGAGAATTAACCCTTGGGGAGAATCTAGCTGACATTGGTGGATTGAACATTGCTTATGATGCATTTAAACTGACTAAACAAGGGCAGGGGAATGAGAAGATTGACGGTTTTACAGGTGATCAGCGTTTCTTTTTGAGTTTTGCACAGGTATGGCGGGTGAAAAGCAGCGATGAGCGCATGCGTTTGCGTTTGAAAGTTGATCCACATAGCCCGGAACAGTTCCGTGTAAATGGCCCTGTCTATAATATGGAAGCATTTTATAAGGCATTTAATGTGCAGCCTACAGCTAAAATGTACGTTGCACCGGAAAAAAGAATTTTAGTTTGGTAAGAGGTTAATACTTGCTAGTCTGTTATTTCCGATGGAGAGACACACTGGTTGATGAAGAATGAAGGGAAAAAGATAGATTTATCTTTGAATTGTGATAAAAACTAATTACTTTTGCCCTTCATTTAATAACACATTTAATTAATTAACAATGTACGCAATAGTAAATATAGCAGGACAGCAATTTAAGGTTGCAAAAGACCAGTTCCTTTTTGTACACCGTTTACAAGGAGATGAAGGCGCTAGTATTGAATTTGACAATGTATTGTTAGCAGAAGACGGTGGTAAATTTACCATTGGTACACCTAGCGTTGCTGGTGCAAAAGTTTCGGCTAAAATTTTGTCTCATTTAAAAGGCGATAAAGTTATCGTTTTCAAGAAAAAACGTCGTAAAGGCTACAAAAAGAAAAACGGTCACCGTCAACAATTTTCTAAAATCCAGATCACTGGTATTACGTTATAATTGAATTTTTAATCAGACATTAGTCTTAAATTAAGATAAAGAAATGGCACACAAAAAAGGTGCGGGTAGTTCTAAGAACGGCCGTGAGTCACATAGCAAGCGTTTAGGTATCAAAATCTTCGGTGGTCAACAAGCAATCGCTGGTAACATCATCGTACGCCAACGCGGTACACAACACAATCCTGACACAAATGTTGGTATTGGTAAAGACCACACATTGTTCGCTCTGGTAGACGGTAAAGTAGTTTTCCGTAAAAAAGCTAACAATAAATCTTATGTATCTGTAGTTCCTACAGAACAAGCATAAGGTTTGCAACAATATTTGAAGAAGGCATCAAGCAATTGATGCCTTTTTTTGTGTATATCACTTTTTGTTGCCAAATTTTATTTTTAACAGATTCAATGATTCGGCCGAAATCAAGGAATGTTCCATCTGATTGGATCAGAGTTGTTTGCTGGTTAGAAAAACTCGTGGATGCTCTCATAAGGGAAAAAAACGGGTCTTTATTTATGAGGTAAATTGTTATTTTCTGTTAAATGTAACCGCTTTGGTACAATTTTTATAAAGGATATGTGTTTTTAAGATAAATACCGATTTATGAAATACAACAAGTTTGGATATGGTCTGTGTGCTGGATTGTTTGCCTGCTCTCTATATTCCTGTAGTTCGATCTATATGCCCAATGTTCCTTCGGCACCTATGTTTACAGAAGCTGGTGAGGTTTATGTCTCCGGAAATATAAATACAAAGGCAAATGTATCAGCAAATTTGGGTGTGGCAGTGACGGATCACGTTGCTGTGATTGCTAATGGATCCTATGTAGACAATGGATCCAATACCAAGGACTACGCGCAGAAAATGGGGGAAGCGGGCATAGGTTACTATACGCGTTTTGGTAAGAAAAATAATCGGGTATTTGAAGTATATGGTGGGTATGGACTTGGGACCACAAGTGTAATTGATAAAAGATCGTCAACGATGGGGCAAGCAATTGTGGAGACACAAGACATGGACTTTGACAAGATTTTCGTGCAGGTGAATTTTTCATCGGAAAAGAAGGATGCTCTGAAATTGTTTGGTAATAGACATGATATTGACTACGGTACAATCATTAGATTGAGCAATATGCGTATGAAGAACTTTGCGATAGATGGCCTTCCAGTCGAGAACGAAGATAATATGCTTATTGAGCCTGTGTTTTATACCAGGATGGGGCTTGGAAAAGGGTGGAAGTTGCAATACACAAATGGTATGGTTTTCGGTTTTAAAAGCAATACATATTTAAAAGCTGGTTACCCATTGTTTACACTGGGAGTTTTGTATAAATTTGGAGGAAAATAGCGGCTATGAGCAAGAAAATTTTATTTGGATGTTTGGTCTTTTTGGGCTTATTCATTTCCGGATGCGGAGTAAATAGACAAAAAGCACAGATCGAGAACTTGGCGAAATGTAAGTTTGACGTAGAATCAGTGGACAGTATTCGATTGGCAGGGACGTCGCTGCAGCGTCTGATTAAAAATAATCAGATTGACCTCGGGGCGGCACCGAGTCTGGCTTTGGCCTACTTACGAAAGGATATTCCTTTGGATGCCGTAATTCGTCTTAAAATAGATAATCCAACACTAAAGAAAGCATCCATCAATAAGTTTCAATATATCATTCTATATGGTGGCCAGCAGCTTGTCGAAGGAATTGTCAATCAATCCTTGCAAATTGAACCTGGTGAATCTACTGTGGCCAATGTACGTATTGCAACCAATATTTATGATCTTTTGGTGAATTCGGATCTGCAAAATTTTTTAATGTCCAGCGACGAGAATAAAAAGGGAATATTTACGTTAAAAATTAAACCTTCGATCAATATTGCTGGCCAATCGGTATTCTATCCTGGATATATTACCATAGATAAGGCGGTGAGCCGAAAAATCCTGCTATAAGGGGTACGGATCAGTAAAAAGATAAAAAGGTTTCCCATGCGAATGGAAAACCTTTTTTATTGAAGGAACTTTTTTTGACTAACCTTAACCTCCCTGTGGAGTGGGCAAGTCTGCTTGCTAAACCGTTATTACAAAAGGTTCCTTTGTGTAAGAATTAAACTGTAATAAAAAAGTTATAATGTCAAAGTGTAAAGTATACACCTTATTTTATATTTTAGTCTTTAAATAGAAACCTAAATATGTTAAAAAGATTCTTAATTCCTGTTTTGCTGTTTGCCGGGGTACATGCTATTGCTCAAAAGAAGTTTGATCCTTATGAGCAGACCATTGAAGGGACCAATCTTTCGTTTAAAATGGTAGCAATCCCGGGCGGAAGCTTCAAAATGGGATCTGTCACTGGCGGGAAGGATGATGAAAAGCCGGTACATGAGGTTAAACTTGATCCGTTCTGGATGGGGCAGTATGAAGTGACCTGGGATTTGTTTGAGCCTTTTCTGTACAAAGATTACGAAATCGCAAAAAGCAAAGATGGTAAGGTTGCGCCGGAAATAGACGCCGTCACCAGACCCACGAAACCCTACCTTGATATGACATTTGGTTTTGGTAAAGAAGAGCATCCTGCACTTGCCATGACGCACTATAATGCGATTCAATTTTGTAAATGGTTATATGTACGTACAGGTGTATTCTATCGTCTGCCAACGGAGGCGGAATGGGAATATGCTGCACGTGCCGGGGCTAAGACCGCTTATTTTTTTGGAGATAAAGAGGCTCAATTAGGTGATTATGCCTGGTTTAAAGATAATTCGGAGCAAAAAACGCATGCTGTAGGAGAGAAGAAACCTAATCCTTGGGGCCTTTATGATATTTATGGTAATGTGGGGGAATGGACCTATGACCAATACAAAGCCGATAGCTATACTGAAGGTAAAGATAAGGTGTTAACGAATCCAGTTGTCGTTCCAACGACTTTGTATCCGCATGTTGTCCGTGGTGGAGCGTTCGATCATGCTGCAGCAGATCTTCGTTCGGCTGCCCGTGGAGCCTCAGACCCAATTTGGAAACAATTGGACCCTCAGGTTCCAAAAAGTAATTGGTGGTTTCCCGAAGCACCATTTGTCGGTATGCGTTTAGTACGACCGTTGAATCCACCTAGTCATGAAGAAATTATGGCTTATTATGATAAAAAACCAATTAAAGATTTTTAAAAAATAAAATAATCAATATAAAACTGTTATGGAAAATCTAGAAAGAAGAGATTTTATTAAAACTTCTGCCATGGTTGCAGGCGGTGCCATGTTAAGCTCACTGCCTTTATCCGGAGCCTATGCTGCTGGTTCTGATGTCATCAAAGTGGCTTTAGTTGGCTGTGGAGGTAGAGGTACCGGTGCTACATTTGACGCCCTAAGCTCAGGAGCGAATATCAAAGTTGTTGCTTTGGCTGATGCATTTAAAGATAATTTAGATAGTACATATAATACGCTTAAAGAGAAATGGCAAGATAAAATCGATGTCAGCGATAACCATAAATTTGTAGGATTTGATGCTTATAAAGAGGCTATTAAATTAGCTGATGTTGTTATTTTAGCGACGCCTCCAGGGTTTAGACCAACACATTTTGAAGAAGCAATCCGTCAGGGAAAACATGTTTTTATGGAGAAACCTGTTGCTGTTGATATTCCAGGTGTGCAACAAGTTATACGTGCGGCTGCTGAGGCTAAACGCAAAAAATTGAATGTTGTCGTCGGTTTGCAACGTCGCTATCAGACCAACTATCGTGAAGCGATCAAGCGTATCCATGACGGCGCAATCGGTGATATTACTTCAGGACAGGTGTATTGGAATTCGGGCGGGGTATGGGTACGCCCACGTAAACCAGAACAATCTGAAATGGAATATCAGATGCGTAACTGGTATTATTTCAACTGGTTGTGTGGTGACCACATCGTTGAGCAACATGTACACAACATTGACATTGCCAACTGGGTGAAAGGTTCTTATCCGGTATCGATCCAAGGTACAGGAAGTAGAGCACACCGTACTGGTAAAGAATACGGCGAAATCTATGATAATTTTGCACTCGAACTGACCTATGCAGACAACAGTGTGGTGTATAGCCAATGTCGACATTTTGAAGGAATACAAAATCGCGTTGATGAGCAGTTTCAGGCGACAAAAGGTCGTGTATATCTTTCGGCTGGTGGACAGGCTGTATTGTATGATTGGAAAGGTAAGGAGATCTATCGCCATGACGCGAAAGGTAATCCAAATCCTTACCAACAAGAGCACAAAGAACTTTTTGAAGCAATCACTAAAGGTGAGTATAAGTTTGACAATGCAGAATATGGTGCTTATAGCACGTTAACGGGGATCATCGGACGTATTGCTTGTTATACAGGTAAGGTTATCAAATGGGATGAGGCATTGAAATCAACGATCAAATTGGGACCAGATGTACTGGCGTGGGATGCTAAACCGAAATTACTTCCTGATACAGAGGGTTTTTACGCTGTAGCAAACCCCGGTCAAAATACAAACCTTTATATATAATAGCAGTGCAGTGATGGGGCTAAATAGGGAAATCTGCTGTATATTCTTTTTTATTATTGGGGCGCTTGGTTTACAGGCACAAACTGGTCAAAAAAAGTTAAGCAAGATTCGCCTGGAAGGCCCCGCACAAGGCACGCAGTTTCACGTTACTTATTTCGCTTCGGATAGTCTTGTCAGGCGGTCGGAGATTGATAGCATCTTAAAAGTTATCGATCTATCGATGTCGATCTATCGCAAGGATTCGAAAATATCCTTGTTCAACCAGGACAGCGTTATGCAGATTGAAATGGATAAGCATATGGCCTATGTCATTGCGGCTTCATTCCGATACAACAAACTATCTAAAGGCCAATTCGATATTACTATTGCCCCACTGGTCAACCTTTGGGGCTTTGGTGTTAAAAAAAGTCAGGTTGCTCCGGATTCGGCAACAGTTTATGCCGCGAAACAATTTGTAGGCATGCATCATCTTAAAGTCAATCGCAAGCAGCTAATCAAGAAAAAGCAGGGGGTTAAGATTGATGTCAATGGTATCGCACAAGGGTATACTGTCGATATGCTGGCTGATTACCTCGAACATAAAGGAATTTCCAATTATATGGTGGAAGTAGGCGGTGAAATTAGAGCTTCGGGAACTCCACCAGGACAAAAGGGCTTTTCCATTGGGATTGTCCAGCCCGACGAAAACAAGCAGGAGGATATCATGACAGCGGTTGTCCAACTCAACTCCGGTGCGCTAACCACAGCTGGTAGTTTTGAGAAATTTATTAAATATAAGGATAAAAAACTAGGGCATCATATCAATCCGGGTACAGGATTCCCTTATACAACCAGTGTATTAAGTGTTACTGTATATACCAGAACCGCCATGGATGCTGATGCTTTGGACAACTACTTTATGGGAATGGAACCGACAGAGATTATCGCGAAGGCCAGGAAATTGAAAGACGTGGAAGTTTTTGTCATTTATAAGAATAAAAACCAAGCCATTCAGACGATTTATTCAGATGGATTTGGTAAATTATTTAAAAATTAATCAACTATAAACAAAATGAAAAGATCTGATTTTATAAAAAGTGGCCTTTTGGCCGCTGGAGCCGGATTATCTGGGCATACATTTGCCTCAACAAACCAAAATGCGACCAATATGATGGATAAAGGAAAGACATTCAATCTAAATTATGCACCACATCAAGGGATGTTCAAGAATCACGCAGGGGACAACTTTCTGGACGAAATCCGCTATATGCATGATTTGGGTTTCAGGGGAATTGAAGATAACGGTTACCTCGGTCGTACATTGGACGAGCAAAAGAAAGTAGGAGACCTATTGGCTAAATTGGGAATGACGATGGGTGTATTTGTCGTTGATGGCGGTCAAAATTGGATGCCTTCCTTAGCGACAGGTAAAAAAGAGTTCTTAGACAAATTTGTCGAAACCTGTCATAAGTCTGTAGAAGCGGCCAAGCGCTGTAATGCAAAATGGCTTACGGTAGTCCCTGGATTTTATGAACGGAGATTACCTTGGGGAAATCAATTCAGCAATATCCTTGAGGCGATGCGTAGAGGGGCAGAGATCTTCGAACCACATGGTCTGGTGATGGTGCTAGAGACTCTAAGTGATACGCCGGAATTATTTTTACAACAGACGCATGAAACCTATGCGATGTGTAAGGCTGTCAATAGTCCTTCTTGTAAAATATTGTACGATATCTACCATATGCAACGTACAGAAGGGGATTTGATTGCTAACATGAACCGTTGCTGGGATGAAATTGCCTATATTCAAATTGGTGATAATCCGGGCCGTAAAGAACCCACTACAGGAGAGATCAATTATAAAAATGTCTTCAAACATATTCATACTAAAGGATATAGGGGTATAATGGGTATGGAACATGGTAATTCTAAGCCCGGTAAAGAGGGAGAAGACAGATTGGTAACTGCCTACCGTGAGGTCGATAGCTTTTTGTAATATTTTAATAGTGTACTATTGACAATTAGATTTAATTTCTTAAATTGAGCAGGTAAAACCAATTAGTAGTATTGTAAAACACCATTTATTTATGATTTCATCAACAATAAAATTTAAACTATCCTTCATGATGTTCCTTGAATTTTTTATTTGGGGGGGATGGTTTGTCACATTAGGCACTTTTTTGAGTAAGAATCTGCATGCAACAGATTTCGAAATGGCCAATGTATTCTCGACACAGTCATTGGGTGCGATTATCGCTCCCTTTATTGTAGGAATGATTGCCGATCGTTATTTTAATGCCGAGCGTATTTTGGGTGTTTTGCACTTGGTCGGTGCCGTATTAATGTATCAGATGTATGGTGCGGCCGATATGTCTACTTTTTATCCTTATGTATTGGCTTATATGGTTTTGTATATGCCAACATTAGCTTTAGCAAGTTCGGTTTCATTTCGTCAATTGACCAATCCGGAGAAGCAGTTTTCGGCTATACGTATCTGGGGGACAATTGGTTGGATTGTGGCAGGTTTAGCAATTAGCTATATCTTCAAATGGGATGCGGCGGCTTCTGATGGCGCACTGAAGAATACATTCCTGATGTCAGGTGTAGCTTCTTTGGTATTGGGCGTATTTTCCTTTGCTTTACCAAAAACACCTCCGGTTAAACTGGATGAAGGTGAGAAACCATCATTTGCATCAATTATTGGTCTGGATGCCATCAAATTGTTGAAAGACAAAAACTTTTTGATCTTTTTTGTATCCTCCGTATTAATCTGTATTCCTTTAGCATTCTATTATTCAAATGCGAACCTATTTCTGACAGAAATCGGTTTGGAAAACCCAACAGGTAAGATGACGATTGGTCAAGCTTCAGAGGTCTTGTTCTTGTTGGCGCTTCCGGTTTTCTTTACAAAATTTGGATTCAAGAAGACGATTTTGGTAGGGATGTTGGCATGGGTGATTCGTTATCTATTGTTTGCTTATGGCAATGCTGGTGAACTTTCGTTCATGCTGCTTATCGGTATCGCGTTACACGGAATCTGTTATGACTTTTTCTTTGTTTCGGGACAGATTTATACAGATAGCAAAGCTGGTATTAAATACAAATCTGCAGCACAAGGATTGATAACATTGGCAACTTACGGTGTAGGTCAGTTGATCGGGTTCTGGGTTGCAAGTTATGTAGGTGATAAATACAAAGATTTGAAAGCAACAGATTTAGCTGCATTTTGGAATCATACTTGGGTCGTTCCCGCAATTATTGCCGCAGTGGTGTTTTTTATCTTTCTAGCTCTCTTTAAAGATGAGAAAGTAGATAATGCCAAGGCTGCACACTAAACAGAAAAAATAACTATTTAAAAACAAATAATTAGAAGAGAGATGGCAACAAATACTTATGACGCGATTGTAATCGGTTCTGGGATAAGTGGTGGATGGGCTGCGAAAGAATTGACAGAAAAAGGACTGAAAACAATTATGCTAGAGCGTGGTCGTAACATCGAACACATTAAGGATTATACTGCGCCAAACAAAATGCCATGGGAATGGCCTCATGCTGGTGGTCGTACCCAGCAAATGATTGAGGATTATCCAGTATTGCGCAGAGATTATCCATTGAACGAAAAGAACCTTGACCTTTGGGCGAATGAGAAAGATAGCCCTTATACAGAGGTGAAGCGTTTTGATTGGTATCGTGGGTATCATGTAGGTGGTAGATCATTAATGTGGGGTAGACAATCTTATCGCCTTGGTGACCTAGATTTCGAGGCTAACTTGAAAGATGGGCATGGGGTAGATTGGCCGATCCGTTATAAAGATATTGCACCTTGGTATAGCTATGCGGAAAAATTTGCTGGTATCTCTGGGAATAGAGACGGGGTTGCTTCGCTTCCTGACGGTGATTATATGCCGCCAATGCCGATGAATATTGTTGAAAAGGATTTGGCTGAACGATTGAAAAAACAATACGGTGGCAAGCGTCATTTCATTATGGGACGGACAGCGAATATCACTGTGCCACATGAGGGCCGTGTCAACTGTCAATATCAAAATCAATGTTGGTTAGGTTGTAACTTTGGTGCTTATTTTAGTACACAATCGGCAACTTTACCGGCAGCGAAAAAAACGAACAACCTAACATTACGTCCGTTTTCTATTGTTACAAAGATTATCTACGATAAAAATACGAAAAAAGCGAAGGGTGTTGAAATTGTTGATGCTGAAACAAACAAAACCTATGAGTTCTTTGCTAAGGTTATTTTTGTGTGCGCATCGGCACTAAATTCGACTTGGGTATTGATGAACTCAGCTACCGACGTATGGGAAGGTGGTCTTGGAAGTAGCAGTGGAGAGCTTGGTCACAATTTAATGGATCACCACTTCCGTTGTGGTGCCGGTGGTAATGTGGAAGGATATTTGGATAGCTATGTTTTTGGACGTCGTCCAACAGGCTTATATGTGCCACGTTTTGTCAACGTTGATGGCGATACGAAGAAACGTGATTACGTTCGTGGATTTGGCTATCAAGGTGCTGCAGGTAGAGGCCGTTGGTCTGGTGCTGTTGCAGAGATGGAAGTTGGTGGTGCATGGAAAGATGCTATCTGTGAACCAGGTAACTGGAACGTGGGCTTTACGGCTTTCGGAGAAACCTTACCGTACCATGAAAATAAAATTACGCTTGATAAAAGCAAAAAAGATAAATGGGGTTTGCCTGTATTATCATTTGATGCCGAAATCAAAGATAATGAATTGAAGATGCGTGCTGACATGCAAAATGAAATGAAGGAAATGCTGGAAAGCATTGGCGTAAAAGATACCTATACATATGACAACGTATATGGACTTGGCCAAGGTATCCATGAGATGGGAACAGCGCGTATGGGTCTCGATCCTAAAACATCTGTATTGAACGGTAATAACCAGGTTTGGGATGCATTGAATGTATTTGTTACAGACGGTGCATGTATGACTTCTGCTGGTTGTGTGAACCCTTCACTTACTTATATGGCACTTACTGCGCGTGCGGTCGATTATGCAGTTAGTGAATTGAAAAAAGGTAATATCTAATAGCTAAAGATTGATAACAATGGAAAATAACTCAAATAAGTCGAGTAGAAGAGATTTCTTAAAGACTGCGGCAACCGCTGCGGCAGCCTTTATGATCGTTCCTCGTCATGTATTAGGAGGAAATGGTTTCATCGCTCCTAGTGATAAGTTACAAATAGCTGGTATTGGTGTAGGTGGTAAAGGGTTCAGCGACATTAACTCATTTCATGATTCAGGTAAAGCGGATCTCGCTTTCTTATGTGACGTGGATGATCGTCGTGCTGCGGGTGCGTTGAAACGTTACCCAAAAGCAAAATATTATAAAGATTATCGTGAGATGTTGGATAAAGAGCATAAACGCATTGAAGCTGTTTCTGTTTCTACTCCAGATCATCAACATGCGATTCAGGCCTTGGCAGCGATGCAATTGGGCAAGCACGTCTATGTTCAGAAACCATTGACTCATGATGTCTGGGAAGCAAGAGCACTGACGCATGCCGCGAAGAAATATAAAGTTGTAACCCAGATGGGAAACCAAGGGGCATCCAACGATGGGCCACGTTTTGTCCGTGAATGGTACGAAGCTGGTTTAATCGGTGATGTACATACAGTATATTGCTGGACTGACCGTCCAGTATGGCCTTCCGGTATTGCATGGCCTACAGGTAAGGCTGAAATTCCGAAAGAATTGGATTGGGATCTTTGGTTGGGAACTGCTCCTCACAAGGAGTATGTAGATAAATTGGTGCCGTTCAACTGGCGTGGCTGGTGGGATTACGGTACTGGTGCATTGGGTGATATGGGTTGTCACTTGTTGGAAGTTCCTTTCAGTACTTTAGGTCTGACTTATGTGCAAGATGTACAGGCAACTGTAGGTTCTGTTTATGTGGATGAGTTCAAACGTGGTTATTTCCCTGAGAGCTGCCCGCCATCAAGTCATGCAACATTGACATTCCCTAAAACACCGCGTACAAATGGTCCTGTAACATTACATTGGATGGACGGTGGTATTCAACCTGCACGTCCGGATGAACTGGGGCCAAATGAAATCTTCGGTGATGGTGGTAACGGTATCTTGTTAGTTGGTACCAAAGGTAAGATCCTTGCGGATACTTACGGTCAAAATGCACGTTTGTTACCAACATCAAGAAAAGATCAAGTTGCTCAGAAATATGCACGCGTACCGGGACAAGAGTCAGGTCACTATGCACAATGGGTGGAAGCTTGTCAAGCTGGTTATGGTAAAAAAGAAGTAAGTTCACCATTTGAAATTGCTGGCCCATTAACTGAAGCTTTGTTGATGGCTAACCTAGCAATTAGAGGCGCTGATTTACGTTTAGATGGAAAATATCCAGGACGTAATCTAAAATTGTTATGGGATAATGACAATATGCGTGTGACAAACTTTGATCATGTGAATCAGTATGTCAAACGTAATTACAGACAAGGTTGGGAAATGAAATATAATTTCTAAAATTAAGATATTTAGTAGTATGAATAGAAGAGAAGCATTACAACGGGTTGCCTTGATTTTAGGAGGTACCGTTATCGGCGCCAATTTATTTTTGGAAGGCTGTACGCGTTCGGCTACAAAGGATGTGGAAGGCTTATTTGAAGCAAAAACGACAGATTTGTTGGGCGATTTAGCTGAGGCTATTTTACCTGCAACAGCTACTCCTGGAGCGAAAGAAGCTGGTGTAGGAAGCTTTATTCCTGTGATGGTCCGTGACTGTTACACTGAAAAGCAACAGAAAGCATTTATAACTGGTCTTGCAAGCTTGGATAATAAAGCAAAAGAAGTCAAAGGAAAACCTTTCCTTGAGCTTTCGGCTGCAGATCGCACAGCGGTAGCAGCAGCTTTGGATAAAGAAGCAAATGAGTTTAATAAGAAACAAGCTGAAGAGCAAAAGGACATCCTGGAGAAAAACAAAGAAAAACAAAATCAATTGTATAATTACGTAGAAAATGATCCACCACACTGGTTCACAATGTTTAAGCAATTGACGTTGACAGGTTTCTTTAACTCAGAATTGGGTTGTACAAAAGCATTACGTTTTGTCAAAATTCCTGGAAAATATGACGGGAACTTTCCTTACAAAAAAGGAGACAAGGCATTTGCATAGTACATATGCTTTACGCAAAATAAAAAAGGAGGTCCAAGCCTCCTTTTTTATTTTATTGTTATTTGGTTTCTACTTCCAGTGCAAAATGAATACGTTGTTGTTTTGTCACGGTCATAAAATAGCCTTTATCCGTTGAATCACCGTTAATGTCCACTGTGTCATTGTAACGAAGTTCTCTGAGGTAATTCATCTCCAACGATTTGATCTGATTGGTCAGCACGAGTTCGATTGGGAGTCTATCCATACACCAATCCAGGTATTTGACATTATTGGCATGATTGACAATATCAAGGTCGGATAACTTGACAATATATTGATCTATATTTTTGACAAGCTGAGAAATATCCAACTTTGAGAATGGTCGTTGTGTTGCAGGGCGATCGGGGTAAGTTGTAAAGCCCGCAGCCGAAATAGCCAGATCTTCGGAACTTCTTTTTACGGTATTGATTACCGCCCAATAGCTTGTCGCCGTGACATACACCTGCCCATTCACTAAAATTTCGAAATTACGTGTAGAGCGCGCACCTTCCAGTTCTTGTATCCATGTTTTTACCTGGACAATGTCCATCCATTTGGGTAATCTGTTGATTTCAATACGCATTCGACTGAGCACCCAAGTTTGATTGTGTTTGGCCATTTCTTTAAAACCGAAACCAACATTGGTCGCATGTTCGCCAGCAGTAAGTTGAAGAATATTTGACAAGTCGGAGAAACGGATACGACCATTGGAGTAACATTGTGTGAAATAAATTTCCCAGTTTTTCTCAAAGACTGATTTTTCCATCTGTTGTTTAGTTTTTTGCAAAATTAGGCAATATGACTGATTTGTGGCTTAAATTCAAAATGAAATGACAAAATTTTAAGATATTCCGATAATATGAACTGTTGGGCAGTTTTTGGGCATAAATAGACAAAAAAGCGGAAAGCTGTCAATCGTTTTTTTATTGTAAAATAAATGATAGTTTTCAAATATTTAATTGATTATTATCATCGGATTAGGTACATTTAAATAAGCCAATGGCATAAAATAATAAAATAAGATTGGCTTTATCACGTTATATCTAGTGTAACGCGAAACATTAAATTTACACATTAAATGCTAATATTATGGTTGGAGAACTAATAGCTAAAGAGGAAATTCCTCAATTTAAATTTATCCCTGCGAGTGAAGATAAGTCATCGAGTTTTATGGATAAATTGAAAGGGGCCCTTCGGTTGGGAAACGAATTTAAATCCAAGACTGAAATAGCCTTTCAAACAGATTCCGGACCAAAGCGTATCGAAACCACAGTGTGGTCATTAACCGATAGATATATCCAGATCAAAAGTGGCGTATTGATCCCACTTCGGTCTATTATTGCAATTGACTATTAAAAAAGCTCCTGAAATTTTTCAGGAGCTTTTTTAATAGTCAATTTCCAATGTGAACAGATTGGTTCTGCTGCTCACTTGCAGCAAAATAATTCATGAAAACTAATATGTTTCGCCTGTTAATTCTTTCAGGCGTATTTCCGAAACCTTTGCATCGTATTGTGCAGTATAGCTTCGTGTCATGGCATTGATATAATTTAGTTGCGCCGTTCTAACCTCAAGAGTCGTGATTGTTCCTATACGGAATTTATCCATGGTGATATTTAGATTTTCTTTGGCGAGCTCCTCATTCTTTTTTTCTACGTCCGCTAATTCGATGTTAGTGATATAGGTTTGAAATAGTGTCCTAACTTGTGCCTGTATACTCTGCTTTTGTTGTTGGATCTGTATTTCGGTGCTTTGTACCTGAAATTTGGCAATCCTTTCATTTCTGTTTTGAATAAATCCATTAAAGATATTCAGGGAAGCAGTAACGCCATAGTTGAGACCTTTATTTTTGTTCTCAGTGGAGAAACCCAATGAGGAGTGAGATTCATTCCAGTTATAGCCTGTATTCAGGCCTATTTTGGGATAACGTTCTGATTTTACTGCCTTTAGGTTTAGTTCGGCAACTCGTCTGTTGATAAGCGCGAGCTGTACCTGCGGATTCTGTTGATCCGCGATCTGGATCAGATCGCCCAGTTTAAGGTCGGTATCCAATTTCATTTCGTCTTCAACTTGAAAATCTATGCCTAGATCACGGGTCATGAGCTGGTTCAGGTAGGTCTTGGTGTTTTGGAAACTCTCCCGTTGACGTAGCAAATTGGTCTGATCAGTATTTAGATCTACTTTTGCATTCAGTAAATCTAATTTAGATCCCTTTCCGATCTCCAAACGGTTCTCGGCTAGGGTAACGCGATATTGAGACAGGGTAATGGTCGTATCTAAAGCATTCAATAAACGCTTTTGTTGCACTAAACCGTAATAGGTAGCGATAACTTCACTCAATTGACTGATTACCTCAAATTTGATTTCGGCCTCACCTTGACGCTGTATTTCTTTGAACCTATCGCGACGGGCAAACATACCGAATCCGTCAAATACTGTCCAGTTGAGATTGACTCCATAGGACATGTTGTCGTTTTTCGCGTTGGAAATCTGCTGCACCTGCCCGTCATTTCTTACTTGCCGGGAATTTTGGATAGAATTGCTCCGGCTAAAAGTTCCGGTGACTGCAGGCAGCATTCCAGCACTACCGAGGCTTGTGTTTTCAATGTCTATTTTGTTGTCATTTTTGGCCAAAAGGATATTAAAGTTGTTGCTCAAAGTGGTTGTCAATGCTTCTTCTAGCGTCAACATTTGTTGTGCATGGGCTTGAATTAGGATGAAACTAAGCAGCAGTGTTATGATTACATTTCTCTTCATGTCTGATCTATTCGTAGCTTTTTATGTTATCAAATTCAGGTCTGTGTTTCTTTGGTCTTGACCACATGTAATAAATTGCAGGGATAATAAACAAGGTCAGTATCAACGAGAATATGGTACCACCGACGATGACAACCCCCATACCTATACGGCTCGTAGAGGCCGCACCCAGGGACATCGCAATGGGTAATGCACCGAGTGCAATGGCCAGACTGGTCATTAAGATCGGTCGCAAGCGTGATTCGGCCGAGTGCATGATCGCTTCAAATTTTTCCATACCTTCTTCCCGCATCTGGTTGGCAAATTCAACAATCAAGATCCCGTTTTTCGTCACCAGACCTATCAACATAATGGTTCCGATCTGGCTGAATATATTCCAGGTCTGATCAAATAACCATAGACTGATCAGTGCACCGGCGACAGCCATTGGGACTGTAAGGATGATGATAAAAGGATCTAGGAAGCTTTCAAACTGAGCTGCTAATATCAAATAGATCAACAGTAGGGCCAATCCAAAAGCAAATAGAGTATTGGAACTACTTTCGACGAAATCACGGGATTCGCCACTGAGGTCAGTGGTAAAACTTTGATCCAATACTTTCTCCTTGATACGATCCATTGCAGCGATACCGTCACTCATACTCATGCCCGGAGCCAAGCCTGCAGACACTGTCGCAGACATATACCTATTATTGTGGTATAGTTGAGGCGGACTACTTTCTTCTTTGACATTGACAACATTATCGAGTTGGATGAGCTGTCCGATATTATTGCGTACATAAATTGAGGTCAGATCTGTTGGTGTTGCCCGTCTATTGTTATCAACCTGCCCAATCACCTGATATTGCTTGCCATCACGCATAAAATAAGCAAAACGCTGACCGCTTAACAATAATTGAAGGGATTGGGATACATCGAGTACAGATACGCCCATACTTAGGGCTTTTAAGCGATCGATCTCGACATGAAGTTCGGGTTTGTTAAACTTCAGATTGATATCTGTTGTTGAGAATGTCGGATCATTATTCACCTCATTCATAAATTCCGGTATTTTTTCCTGAAGCTTTTCAAAGTTTTGTGCCTGAATAATATATTGCACTGGTAAACCGCCTCGACGGTTCATTGAAATGGTTGGCGTCTGCGATACATTGACACGTACCCCATCGTATTTTTTTGTCCATTTGGTCAGCTCTTTTGCAACATCATCCTGCGACCTTGTACGTTCTTCCGGATCGACCAGGGTCATCCGAATACGCCCAGAGTTGACAGAACTTGCCCCGAAACCCGGAGAGGTGATATTCAAACTGATCTTATTTTCGGGAATCGAATCGTAAACCAGTTTATCCAGTTCCTGCATATAACGATCCATGTATTCATAGGTTGCTCCCTCGGGTCCAGTAACATTGACCATTATGGCACTCCGGTCGTCATAAGGAGCTGTTTCTTTTTTTATCGAGGAGAAAATCACCGCAATGATGACAAAACAGATCAATAAGATGGGGAAGCTTATCCATTTGAATTTCATGAATTTATCCAGGGAATTGGCGTAACCTTTGTTCATTTTTACAAACATCGGTTCAGTCCATTCATAAAAGCGGGTCTTTTTGTGACCGCCGCCCTTAATTAGGTAAGCATTAAGCATAGGAGTTAACGTCAGTGAAACAAAGGCTGATACCAATACAGCCGACGCGATGACCACACCGAATTCCCGAAACAGTCGGCCGACGAATCCCTCCAGAAATATGACAGGTAAGAAAACAGAAGCAAGTGTAATGGAAATGGAAATAACAGCAAAGAAAATCTCCTTTGAGCCCTTTAACGCAGCTTCAATAGGGGACATGCCTTCTTCAACTTTCTTAAAAATATTTTCGGTAACGACAATCCCATCATCGACTACGAGCCCTGTCGCCAATACAATTGCAAGCAGGGTAAGTACATTGATCGAAAAGCCAAAAATGTACATGATAAAAAAAGTCGCGATCAATGAAACTGGGATATCCAATAGCGGTCGCAAGGCTATTCCCCAGTCACGAAAGAAGAAATAGATGATCAGCGTAACCAAGATGATGGAAATCAGTAAGGTCTCAGCAACCTCTACAACGGATTTTTTGATGAATTTGGTGTTGTCGGATGCGATATTGATACTGATATCCTGTGGGATATCTTCTTTCATCTGATCGAGCATCTTGTAAAAATTGTCGGCTATATCAAGGTAATTTGTACCTGGCTGTGGAATAATGGCAACGCCGACCAGTTGTTTGCCATTACTGACCATTTTGGTCTCTAAATTTTCTGCGTCAATTTCGGCACGGCCAATGTCTATAAACTTAACCAAGCGCGTACTATCTGCTTTTAGGACAATATTGTTAAATTGCTCCGGTGTTGAAAGGTTTCCTACTGTTTTTACAGTTAATTCGGTGGTATTACCAACAATTTTACCAGAAGGTAATTCAACATTTTGGTTATTTAGTGCGGTACGGATATCGGAGGCGGTAATGCCGTAGGCTGCCATCCGGTCGGGGTTGAGCCATAGCCGCATGGCATATCGTTTTTGACCATAGATTTGCGTGCTACTGACGCCGGGGATGGTCTGTAATCTTTCGGAGATAACATTTTCGGCATAGTCGCTCAATGATAGTTTATCCCTCGTTTCGCTTTGCAAGGTGAGCGTAATGATGGGGTCGGAGTCCGCATCGGCTTTTGACACAACGGGAGGGGCATCGATATCCTGAGGCAAACTTCTCACCGCTTGGGACACCTTGTCACGGACGTCATTGGCGGCCTCTTCCAGATTTTTCTTTAAATCAAATTCGATGGTGATATTGCTGGATCCCTGATTGCTGGAGGAGGATATGTTGCGGATACCATCGATGGAGTTAATCGCTTTCTCTAAAGGCTCGGTGATCTGGGATTCGATAATATCGGGATTGGCACCAGCATAGTTGGTGCGCACCGATACGATCGCCGGATCAATGGAAGGGTATTCACGCACACCCAGAAAGCTAAAGCCAATGTAGCCAAATAGAATAATCGTAATATTGACGACAATGGTTAGCACAGGGCGCTTAATAAAAACGGCAGATAAATTCATGTACAGTTAGTTAGCTAATGATACTTTAACCTTCACTCCATCTTTTAATGCGAGAACACCTGTTGTCAATACGGTATCTCCAGCACTTATACCCGATAGGATAACAATCTCCTTATCGGTGCGGGCGCCAGTTTCAACTTTGGTTTCTTTGGCCAGTCCATTCTGTAATATAAAGACTTTTTTTCCATCTTGGACCGGAACGATCGCTTCTGTTGGGATAGCGATAGCGTCGTTTTCCACTTCTATCGGAAGGATGACATTGACAAAAGACCCTACCCGAAGTCGACCTTGTTCATTTGCTGCCCGCGCACGGACGGTCAGGGTGCGGGTATTCAGGGATACTTCAGGCTCTATGGCATAGATATTTGCTTTGATGACTGTAGGGTCATTGGCAACACTAAATTCGATGGGAGTGTTTAGTTTGACGACGTTGCTGTATTTCTCTGGAATAGCGAAGGTAATCTTAACTGAATTGTCCTTGACCAAATTTGCGATCAGCGTATTGGATGAGACGATAGCACCAACGGAAATATTCCTTAAGCCGATCATCCCGCTAAATGGTGCACGTATGGTTGTTTTGGAAATCTGTGCCTGAATCAGCTGGATCTGGGCCTGCGAAGTTTTAAGTGCTGCACTGGCGATATCAAATTCTTCCTGGCTGATCGCGCCCTTTTGGAGCAAAAGTTTTGCGCGACGCTCATTTTCGGCATTTAACTGATTTGTTGTTTGCGCCTGTTTAAGCTGCGCCTGTAGCTCGATATCATCAATCTTGATCAAGGGCTGTCCTTGTTGGATTCGCTGCCCCTCAGAAAAGTAGATTTTTGTAATTCGACCACTGACTTCGCTTCTGATCTCCACCTTTTCTTCGGCATCAATACTTCCAGACAAATTGATGGAACGATCCGCTACAGATGACTTTGCAATAATCGCCTGTGCAGGGATAGGGGCATCCTTTCTGATAGCAGATTTATCGCTTTCTTTCTTGTCTTTTTTTGGATTTAAGAGGAAATATCCCCCTCCAATGACAGCACAGGCTAAAATGATGTAGAGGGTCGTTTTTTTATTCATGCGGTATAGTCCTTATGTGGTTTTTTGATTTGACGGATAAAGATAGGTTTATTCTAATGATGATACCGGTTGTCAAAAGGATTTTACAATACAGACTACAAGATAACAATGAATTTGCCCGTATATCCACTAATGGGACTACATGCTATAAAAAAAGCTAGAAACCTGTTCTAGCTTTATGTGTACTATTTTTTCGTTTTAGCTGCTTTCTGTTCAACTTCTTTTGGTGCTGCATCACCTACTTTCGGCTTGATGGAAGCTTTCGATAAATGTGGCCTTCTTTTTCCAAAAGAACCATTTGATATTTTTCCTCTTCTGGTTTTGATATCACCTTTTCCCATAGTATAAAATATTTTGGTTTTAACAATGTATTATTGATTAACCTAAATGTACCATTTTTCTTTTGTATTTGCAATTTACTAAGTGTTAAATGATTGGGAAAATTCTTTTCTGTGTTTCAATTTTAAAGTTTTGGGTAAGCGTATCAAAAAACAGATTGTTGGTCGGTTTATTTTCAGCCAGTAAATAGGGGATTTCTAAGAGCTGATCTTTTAGTTTTATCCGATAATAGCCATAGAGTAAACCTCTTGTTGTTTGGACAGATTCAATCTTTTGTACAGCTCGTACATCTTGGAAAATGTTAAAAGCATAGTTTTCTGCCTTAAGCTGCTCAACAAAAACTTCATTTGTTTTGGCGTTAAACCAGATCTGTTGGCTTTTGATCTTGCTGAAGTGATTGTTGAAAAGAAAGAGGTATCCAATTAAAAAGAAGGCTATGGGGAGGAGAAGCAACACGATTTTAATTTTGACAAAGAGTAACACCGTGATGAGGATCAGCACCAGGCCCATGATGACATTGGAGATTGTTTTCTTTAAGGTGGATTGAATAAGAGCAGCTGGTGCTTCTATCAATTGGAATCCCGATTTTAAGTTTTTGGAACTCGTGTCTGATGCTTCGAAAAAATTAAACTTTTTTCGAAGCATCAGATAGGCCACAAGGAGAATTAGTCCTATAATCAACAATCTCATAGCGCTTTACTTAGTATTGTTCTTCAGTGTTTGGATATTGGACTGCTTTGACTTCAGCTACATAATTACTTACTGCTGTAGTGATCTGCTCATGTAGATTGGCGAAATGCCGCATAAACTTAGGTTTAAAGTCAGCATTCATGCCCAACATGTCATTGATCACGAGCACTTGTCCATCACAATCTGCGCCAGCACCGATTCCAATTGTTGGAATAGCCAATTTTTCGGTTACTGTCTTTGCTAGAGCTGCTGGAATTTTCTCCAATACGATGGCAAAACAACCTGCTTCTTGTAGGGCTAAGGCATCTTCCATAAGCTTGGCTGCTTCTTGTTCCTCTTTGGCACGTACACCAAAATTTCCAAACTTATTAATGGATTGCGGTGTTAAGCCCAAATGTCCACAAACGGGGATTCCACCGGAAATAATTTTTCTGATATTTTCGATGATCTCTAGGCCACCTTCTAATTTCAGGGCGTGGGCACCAGATTCCTTCATCATGCGAACAGCAGCATTATAAGCCTCATTGGCCGAGCCTTGATAGCTACCAAAAGGTAAGTCTGCTAAGACCATGGCGCGTTCGGTACCCCGGGCAACTGCTGCTGCGTGATAGATCATATTGTCGAGGGTAATGGGCAGGGTAGTTTCATAGCCGGCGAATACATTGGCTGCAGAATCTCCGATTAGAATGACATCCACACCAGCGCTGTCCACCATTTTGGCCATGGAGTAATCGTAGCTCGTCAGCATAGAAATCTTCTCTTTGCGGTCTTTCATTGCTTGTAGCATCGCTGTGCTTACTCGTTTTATTTCTTTGTTTACAGACATCTTAACTTATATTATATGCCCAAAAGTAAGGTTTTTATCATACATTGGCCAATATTCTGCCTTGTGTTTTGTATTTTTGTAAAATGATACAGAATGAAACCCGTCTATTTAAATTTCCCAAATTTTCAGAATTAATAATCCATGAGGATGAAAATTTGATTGTTATAAATAAACCACCTTTTGTTGCTTCTTTGGACGAAAGGGAGGGGGGAGAGATTAACATTCTCCGTTTGGCAAAGAAATATCATGCTGACGCTCAAGTCTGCCATCGTTTGGATAAGGAGACTTCAGGTATTTTATTGATTGCGAAAAATCCGGAAACTTACCGCTCGATTTCCATTGCATTCGAAAAAAGGAGAGTTAACAAGATCTACCATGCAATCATTGGTGGTACACACACTTTTCAGGATCTCGTGGTTGATTTGCCTATTTTGAATCAGGGCAACAAAAGTGTCTCTATTGACCGTGCCAATGGTAAACCAGCCGAAACTATCTTTAATTCGCTTAAATACTATAAGAATTACACCTTGGTGGAGTGTAAACCGATTACCGGACGTATGCACCAAATCCGTATCCACTTGGCAACGCAGCACGCTGCAATCGTAGGAGATAGCATGTACCGCGGTAAACCCGTTTATTTGTCACAAATAAAGAAAAGGGGCTATACCTTATCCAAGGATGAGGAGGAGCAACCGATCATGAAACGTTTTGCCCTACATGCCAAACATGTTGAGTTTGAATTGAATGGTGTGAAGATGGTGTTTGAGGCGCCTTATCCAAAAGACTTTGCGACTTTGCTAAAATTGTTGGACAAATTTGACGCTTAATCTGCCGTAATTATTCTTTATGAATCCAAAAACAAAAAAGATAATCGGGAATGTTGTATTTGTACTACTTATTGGTTTATTAATATGGCCGACGAGTAGGAGCTATTTTCAACAGATGCTGATGAAAATCGGTTTATTTAAACCGACATTGGAAGCACCAAAAGAGGTTGCCGAGCCAATTGATGCTGTAGCGAAACCTGTCAGCAACACCGTTTCTTTTGTTAATCCGATGGGCGAAACCATTCAAGTAGCGGACTTAAAGGGTAAGGTCGTTTTTATCAACTTTTGGGCGACTTGGTGTGGGCCATGCCGAGCCGAGATGCCTTCTATTAATGTGCTTTACGATAAATTTAAGGACAATCCGAATATTGTATTTCTGATTGTGGAGATAGAGGGTGATAAAGAGAAGGCTGCTGCTTTTGTCAAGAATGAGAAGTTAACCTTGCCGATTAGTTATCCAAACAGCGATATTCCCAAAGAATGGCTTTCAGAGTCTATTCCAAGTACCGTGATTTTGGGCAAGGATGGCAAGTTAGCGACACGGCATGAGGGTATGGCCGATTACTCTACACCCGATGTGGCAACCTTTATTCAAGATTTAATCAATAAATAATTACGATCTATACATTAGCATGACCAGAGCAGAACTTATCCATCAAATTAAAGAGAAACGTTCGTTTTTATGTGTCGGATTGGACACAGACCTTACTAAGATTCCTGAGCACCTTTTGGATGATGAGGATCCGATCTATAGTTTCAATAAAGCTATTATTGATGCTACAGCTGATTTATGTGTCGCTTATAAGCCCAATATTGCCTTTTATGAATGTTACGGATTAAAAGGGTGGCAGTCGCTTCAAAAAACTTGGGCAGCATTACCGAAAGATTGTTTTAGTATTGCTGATGCCAAACGGGGTGATATTGGAAATACTTCAGGTCGTTATGCTATGGCTTTTTTTGATGAGTCAAACTCCGGTTTAGGATTTGATAGCATAACCATTGCTCCTTACATGGGAAAAGATTCGGTTACACCTTTTTTGGAGTTCAAAGATAAATGGGCTATTGTATTAGCCTTGACCTCTAATGAGGGAAGTTTAGATTTTCAGAATTTTGAAAACAAGGAAGGGCTTCAGTTATTTGAACAAGTCATCGATAAAGTAAATACCTGGGGCAGTACCGACAATTTAATGTATGTGGTCGGTGCAACGAGAGGGGAAGGCTTTATTAAAATTCGTGAGCATGCTCCAGAACATTTCCTATTGGTACCGGGGGTCGGTGCACAGGGTGGTTCATTGGAAGATGTTTGCAAATATGGTATGAATAAAGACTGTGGACTCTTGGTCAATAGCACAAGAGGAATTATATATGCTTCAAAAGGACGTGATTTTGCAGAACGCGCACGTGAAGAGGCCCTAAAACTACAAAAAGAAATGGAAATTGAACTGTTAAAAGCAGGTATTATTTCCTGATTTGACATTTAATAATTCATTCGTAATACTTACCTTTGCAGCATGCCAGAAAAAATTATCATTCTAGACTTCGGGTCTCAGTACACGCAATTAATTGCAAGACGTGTCAGAGAACTAAATGTGTATTGTGAGATACACCCGTTTAATAAATTGCCAGATTTTGACGAATCTGTGAAAGGTGTTATATTCTCAGGAAGTCCCTTTTCCGTTCGACAAGAGGATGCACCTCAAATTGATTTTGTCGCTATTCAGGAGCGTTTTCCACTTTTAGGAGTGTGTTATGGTGCACAATACATTGCTCAACAATCGGGCGGAGATGTATTGCCATCTGAAATCCGTGAGTATGGTCGCGCAAATCTGCAATTTGTCAATAATGAAAATGAATTATTGGCAGGTGTACCTGTGCAGTCTCAGGTATGGATGTCGCATGGCGATACGATCAAAGAGGTACCAGCAAATTTTGATATTATTGCCAGCACAGACAAAGTGCGTGTTGCAGCATATCAGGTTAAGGGTACACGTACTTTTGGTATACAGTTTCACCCAGAGGTAACACATAGTACAGATGGTGCTATTTTGTTGAAAAACTTCGTTGTTGGTATCTGTGGTTGTGCGCAGGACTGGACTCCAGATGCATTTGTGGAGACTACTGTAGCATCACTGAAAGAGCAGTTGGGTAATGACCATGTGATCATGGCTTTATCTGGAGGTGTAGATTCTACTGTTGCCGCAGTATTGTTACACCATGCAATCGGACAGAAATTACATTGTATTTTTGTAGATCATGGCTTACTTCGTAAAGATGAATATGAGCAGGTATTGGATTCTTACAAAAATATGGGTTTAAATATTAAGGGAATTAATGCGAAAGATCTGTTTTATGGTCGCTTGGCAGGAGTTTCTGAACCTGAGGAAAAACGTAAGATCATTGGTAATTCCTTTATTGATGTGTTTGATGAAGCTGCGAAGGAAATTCAAAAAGAATTACCAGAAGGAATCGAAGCGAAATGGTTGGGACAAGGTACAATCTATCCCGATATCATTGAGTCAGTTTCGGTTAAAGGACCTTCAGCAACAATAAAATCACACCATAATGTCGGCGGTTTGCCTGATTTTATGAAACTGAAAGTTGTTGAACCATTAAAGACTTTATTTAAAGACGAAGTCAGAAGAGTTGGGAAGGCATTAGAGGTAGATCAGGCGATTTTAGGTAGACATCCATTTCCAGGTCCTGGTTTAGCCATTCGTATTTTAGGTGATATTACAGCCGAAAGAGTACGGATTGTTCAGGAAGCAGATGCAATCTTTATCAGTAACTTGAAGGAATCAGGATGGTATGATAAAGTATGGCAAGCTGGTACAATCTTTTTACCTGTGCGTTCGGTAGGGGTAATGGGTGACGAACGTACTTACGAGCATGTTGTGAGCTTAAGAGCTGTAGGGTCTCTTGATGGAATGACTGCAGATTGGATACATCTACCATATGACCTGTTGGCAAAAATTTCAAATGAAATTATCAACCATGTGAAAGGAATAAACAGAGTTGTATATGATATCAGTTCAAAACCACCCGCTACGATTGAGTGGGAATAAAATATGGGTTGCAGCACTCGTGGCATTATGCCTCGCCAGCTGTACAACCAAAAAAAGCACAGTATTGCGTTCGCCCTCTTCTAGTCGGGGCGAACAGCAAACTGCTGTCACCAAACCAAACAGTGAGAAAGATAAGCCTGCTGTAAAAGTTGGCGATGTGCAAAATGTAAATGGCCATTCGGTTAAAAACAATAAAATTGCACTTCTTTTACCGTTTGAACTAAATAGCATTGCTAAAACGGTGACTACTGAAGATGTCGAGCGATCTGCTTTGGCATTGGACTTTTACCAGGGTTTTCAAGCAGGCCTAGACAAGATCGCTAAGGATGGAATGCTGTTTGATTTGCAGGTCATCGACTCGCGCGATAATGTAGCTTACAATGCGTCTTTGGGAACTGCGGCTACGGTAAAGGATGCTGCACTTGTTGTCGGTCCAGTTTACCCACGGGAAATCAGAAGTTTTGCACAGACCTTTGCGAATAAAAATGTCCTCCAGGTGTCTCCATTGGCGGCTACGATGGCTTCGGAATTTAGTGTCCCTAACTTGGTGTCCATGACGCCATCGATACGGACCCATTCCGAAACAATGGCAAAATATGTCGCTGATCAGTATTATAATGGAGATCAGATTTTGATCTATGATGCCGGAGATGATGAAAGCAAACAATTCCTGGTCAATTTTGCCAGCGAGGTCACAAAGGCGAATGCACAGGCAAAAGTAAAAACGGTTATGAGCCTAAATGAGCTCAATAATAGCCTGGTGCTGACAGGAACAAATCATGTTGTATCCGGAACTGCCAATAAGAACTTGGTCAAAGGATTGTTGGATGCTATGGATGAGCGTTTCTTGAATCCTGGTAACCAGTTCAAGCTATATGGCCATCCAAATCTTTCAAAACTTTCCTTTGAAAATTTTGAAAACATGGATTTTTATAGTTTGACGATCACTTCTTCGAGCTTAGCCAATGATTCTGACGGTGATACGAAAAAGTTTATATCAAATTACAAATCACTGTATAAAGTAGATCCTTCTGAGTTTTCTTATAAGGGTTATGATGCCGCCGTTTATTTTGGGCGTCTACTTCATAAATACGGTGTTGATTATGTAAGCCATATGACTCAGGAGAAATTCTCTGGACTCAATAGCGATTATAGATTTGAATTCTATCCGAAGTGGGGGTATGCCAATAGAGCTTTGGGGATCATGGTTTATCACAACAAGAAATTTGAAAGAAAATAATCCTTGAATGGCTGAATTCAGTGAAAAACGTGTTTACCAACAAATACGTAATTTTGAGCGAGCGATGGATGGTTTCGAAGGAGATCAACCGTTTTCGCGGTATTTAACGACTTTTTTTAAGGAGAATAAACAGATGGGGTCTTCGGATCGTCGGTCCACTTCCCGTCTGTGTTACAACTATTTCCGTTTGGGGTTAGCAGCTTCACAGTTGTCACAGCAGCGACGATTGGTTCTTGCGGAGTTTTTATGCGAAAACGATAGCCCTTTGGTCAATCTACTTGAACCTGCTTATAGTGATAAGTTGGGTTTATCTTTAGATCAGAAGATTTCTTTTCTTGAATCTGAAGGACTACTAAAAAGTGAAGATCTATTTCCTTTCACAGGCTATTTTTCGTCTCAGATTGATACCAGACTATTTTTGAAGAGCCAATTGGTTCAGCCTCATCTGTATATCCGGGTAAAGCGAGGTAAAAATAAGGTCGTTCGTGCGATTTTAAACGAAAATCAGATTCCCTATAGTGAATTGAGTGATCAGACCATCTCTTTGGCCAATGGTACCTCTTTACAACGCTTTTCAAACTTGGAAGGACTGGTTGAAGTACAGGATTTATCCTCACAGCGTACGCTTGAATTCATGAAACCCGAGGACAGAGAATCCTGGTGGGATGCTTGTGCTGCATCGGGTGGTAAATCTCTTTTATTAATGGATGCATGCCCTTCTGTTAATTTATTGGTAACTGATCTTCGGATGAGTATCCTTCGTAACCTGGATGAGCGATTTGATCATGCTGGTATTAAACATTACCGTAAGAAAATATTGGATCTGACAAAAGATCCTTATCCGATATTGGGAAACGAGAAATTTGATGGGGTATTATTAGATGCACCTTGTACAGGCTCGGGTACCTGGGGACGTACACCGGAAATGATCCGGGAATTTAAAACGGCTAAGATTGAGGAATTTAGTGCATTGCAGAAAACTATCGCTAGTCATGTTGCGGGATATGTGAAAGTAGGTAAGCCGCTGGTTTATATAACCTGCTCCGTATTTAAAGCAGAGAATGAGGAAGTTGTTGACTATATCTTAAACAATTTGGGATTTGAACTGGAAAGTATGCGTTGTCTGGATGGTTATACTGAAAGAGCAGATAGCATGTTTGTTGCCAGGTTGATCAAAAAATAACCAGATTGGCCTAAAATATAGAAGCGCCTATTCTTAGAAAAAAGAATAGGCGCTTCTATATTTTAGCTTCGACTATTTCATCATCGCATATCTACTAATCACATTTGCTTGGTATGACCAATACAGGACAGGTTGCCTTGCGAATCACGGATTCAGATACAGAACCTGAAATAAAATGATCAAATCCGCTTCTCCCATTAGATCCCATAATAATTAGATCTGCCGACCACTCATGTGAAGCCGCAAGAATTTCTTCTTTGATTGATCCAATTCGATTGAAAAGATATATTTCTCCTGAACCGATAAATTCCTCGCTTAATTTTTCAAGATATTTTTGCGCATTTTCCTGTTCCATTTCGGATACTTCCGGTACGATAATAGGCTGCTGACCCAATAGTGGATCCGCTCCGAAATTTGTTGGTGAAGTCGGGGGGATAACAGTGACAAGGGCGACAGCTGCACTGAATACCTGAGCCATTTCTCTGGCATATAGAATGGCTTTCTCTGAACATGGAGCATCATCGACTGCAACGAGTATTCTTTTGAATTTTAAATTTGTATTCTCCATATCTACTATAATTAATTTATCTTCGTTTTATAATATATAATCATAGATTTGACAATTTTGTTTTATTTGGCCAATGAAATATGGTATTTGTACACTTGCTTTGGTTCCTTTGCGTTCGGAGCAGGCACATCGAAGTGAGATGGTTTCCCAAGTGTTATTTGGGGAATTATTTGAAATTCTGAACGTTGAGACTGACTGGACAGCGATACGGATGTTGGAAACCAATTATCTGGGCTGGATCCAGAATGGTCAATTTATAGTAGTTGATTCAGTAGAAATTGAGCACTATTTCGCTGGGACGTCAAGTTTGGTCGGAAGGGAAGGCGGATTACTTTTTAATGATGGGAATAGACTTCATGTATGCCACGGTACAAAACTTTATTTAAACGAGGCCAATAGGTTTATTTTAGGTGAGCTAGACCTGGCTTACCAAGGCAGTGTCAATCCCTTTTCCAAATCTGATTTTGAGACTGAGGTTGCTGAACTCGCCACGAGTTATAAAGATACACCCTACTTGTGGGGTGGGCGCTCCCAATGGGGAATAGACTGCTCAGGTTTTTCTCAACTGATTTATAGTTGCTTTGGGATTAACCTGCCAAGAGATGCATATCAGCAGGCGGAAATCGGGGAGACTGTTGATTTTATTTCAGAAATTAAGACAGGAGATTTGGCTTATTTTGACAACGCGGACGGACGCATTACACATGTAGGTATTATGTTGGATCGGGATACCATTATTCATGCATCAGCTAAAGTACGTATTGATCGAATGGATAACGAAGGGATCTTTAATCGGGAATTGAATAAATATTCACATAAACTACGTATTGTAAAGCGCTATATTTAGTCGATATTTAAACAAAAGAAAAGGCGATAAGATATCTTATCGCCTTTTCTATTATTGAATTCCTAGCTTTGCAGACTAGAATTTGAATGTCAAACCAAATTTAGCTGTATCAAAGAAGTTATTGAAGCTATTGATGTTTGCGTTAAATTCGTTAGATGATTTTGCTCCGTCAACGTCAAGTTTTGAAGTTTTGAATGACAATAAATCAGTCAAACCAAAGTTGATTGCAATTTTAGGCGTTACAAAGTAGTTGATACCCAAACCAGCGTTTGCACCAAATCCTTTTGTTTTAGGAACATCAATTGTATTTTTACCATCATTGATTTTTCCATCAGCTTGCGCATAACCAGCACCTAATTGAGCGTAAGTTTTGAAACGTGAACCTAATTCAAGGAAATAGTAACGTCCATAAGCACCTACTCCAAAACTATTGCCTTTTACATATGATTCGTTTGCTTGATCAACATTCGTTGTTTTTTTATTGTTGCCAACGTTGAAATCTAAACCTACAGCGATCTTATCAGTAACAAAGTAACCAACAGAAGGGTTGAAGTTAAATGAGTTTGTTTTTATGTGATCCGTTTTGTCATTTGACGTATTTGCAGAAAGATTACCTTCAACAATGAAGTCAGTTTTTTTGAAACCAAATTCTTGTGCTTGTGAAGCGACTGTCAAACCAGCTACGGCTGCTAATGTAAGTAAAACTTTTTTCATGTGTTTTTATTTTAATAGTTTGCTTTAATAAGTCAGTAATTACTTCCTGACTTTTTTAATTTGTTAGTCAAATGTCGTAAAGTTATTTTATTTTATTGTCACTAGATTGTCTAGATATTTTGTCAAACTCGTAAATGATAGTGGTTCAATTATTTAAATTTTGCTATTTTTTGATTGATAATCCGTTTATTTTTTGAATATCTATATTGGATTGACTTTTTGTTATTATTTGTCAGTTTTATGTAAGAAAGCAAAAAAAGAGCCATTGATCAATTGGATCAATGGCTCTTTTGACATCGGGTTAATCCGACTTTTATTCGAAATATTCTTTTATACGTTCAAAAAATGATTTTTCACTTTTACCAGGTTGTGGTTTAAAGTTTGGTGATTCTTTGAGTTTATTCAATAATTCTTTTTCTTCGTTGGATACAGCTTTTGGTGTCCAAATATTAACGTAAACAAGCTGATCACCTTTATGGTAAGAATTGACTTCAGGAATACCTTTTCCTTTCAGACGTAATATTTTACCACCCTGTGTTCCAGGTTCGATTTTTATTTTAGCTTTTCCATCAATTGTCGGAACTTCTACGCTGGTACCTAAAGTAGCATCGACAAAATTAATGTACAGATCATAGATGACATTAAGACCGTCACGTTTTAAGCTTTCGTGTGGAACCTCCTCGATTAATATAATAAGGTCCCCTGGTATACCACCACGTGGGGCTGCATTTCCTTTGCCACTCATAGAGAGTTGCATTCCTTCGCTTACTCCGGCAGGGATATTGATTGCGATTGTTTCTTCACCACGCTCTAATCCTTCACCTCTACAGGTTGTACATTTTGCGGTAATTTCAACACCTTCACCATTACAGGTAGGGCAGGTGCTAGTGGTTTGCATTTGACCCAGAATAGTATTTGTTACTCGGCGTACAGATCCAGAGCCACCACAGGTCTTACAGGTATGGAAAGAAGATTTGTCTTTAGCTCCAGAGCCATCACAGCTATGACAGGAAACTTGCTTGTTGACCTTTACTTTTTTCTCAACACCTTTAGCGATTTCTTCAAGAGTCAATTTAACTTTAATACGCAAGTTGCTTCCACGTGCTACGCGGCGGCCACCACGCTGACCTCCGCCTCCGCCACCGCCACCGAAGAAACTTTCGAAGGGATGTCCGCCACCAAAGATATCACCAAACTGGCTAAATATGTCATCCATATTCATACCACCACCACCGCCGTAGCCACCACTTGCTGAATTACCAGCATGGCCAAATTGGTCGTAGCGTTGACGTTTTTGTGGATTGCTCAAGATATCGTATGCCTCAGCAGCCTCCTTAAATTTTTCCTCCGCTTCATGATCACCGGGGTTTTTGTCCGGGTGATATTTAATCGCTAATTTGCGATAGGATGATTTAATCTCCTTCTCGTCCGCTGAACGCGCGACACCAAGTATATCGTAATAATCTCTTTTTGACATCGTCTTAATATTATTGACCTATAACTACTTTAGCGTGACGAATCACTTTGTCACCCAAATAGTATCCCTTTTCGATTACGTCCACTACTTTATTTTTTAAATCTGCTGTAGGTGCTGGAATGGATGTAATAGCTTCCTGTAATTCAGGGTCAAATGCCTGGCCAGCAGTTTCCATTTCTTTTAATCCCAATTGAGACAGGGTTTGTCTTAATTTGTTGTTGACAATATCCATCCCTGTTTTAACGGATTCTACGTCTGTAGCAGTTTCCATAGCACTTAATGCTCGGTCAAAATCATCTAACGTAGGTAATAATTTACTGATCACATCTTTTCCTGCTGATTGAATCAATTCAACACGTTCTTTGCTTGTACGTTTTCTATAATTGTCAAATTCAGCAGAAAGACGAATGTATTTATCCTTTGCCTCTGCCAATTCTGCGGCCAACTTCTCTTCGGTAGACAATTCTACCTGATTATCCGAAGGCTGCTCTTGTTGATCAGAAGAATTAGTTTCTACTTGATCTTGACTCTCATCATAATAATTATCTTGCTCATTCATATCTTCAATGCTAAAATAGATTCAAAAATTTACTATATCTTCTTTTCTCAAAGTTTTTGCCAAACAATAAAATTCCGACAGCTTGTCAGATTTTATTAAAAAAGCCTAACAATTTGTCGGAATTTGCAAAAATGTCTTTTTACTTGTCAGTTTTTCGTTTAGATGCTGACATCATCCTGTAGAATACCGTCTCCAGTTTTGATAATCCGGGAAGGCATATTGCGAATAATTGTATAATCGTGGGTAGCCATTAAAATTGCTGTTCCGGAATTGGCGATATCGCGCAACAATAGGACAATTTCCTCAGAGGTGGCAGGATCCAAGTTTCCGGTAGGCTCATCCGCAAGGATAATCTCTGGGTTATTCAGTAGGGCACGGGCAATGACAATCCGCTGTTGCTCACCACCGGAAAGCTCATGAGGCATTTTCTTTAATTTGGAACGAAGTCCAACTTTTTCCAATACGTCCAAGATACGTCCATCAATCATTTTTTTATCTTTCCAGCCCGTAGCCTTTAAGGCAAACTCGAGGTTCTTCTCGATCGTTCTGTCGGATAACAAATGAAAGTCCTGAAAAACAATCCCTAATTTCCGGCGTAAGTAAGGAACATCATTTTCGTGAAGTTTCTTGAGGTCAAACCCAGCGATCATTCCCTCTCCATTACCGATATATAGATCGCCATAGATGATTTTTAATAAACTACTTTTTCCGCTGCCAGACTGTCCGATAAGGTAGAGAAATTCTCCTTTCCCGATGTTTAAATTGACATTGGATAATACTAAATGTTTCTGTTGAAAGATATCAACGTTCTTTAATGTAATTACTTTATTTTCAATCATGGGCGTTAAAACTCTAATTTTTTAATTTGACCAAAAGGTATTTCTCTTACCAATTGCATGATATATTCAGCCTTTTCTCCCAATCCGATCTTGTCAAGGGATTTGTCAGGTCGATCTACTCTAAAATATGCCAACAAGGTGAAGGCATCATCTCGCAGCTGAACATAGTCGGGAATTTTGGCGACACCTTTTACTTTAATGATATACATGATTTCAAAGTTAGTATTTTTAATGCAATTTCTTTACTATGAATTTAACGGAAGCTTACTGGTTTGCAAATAAAAAGTCCAGCGTATTTATACCATCTGCATAATCATCCAGGGCCGGACATTGACTTTCTCCAAAATGAAAGACTGGTGACTGTATGTTCAATTGGACTTCGGTGACAACACACTGAATATTTTCAGCTTGTTGATTCAGCTCGTTTTCGACATCTTCAAGACGATTGTATTCCTCGTAATAAACCACGGATAATGGAGAAGCAGTACGCTGATCCTGTTTGAGCAACAGAAACCCATTATCAAAATGCTTGTCTCTGTTGATCAGATAGATGGATTTATTATAGTCGTAATTATTATTGTATTTATAGTGTTCGGATACATCTTTAAAATCCGCTATTCCTTCAAAAAAATGTGCTACTGCATAATCTTTTGGAATAAAAAGTTTGGAAACCGAGCGGCAGCCAAGGCCGAAGTAATCAAAGATATCATGACCTAAGGCCTCCATTTCTGCTGGGGATTCCTGTCCTGTAATGACCGCAACACTATTTCTATTCCGTCGGATAATGTGGGGTTTTGTGCCAAAATAATAGTCAAAATAACGGGCTGTATTGTTTGAGCCAGTGGCAATGACCAAGTCGAAGTCTTTGAGTTTATCAACAATTTCAAAAGCTGCTTCAAAAGCGGGTTCGATTTGTTTTAAACTGTTGAGTACATAAGTTGTTAAACCTGCGTCATCCGAGGATACCTTAATTTTTGCTTTAAATCCACTGATTAATACACAAAGGATGTCATGAAAACCAACCAGCGGAATATTTCCAGCGAGAATCAAACCTACGGTTTTAATAGATTCGAGATCTGGGTAGTTGCGTAGCCAATGATTGAGCTTCTCTTCTGTTAAGTTGGATGAAATCGCATGTATGGCCCTTTCAACATTTTTTAGGGTATACCAAGGATTTTTATGTTGCGCCAGTTGAATGATCTGAGTAAGATCTTCAGGCTGCTTTTTCAACAGTTCACCCAGTTTTACAAACGCATTTATTCGTTGTTGCTTTGTCAAAATATTAAATTTTTAAAAGATGAATACACAAATTTGTGTTATATTTGTGCTGTTAACATTAATCAACGTGAATCAACTAGCCTTATTGTACAATCAGACTTTGTTTTCATATTGATAATGCAAAAATAGTTTATTTATCATAATTGTGAGGTTATAAATGGCGATTAAAATTACAGACGAATGCATTAACTGTGGTGCTTGCGAACCGGAATGCCCAAATAATGCAATATACGATGCTGGTGTAACTTGGAAATTCTCAGATGGGACTGCTTTGGATGGTGTTATAGATTTTGGTGATGGCGTTACGCTTGACGCGAATGAATCACAGGAAGCTATCTCAAATGAAGTTTATTATATTGTTTCGGATAAATGTACAGAATGTGTAGGTTTTCATGATGAACCACAATGTGCTGCTGTTTGTCCAGTAGATTGTTGTGTGGATGACGAAGATGTACGTGAGTCCAACGATGAGCTATTAGCGAAAAAAGCTTGGTTACACGCGGAATAATTTTTTTATTCCGTTAAAATATAGAGCAGGGTAAGAAATTATCCTGCTTTTTTTTTGCACAATAGCTTTCTGTGAAATCGGTATTTTGTTGCGAAAGTGGGGCTATTTAAATAATAATATTTGCAAAAGCATAGTATTTTTTTATTTTTGTTCTTTTGACCATTAAAATCTTTTAAATGTTAAAAACCAAAATAGGGTTAATCACCCTCATCACAGTTACATTAGCTTGTATCATTGCAGTATTGTACGAATTTAAAGTTGTGGGCTTCTCGCATGAATTTCTAATGGCTGTCCGTTGGATAGTTGCCACCGTTTTGGTTGTAAATGCGCTTTATAAGAAAAATTTAACCACATGGATTTTAACCTGTATGATCCTGGGCATTTTTGTTGGACTGGATTTTCCCAATCTGGCAATTTCGTTGCAACCGCTGAGCAAAGGTTTCATCAAATTGGTAAAGACCATTGTTGGACCTATTCTTTTTGCAACGCTTGTCTATGGTATCGCCGGGCACTCTGACTTGAAGCAAGTAGGACGTATGGCCTGGAAGTCCATGTTGTATTTCTTCTGTGCAACTACCTGTGCTATTTTTATTGGTTTAGGTGCAATCAATCTTACTAAGGCAGGAGTAGGTGTAGACGTTGCTCATATGCCACATGAAGAGCTGCCAGTGCCTAAAGAAAGTATGGACGCACATGTATTGAAATCCCTTCCGGATAATGTACATCCAGTTTATAAATTCACTGCATTCATCCGTGATCTTTTTCCTGAGAATATCGTAAAGTCAGTTGCTGACAATCAGGTATTACAAATTGTTGTGTTTTCGGTGTTATTCGGAATCGGCCTAGCGATGGTCGATGAGAAGAAGCGGAAGCCACTGGTGGATTTTACAGAAAGTATGTCTGAGACGATGTTTAAATTTACGAACATCATCATGTATTTTGCTCCGGTTGGGGTTGGGGCAGCGATGGCGTACACGGTGGGACATCTCGGTGTTGATATTTTGAAAAACTTATTTATGCTGTTGGCAACGTTGTATTTTGCATTGTTTTGCTTTTTGACCTTGGTGTTGCTTCCTGTTGCACTTTATTTAAAGATTCCTGTCAAACGTTTTATCAACGCTATCAAAGAGCCAGTATCTATTGCTTTTGCAACGACAAGTTCCGATGCTGCTTTACCCAAAGCCATGAGTGCAATGGAGAAATTTGGCGTGCCGCGTAAGATCGTTTCATTTGTTATCCCAACTGGTTATAGCTTCAATCTAGATGGAACATCCCTTTATTTATCGTTGGCCGCAATTTTTGTTGCGCAGGCAGCAGGTATTCACTTGACGTTTGGACAACAGCTCATGATTGCTTTCACATTAATGATTACCTCTAAGGGGGTGGCAGCAGTGCCACGTGCTTCATTAATTATCCTAATAGCAACAGCTGATCAGTTCGGTCTGCCAACCTTTGTTATTGCCGCTATTTTGGGTATTGATGAGTTGATGGACATGGCGCGTACCTCTGTTAACGTTGTTGGTAACTGTCTTGCAACGGTCGTTGTCGCCAAATGGGAGGGTGAGTTTGATGAAGAAGCACCTTATCGAGAAGATACGGAAGAATTGGTTTAATACAGCCAATCACCTTATAAAAAAAGCTGCTCCAATACATAATGTATCGGAGCAGCTTTTTTTTGGGGTTGAAGCCAGAAGTTTATCGGCCATCTACATAATACCAAAGGTTACCTTGCTGTTTAAATGTAGATTTTTCGTGATGGATCTGTACTTCCATTGTAGCATCCAGATAATGGGCTTCAAATTCGACTGTTGAAAAGGTAGCTTTCAGGATACTTAACTGCATCCATTTATTTTCCTTAGCCCATTGCTCAATAGCATTCTTATTTTGGAATCTTCTGGTTGTAGGGTGGAATGTGTTGTACAAAAAGTCAATGTTTCCCACGACAAAAGCGCTGTAACGAGCTCGCATAAGCGCTTCGGCTGTTGTTGCCTTAGCATGGGTGCTATGAATTTGTATACAGCATTCGCCAAAAGTTGAACCCGAGCCACATGGACATGAATGAGCTGCTGTTATCATGCGTTTGTGAGGTTACCAGCCTTTTATGGCTCCGTTTTTAAATACTTTCTTTGCTGTTGCTTCTACCTCAGGTGATTGATAGGATTGTATAAACTGCTGTACTTTTTCATCATTTTTATTATCTGCCCGTGCAACAATTAAATTAACATAAGGAGATTCTTTATCCTCGGTAAATAAACCTTGTTTTTCAGGATCCAATCCAGCCTGTGAAGCAAAGCTGTTATTGATGATCGCAACAACAACCTGAGGATCGTCAAGTACGCGAGGTAGCTGAGGGGCTTCCATTTCGATTATTTTAACCTGTTTCGGGTTGCTCACAATGTCTGTTACTTTTGGTTGTATGCCAACATTTTCTTTTAAACCAATGATTCCCTCACGCTGAAGAAGTAATAGCGAACGCCCACCATTTGTTGGGTCATTTGGGATAGCGATAGTCGCACCGGGCTGAAGTTCGGTGATGGTTTTGATCTTTTTAGAATAGGCGACAATCGGAAATACAAATGTATTTCCCACAATGGTCAGTTTGGTGAAACCACGTTGTTTGGATTGCTCCTGAAGATAGGGTTGGTGCTGGAATACATTGACATCGATATCACCTTGGTTCAGAGCTTCATTAGGAACGACGTAATCATTGAAGGAAACGAGTTCCACATCCAGATTGAACTTTTCTTTTGCAACTTTCTTAGCCGTCTCCGCAAGTTCCTTTTCAGGACCCGTCACCACACCAACTTTAAGGGTGTTTTCTTTCTTTTCCCTGTTGTTACAAGCTACAATAGTCGTCAGACTAAAAGCTAGAATTGCAAATGCATAGTTCATTTTTTTCATCTGTATAAATTTGTTTATTCATTATTTCATTTTCCCTTTAAGGCATTCATGCTGCCTTCGGCGGTTTCAGTTGTGATGAAGCTATCAGATTTATCCATCGAGTGTATGTTTTAAGCGGCATTCATGAACTCGCTTTGCTCTGTTATTCACTCCACTGTATGATCGGATAAATCATGATGGTTTCATATGATACAATTAATGTTAACGATGGTTTACTTTTTTAGAGATGTAATCGCCTGTATATTGCAACAGGAATACAATTAAAATTAATAAAATAAGGACAGCATTCATGATGAAGGTGTCATAACCAACATAGCCATATTGGTAGCCAATCTGTCCCAGTCCGCCGGCCCCAACAGCGCCACCCATAGCCGAATAGCCTACAAGTGTAATTAACGTTATTGTCGCATTGTTCACCAGTGAGGGTAATGCCTCCGGAAGCAACACTTTAAAGACCACCTGCTGTGTACTCGCGCCCATGGCTCTGGCAGCTTCAATTAATCCATGAGGGATCTCCAATAAGCTGTTTTCTACCAATCGCGCAATAAAAGGAGCTGCGCCAATGCTTAAAGGGACCAATGCTGCTGACATACCTATGGATGTTCCTACAAGCTGACGTGTAAATGGAATCATCCATACAATGAGAATAATGAATGGAATAGATCTGAACACGTTCACTAGCAAGGAAACAATCTGGTGCATGGTTTTGTTTTCCAGCAGCTGATGTTTTCTGGTCAAGAATAGGTAGATTCCAAGTGGAAGTCCGATTACAAAACCAAAGAAACCTGACAGGAAAGTCATCATCAATGTCTCGAGTGTTCCTGATAATAGTAATTCTAGTACTTGATCAGACATAACCTAATATTTTAGTTTGCGGATGCTGTTCTTTTAAATAGGAGAGACTCGCCGTTATGTTGTCGATATCACCTGATAATTCGGCTAATATAACGCCAAACTTCATTTCGCCAATGTAATCGATTTGTGCGGTAATAATATTTGTTTTGACCTGATATTGGCGTTCCAATTGTTGTATAAATGGGATGGAATCTTCACTGGAGGTCATGTAAATCTCGACAAGTGGATTGCCACTGTCTTTTAACCGTTCCTGAAAACCTAAGGGGATATCGACCTGTAAAGAAGATTGAATAAAGTTCTTGGTGGTTTCCTGCTGTGGGTTTGCGAAAATGGTTTCAACAGAACCACTCTCAATTAAAGTTCCCTGATCCAGTACTGCTACTTGATCACATATCCTTTTGATCACATCCATTTCATGGGTAATCAATAAGATTGTAAGTCCCAGTTGCTTATTGATTTTTTTTAATAAGGTGAGGATAGATTTTGTCGTTGCTGGATCCAGGGCACTGGTGGCCTCATCACAGAGTAGGATATGGGGGTCATTTGCCAGTGCGCGAGCTATAGCGACCCGTTGCTTCTGTCCTCCAGATAGATTTGCTGGATAAATCTCCGCTTTATCTTCCAGTCCAACGAGGCTTAGCAATTCCGAAACCTTTTGTCGGATAAATGCCTTTGATTTACCTTCCAGTTGCAATGGAAAAGATATGTTCTCAGAGACTGTTAGGGATGACAATAGATTGAAATGTTGGAAGATCATTCCGATATTTCTTCGTTTCATCATTAAATCTTTGGAAGACATCGACATCAGATCCTCATTCTCAATAATGACTTGACCTGTGTCCGGTCTTTCTAACAGATTTACACAACGAATCAGTGTGCTTTTGCCGGCACCTGAAGCTCCTATGACGCCAAATATTTCTCCCTTGGCAATGGATAGGGAGAGACTCTTCAATGCATCTATTCGTTTGGATTTAACCTCGAATGATTTAGATATGTTGTTTAGTTGAATCATTGACCCTATAGGGATTTATGCATTTATGTTAACAAAGTGGATGTCGATATAAATGTACACAAATGCGGTTGATAAATTACAATGAAATGACGAAAAAATAGCCGTTGAGCCGATCTTTCCAGATAAAAAATAAAGACAGGAAAGATCGGTCTATATCGGCAGGAAGTTAAGATAGGGAGTGAGCAGATATTACTTGTTTCCCAGATCCAAGACCTTCGATGCCGTATTCAATAATATCGCCATCGCGAAGAAAGCGTTGTGGGGATTTTCCCATACCTGAACCGGCTGGTGAGCCTGTTGAGATGATATCACCCGGAAGTAGGGACATGAACTGGCTTAAGTACGATATAAGCTTTGGAACACGATAGATAAAGTCGCTTGTGTTGCCATCTTGCATAAGATCGCCATTTAATTTAAGCCAAATTCTCATATTATCGACATCTTGAATTTCATCTTTTGTAGCAATGAATGGACCAATGGGAGCGAATGTATCGCAACCTTTACCTTTGTCCCAGGTACCACCTCTTTCGATCTGAAACTCCCGTTCAGTCACGTCGTTATGTAGCACGTAGCCAAAAACATAATCCAGGGCCTCTTCTTCACTAACATAGGAAGCTTTCTTACCTATAACGATAGCAAGCTCGGTTTCCCAATCGGATTTCACGGAGTTTTTAGGTAGTGTAATACCATCGAAAGGACCATTAAATGCCGAAACAGATTTCATGAAAACAATAGGTTCTGCTGCTTGCTGCAATTTGGTTTCCTTAACGTGATCGTCGAAGTTGAGTCCAACACAAAGAATTTTGGAGGGAGCTTCCAAAGGAGTGCCAATACGTTCATCCGCAGCGATCTCTTTTAGGTTTTCGCGATTCTGTTCTACATATGCTTGAAGTTTCTCCAAATTTGCCGTATTTGCAAAGAAATCACGGTTATATTGAAAATTTCCTTCTGAAACATCATATTTCTTTTCATTTAAAATGACTCCCGCCTTTTCGGAGCCCTTTGCGCCATATCTAAAAATCTTCATAAGCCGCAAATATACGGATTTTGTCCCGAAAAGGGCTGAAATTAACGCGAATTAACAATTAACCGATGTGTAAATTATCTATACAATTATTGTCCAAAGTTGGGTACTTAAAGGGAAATTTTTCCTGAAGTATCTTTTTATTACTGACCCATGTGCCATTAAGTACCATTTCCTGTCCTTTTTTTCCAAGAAACAGCTTAATCAAGAAAGCGGGGACAGGAAAACGCATGTAGAATATTCCGTACCGCCGCCTTGCAATGCGCTTAGTAAAGTGACCAAGAGGCATTGGATCGGAGGAACAGGCATTGTATACACCAGCGAGGGCATCGTTTTGTATAGCAAATAGCAGCATTCGGGCGAGGTCTTCCATGTGGATCCAGCTCAACATCTGTTTGCCTGAGCCCAGAATAGGGTTGAACCGAAAACGTAGCAGTCGATTGACTTCTTTCAATAAGCCTTGTTCTTTACTGATCACAACACCGAATCGGAAGATAACGAGCCTTTTTCCTAAGGTTTCAATTGGTTTTACACTGTCTTCCCAAAGATTGCAGACCCAGGATAAAAAATCACCCCCTTGGGGATCTCCCTCTTCGAAGGGTTTTTTCTGATAACTATCGTCAGCACCATACCAGCCAGTTGCGGATGCTGATATGACAGCTTTTACTTGGTTTGGAATCTGTTTTAAGGTTTGATAAAGTAGTTGTCCACTTTCCACCCGGCTTGATATAATTTCTTGCTGATAAGCCTTGCTCCATCGCGATCCATTGAGGTTGGCACCCGCTAAATTGATAATATAATCCGCTTCTTGGATCGATTTCGTATCGATGACCTGCTTTTTGGGGTTCCAATGGATATATCGAACATTAGGTTGTACTGGATAAGCCTTTGGATCCCTTGTGAAGATGATTACTTCATAGAAGTTGGCGACCAGTAATTTAGTCAAATGAAGGCCAATAGCACCTGTTCCTCCTGTAATGATTACTTTTTCCATGGATTAAATCTCATCTTATTTGATCACGATATCTTTGTTATTCTCCCTAATTATCTTTTGTATGGTTAGCTTGATGCTCTTTCTAATATACTATTTTGAATCAATAAAAAAAGCTTTAATTTAAGGTTTATCCTTCGAAATAATCAATTTTTAATGATTTCGCTGGGTAATTTATATTTCCCTGTCGAGATGGAGTAGCCAATTTAGGGGGCATAAAAAAGGTTCGTCTGCGTTATGGACGAACCTTTTGGCATGGAAACAGATCTCTTTGAGATGTTGGTCTCTATTATTGTATCGTTTGGATTGTACTTCCGCAAGTTAGCATCTGGGCGCCATAGTATGGATTTTTGACGTCTTTATTGAGACTTAACCATGTGGCACCCTTGCCTCCGTTAAACATAGGGCATTTTTGTTGATAGACCGGAAGTGCAGGTTTGGAACTTTTGGCCAGTTTATAGACTTCTTCGGAGAGCGACACAAATGCCATACGTTGTTTTGCAAGATCTTTTGCCTCATGCAGCGTCTTGGTGTGCTGTGTTATCGCATTTGCCTGTACTTTCCAAACTTGTTGCTCGGCAGCAGTTAAGTCAGTCGATTTTAACGTCGTCAACAGGCTTGAAAGTTTTGCAGCACCTGTCGCGACAGTCTTGTGGTCTGAGGCAACAAGCGCATCTTTCAATTGGAAATACTGATCATAAATCGGTTGGAAGTTACCTGACTCAGCGACAGATGACGATCCTGTGCTTTCTTCTTTGCTTTCAGGAGTATTTTCGGGGTTGGCTGGTGGGGCACTTAAGGTTCTGTCATATTGACAACAGCCATGCAAGTCGGCATAAGTCGTTGCCGGAGCCAGGTATTTTTCATTGTCATAACCGGCCAACGCGACCTTTTTCAAAACAGCATCCAGGGAGGTTTTTTCGGCATTAAAGGAGATATTTGCTGTCTGGTTATCCTCGTTCCAATCTACTTTGGAGTCCGCGGAGTTTCCGGCTTTTTCTATTGTTTTTTTACACATCCCACAATTGCCGCTAATTTTGACTGTTTGGGTTGTCATGGTATTATCCTGTGCATAGCTGTATATGCTGCTAGCTAAAAGGCAGGCTGTTATGATATTATTGAGAAGTCTCATGTGTTCCAAATGTTCTAATACGTGTATGAATCCCTGCGGAATGCGATCTGCTTTCGTTGATCGGGATAGGGCAGGTTCTTTAAATTAATAAGGAGATTTACTTTTTCAAAAAAGCTTTCTCTGTGGTATCTAGGCTATTTTAGGGGGAACCCAAGGGTAAAAATAACCATCTGAAAGATAGGCGGACAATAAGCCACTATATAATTTTTTAAAGATTGAGAAGGAAATTTTTGGCAGTTGAACCGGAAAGTTGGGGACAGCCAATATACTTGTTGCCGAGGCGCAATGACAACTACAATCCCGACATTGCTTGCGGTGCTGACATAGCGGTTTCTTCTCCGTGTGTAATTTTTGGCAGCAATCATATTTTTTGCTTGCATGATCCGGACTGCTTATAGGACAGGTTTTTGCCTTACTTTGATGGCAGGGAAATACCGCAGTCGGCTTGGCCCATAAGCCAAGAAAAAGAATTAGTCCGATTAGATATTTTAGTGCCAGCACAGTTCAAATATAGCTTTTTTTGAATAAGTATTAAATCCACCATCGAGATGGCTGTTTTTTATTCCAGGTGCGGACTTTGCAGCGCTCGTGGCAATAGTATGGAAAACGCGTATTATTGGAGAAGAACCTTGGGTATTGATGGGAAGCTATATTCCATAGAAGCGTAATAAACAGATCAAACTGTTTACTACGCTTCTTTTATTATTTAAGTTGGGCGAGGAGCTCGCTAGAACTTAAAGTTTGATAAGAAACCTGGTTTCTTCCAGGTTCTTTTGTATTCGTCTGCCAGTGTGCTATGGTCTGAATAAGCCAGTACTTCATTGAGTAAACTATGGGCTTTTTTTAGGTTTCCCGTTTTGTAATTAACAAGTGCTTCCGCCAACTTTACAGATTCACAGTCGTCATCATAGCCCCATTCACTTTGTGCATAGATGCCGTTAAAGACCATTACATTGCGGTTGACTTCCGCTAGATTTTCCTGTTCAGCAAGCAACATGATTCCGAATTTTACCCAAAGTACATAATCTTCTGGATCCATGACTGTGGCAACCCAAGCATCATGACGTTGAAATACCTCTGCCCCCGATCTAAATTCGGAGAGGAAATAATGACCTTTGATAATCAGATATAAAGTCTTTGCTTTATCAAAGTCATCGATGATAAATTCCTTTTTATTTTTGAGGTAAGTTTGTGCTGCAGCAACAATGGCGCTATAGTCGGATATTTCATTGTATAACTGCATGAGGATATACTGCGGTTGTGCTTCATGCGGGTATTGCTGTGCCATATCTTCATAATAGTGGATACGGTAATCACGATCGTTAGGCTCAAGAATATCATAAATAATACCTTCCACGCCATTTTTAGCAGCCTCAAAATCCCTATAATGATAGTCGTTTAGCGTAGGGTGATTGATGTAGAACTGATATATATGCTCCAGAAGATATTGTGCTTCTGCCTGTATATCGGGAGAAAGTCCCAGATGATAATTTACTTCAAGCTGATACACAAACATTTGATAGCAACTTGGGAACACTAAATCTGAGTCATCTTCAGCGAATTGTTCTTCCATTTCCTCATCGCGCATTTCATCGAGGTCGCTCAAAGTGACTTGATATGTGTCGAAATATAGTATGAGGGCGTCTTTTAAACGTTCATAATCCTCCAATTTCGACAATGCATCTGTTCGCGTCTGATGTAGTTCTTCAAAATCTGAGTAGTTTAGCCCTTCAGTTGCGATTTGATAGCTATCTTCGAGGAGATCTACATTCTTTAATGCAATCGCCAGGTTATTGCAATTCATTGCACGATTGTGGCTTCCACCGAAATAATCACTTTCATATTTTCCTTGTTCGAAATAAGCCGCAAAGGCATCATAAGCCTGGCGATAAACGGCAAGGTAAAGCTGTCTCAGGGCCAGTGTGTCTTCAGCTGACAGGGTATCCAATGCATCTACAAAGTCAGATAGGTTAATTGCTTCATTATAGAGATCGCGTGGTAAGTCATCGAACGACGGAACTTGCGCAATTACTTCGCCTGTTGTTAAGTAGGTGCATTCGACAAGACGGCGCCAAGATGTTGCATTCCACTGTCTTTCGCCCAATTGTTGGAGGTAAGGTAATGCAGCTTGATGTTGTCCATCGTCATAAAGGTATGCGGCTGCAAAATGATAGCCTGCGTATAAGTCTGGATATTCGTCAATCAGTTTTAGTGCGTGTAGATAATAATAGTCTAGCGGTATCCCAATATCTTCGGAATAATTGCGTTCAATGATAAGCTGGTAATAGAACACCTCAGGGTTTTCATAACCGTCAGCGATAAGCTCTTCAAAGCGACCATGCCATTTAACCAGTTCCGCATGGATATGGGCAGCTGAATTTTCGCCTTTAATAAGTTTTAATAATACTTTTAAGGCCAGATCTATCTCTTTGTTTTCATAAGCGATCTCTGCAAGGTCCACATATTGCATTTCACTGCCGCTGACAAAGCGATCAAATTGCTCTCCTATTAAAGCGGTTAGCGCTGTACCCGAAATCTGTTTGGTACGGTCCAAAAGATATATTTTTTTCATCCAGAATATGGAGAAATTTTGATCAGCAGCTTCGCGATTGTCTTTAAAAGTTTCATTGAAATAACCGATCCCCTCATCCAATAACGCTAATAGGGCCGTATCATCCTGGAGACTCTCATAAATATCTGCAAGGAAACCGTAGCCATAGGGCGCCATTTTAGGTATTGCGATCAATTTTTTTGCATAACCGATAAACTGGTCTTTGTTGTTCTCGTTGATGTGTTTTCTCGGACGATTGATCTGCTCTAAGCTAGCCTGGTTGCCTAAGACGTAATTGAGCATGTGATAGAGCGTTGTTTCGTTTTCTGGCTCTACTAGTAGTGCTTTTTGGAGATAGGGGATCATCTTCTCCTGTATGATATCAAAAATAGCTTCGTGTCCATCATAAAATACTTGATCGTGATAGGCAACAGCAAGATGTGTCCATAGTGGCACATCCTGGTCGTTCTGCTTTAATTGATTTTCGCCCTCTATAATAAACAGATCAAGTTCACCTCTATAGAACAAATCGTAAATATTTTTCTCTTCCATTCTTTGCTTCTTTCTTTTATTATTTTTACTAATATGTTGAATTTTATTGAAAAGTTATTTCGGTAGCGTAAGTTTTACGAACTTATCACCATCCCATTGAAAATGTTCTTCTCTTTTCGAAATATGATAGTCGGGGTCTAGGGTATCATCATCTTTCGCTTCTCCTTCTTCGATGTATTTATAGATCAACTGGTTGTTTCTTTTGTGCTCTGAGGGGAATAGGATTTTTTCGTCGTAATAAAAGACACCGGCATCACTAACAGAGTACCTACTGGGGAGATTGATCAATTTCTGGCCAGTCCAGGCAATGTAATTATACTCCGTGGGGACCCCGCAGGCACCTGATAAAAATTCCATGCGTAAGATTTGCTTTACATTATTTAGTCCCATAGCTGGCAGCAGTTTACTTTGCGAGCTCAGCTGCCCAGAGAATACAAATGGGTAAGATTGACTAGTGATTAATGAATCTTGTGCATCCAACAATTTTACTATGGTTAAATAGTGATCCTGTTGTTCCTCATTTTGTTGTTTGATGAAACGTTCAAAGCCGAATAAATACTGAAGGCCGTCCTTGTCGGTCTGTTTACCGAGTGCCAATAACCCGAGCCAGATAAACCCCTGTTTAAGCTGACCATCGCTATGGTAGCTGATCTGATACCAAGGAGCATAAAAATTTTTGATGGTATTACCCTTAAACGGAGCGCTCGCAATGGTGACATTTTTGCCAAGTGTCAGTGAGTCCACCACTTTCATGTTGAGGCCTGGCCCAGAGCGTATATAGGCTTTTTCAACAAAAACAGAGGCTGTTTGTCCTTTTTCGATGTTCCATAAGTTAAAATCATCGTCAAATGTGATGCCGTCCTGTGCTTTTAGAAGCATGGGGAATAGACCTAAGCATACTATCGCAAAATTTGTTGTCTTCATTTTTATCCTGTTCGCTATTGCAAAAATAGAAGAATTTTTACGGAGGCTTATCACTGGTTTCAGGTATTTTCCTGCTTGAGATTTCGGTGATAATGGTAGTGGGATATGTGTTCCTTAGACTCTTTGCTTTATAGAAAATAAGAGGGAATAGATTTCATAATTTAAAACAATTTAGTCCTAAATATGGTATCTTAAGACATTAAAGTTTATACGGGCTATTTAAGTAGCCATCGAAAAGCGGATAATAAGAGTTTATGAAGAAAAAAATGGATCAGAAACAGCAAATAGTTGAGCTGTTTGATCGCTATAAGAATCATTTGGATAATCCAGCGTTTGCAGAAATTGAGCTTTTGGTTTTAACTGTAGCTATTATTCGTCCAAAAAGAGTGCAATTATTTTACCAGGTCGATATCCAGTTTTTTCTTGATTTTCTGAAAGAGTTACCCGATACAAGGCGTCAATTTGTCCAATATCTCAAACGTGTTCTCTGGCGAAGAGATTTTGATCAATTGGTATCCGATACGGGTATTATCAGTTATGCCGACTTTATTTATGAACTCAGGAAGCGAATAACGGAGCGCTATCTGCCTTATCAACCGGCAAAGTCAACGTTACAGTATTTACTGAACCAAGTGTTTTACACAGTTAAAGACGCAGATTGGGTGTCAACGATTCCCGCCGAACAACTGCATGAGCTTTTTCGATTATGTGAATTCGATTCGATATATGATAATGAAACGGGTTTTGAAATGATCGAAATCTTATATGGCATAGAACTGTTGGTGCAACGTATCACAGGTCGTGCCATGGAAACTGATGTCAATAAAATGGTGCCTGAGTTTCAGAATTTTGATAGTCCATTTATCGCAATCATGCGGGAGTTTACCGAGTTAAATGATCGTATTTTACAATCGGAGACAAAATATATTACGACTGAGGATCTTTCATACAAACAACTATTGGTACTTCACAAACAATGCGAAACTTATATAGAAACGGCTTTTAGTAATTCACATCGTTTCGGTATTTCCATTAAAGTGAACCAGTCCTTGTTGCGGATTCGGCAACAACTGGAGCGCATCAAGGAGATGCTTTCTTTTTTGGTGATTGATACAGAATCCCAAAAAGTAGAGAAAAGTATTCAATTGGCGAAGACGCTGATTGGATATAATTCGAGAAAAAGCAATATCCGAAAATTAATAGGGCAGAGCACACAATTGCTGGCTTACGAAATTACACACCATACAGCCCAGACCGGTGAGCACTATATTACGGCAACCCATCAGGAGTATTGGAAGATGTTTCGTTCTGCTTGCGGCGGTGGTGTAATTGTGGGGGCGATGTGTATTGTAAAACTATTGTTGGGAAAAGTGGATACAAGCGAATTCGGACATGCATTTTTGTATAGCTTGAATTATGCAATCGGTTTTACGGTCATTTATCTTTTTGGCGCTACCTTGGCAACAAAGCAGCCGGCGATGACAGCATCATCCCTTGTGAGTGCGATTGAACAGGGAGCTTCGGACCAAGGTGCCGACAGACACCGTTATTGGGTCTTTGCGCAATTTTTCGCACGTTTATTTCGTTCGCAGTTTATCGCTTTCGTTGGTAATGTAATTATGGCATTCCCCATTAGTCTTTTGTTAGTTTGGGGAATAGAGCAGCTGTCGGGTGTAAATATAGCAAGTACGAAATGGCTACATCTGGTCGATGATTTAAACCCGACGAAGACCCCCGTTATCTTGCACGCTTCCATTGCAGGTGTGTTTTTATTTCTGTCGGGGATTATCGCTGGAAGTATTTCAAATCGAGATAAACATAATTCCGTTTACTACAGAATTCAGGAGCATCCCTTGCTGAAAAAGATATGTGGGAAAACGAAGACGGACAAGATTGCCTCTTTTTATGAAAAGAAATGGGCTGGTATTGTTTCCAATCTCTGGTTTGGTGTTTTTATGGGATCAACTGCTTCCATCGGGATGTTTCTGGGGCTGGATTTGGATATTCGACACATCACTTTTGCGAGCGGGAATCTGGCGCTCGGTCTATTTGGGCATCGTATGGAGCTGTCCACAGATATTTGGGTATGGGGAATTTTGGGTATCGGGATAATTGGACTCTTTAATTTTCTGGTAAGCTTTGGTTTGTCATTGGTTCTGGCGTTCCGTTCGAGAAACCTGTCCTCTAAGGAGTTGGCGAAAATGGCAAAGGCAGTATGGATTTATTTTAAGATGAATCCCAAATCGTTCTTTTTCCCACCTAAAAATTGAGTATGTTATGAATAATATTATTTTAGTTCTCGGTGCGCCAAACGATGCGCAAGGTAATTTATCTAAATTGGCGCAAGACAGGTTGAATTGCACTTTCAATATACACTTGGCAAATCCTAGTTTTAAAATCCTCTGCACTGGTGGTTTCGGAGCGCATTTCAATACAACAGAAAAGCCACATTACTTTTACGCGTATCAATTCTTGATGGAGCGGGGAATACCCGAACAGGCTCTGGAAGAGGGGGTACTTTCAACCAATACAATAACAGATTTTCAACTGGCTAAAGAACGGGTATTGTTGAAGATACCCGATATGTTAATCGTGATTACATCTGATTTTCATATGGAAAGGGCTCAGATTCTCTATAAGCGATATATTAATTACCCGAAGGTGATATTTATTCCTGCCATCTCATCGTTTTCTAAAGAGGAGATAACGCGGCTCATTGAACATGAATCGCATGCCATAAAAATATTAAAGGAAGCAGAGATTAATGCTCGTTGATTTTTTAATGTAAGTTCTCTATCGCTTTTGGTAACTTTACAAACGAAAATGCATTGAATGGCATATTAAAATGCTGTTTTCGATAAAAATTAGCATTTCTAGATAAATAAATGGAAAATCTATTACTTTTCATACGTACATTAACTGATTTTTCTGATGAAGCCTGGATATGTTTGCAACCTGCCCTTCGTTTGCAAGAATACCGGAAAAATGAGGTTTTGCTAAAAGAAGGCGACATATGTGATCAGCTCTTTTATATTGAAAAGGGCTATTGCAAAAGCTACTGCATGATAGATGCTGAGAAAAAGAACATCGGATTTTTCTTTGAAGATGAAATCGCAACTGACATCCAGAGTTTTGGAAGTGGTCATCCGTCCGCCCTTAATATTGTGGCCTGTGAACCTTTGGCAGTAGTCATCTTTGATAAGAAAAAGTTGTTTGAAGTTTCAAGCCAGCACATTGAGATTGAAAGATTGGGGAGAAACTGCATCCGCCAGTTTGCGTCAAAACAGGCGGAATTCGCAAATATGGCCAAACTCTATAAACCTCAAGAAAGATTGGACTTTCTAGAACGTCAGTTTCCGGAAATGGTGCAACGTGTTCCGCTCACGCAGCTAGCCTCTTTTCTCGGAGTGGCGCGGGAAACATTGAGCCGAATTAGAAGAAGAAGGACATATTATTAATTATGTGACGATCGTCACAGGCTAAAATCTTATTTTTTCCTGAGTTTTGAAAAAAATAAGAAATCATGGAAAAATTAAAGAAAATCGATGCGCATACCAATGTGCTAACTTGGTTCGAAATCCCTGTCCTCAATACGCTAAGGGCAAAAAGCTTTTATGAAGAAATTCTAGACCTAAAGATGACGATAAGGTCTTTTCCAGATTCCGAAGAAGAACTTACATTTTTTCCTTATGATCCTAATGTTATACAGGCAACGTCTGGCCGAATTACGGGAGTTTTGACCCAATCCCCTAATAAAGAACCTTCACGATCTGGAGTCCTTATTTATATAAATGCTTATCCCGAAATCCAGCTTGTTCTTGATAGAGTGGTAGCAGCAGGTGGTAAAATAATCGCTACTAAAACTTTGATTCCAGCGGGTTATATCGCTGTTATCGAGGATACAGAAGGAAATCATATCGGGCTTAGTTCCGAAAAATAACCTTTATATTTATCTGTTCCTATAGAACCCATGCAATTGGCTTACTCAGAACAATAAAAATGATAGAAGAAGTAGCTTACCAGCCAAAATATCCGCTCAGCGGATTTATAGATTATATCTGGGTAGGAAAGTCGCCTGATCTTACCATGGATTTTGTTCATCATGCGGCTTTGTTTACCGAACTTATTTTCAGTTATGGCGATGAGTACGACATCAGAGGCATCAATACCGAAAAGATAGACGGTCGTACAGGACTTCAGGTGCTATCGGGTTTAAAAAATCGACCTTTTCTGACCAGAACAAATGGAGCTTACGCGTGCATAGGTTTAATTTTAAAGCCGTTTTGCTACGGAATACTGCTCCAAAAATTAGGGAGCTCATCTTTGGAAGAAGTAGCTGCGATTTTATTTGACTGTCTTTTTGCTGCCGAGAATCCTGATTTTGCCCAAGCCGAAAAATGTTTGTTGAGGGTATTCGAAACTGTCAATACCGACCCTCACTTGATGAGGTTCGAAGCACATCTGGCCGCTGAAATGGCAGGAAAGGGGATGCTGAGGGATTTCAGTAAACTGCTGCCGATTTCGCAGAAAAGTTTCATTCAAAAATTCAGAAAGTATTATTTTTTGACTCCCAGTGAATATCTGAACCTTTACAAAGTGAATAAAGCGGTCATATTGCTTCAGAACAATTCGTCGGAACGATTGACTGACATTGGGCTGAACGCTGGATTCTATGACCAGTCTCATTTTATTAGGGTATTTAAAAAACTCAGTGGTTATACTCCAAAAGAATTTTCAAAATTTGGAGTAGGATAAATTCTGTACAATTTTAAATGTGTCGAACGATTTAATTTTGTGGTATAACTTTAAATACATAAAAATGAATCAGAAAAACAAAGTCTTCATTGCCACCAGTCTGGACGGATACATTGCCGATAGGAACGGAGAAATCGATTGGCTGCTTTCCATACCGAATCCCGAAAAGGATGATATGGGCTATAAGGAATTTATTGCACAGATTGATGCGTTGGTCATGGGCCGCAACACCTTTGAAGTGGTTTGTGGTTTTGACGAATGGTATTATGATAAGCATGTTTTTGTGTTAAGCGACAGGATGACGGAGATCCCCGCAAAATTCAGGGATAAAGCTTCTCTTGTCAAAGGTTGCCTAAACGATGTGCTGGCTGAAATTCATGGAAAAGGATATCATAACCTGTATATCGATGGAGGAAGAACCATTCAGAGCTTTTTGCAAGAAGACCGGATTGATGAGATCATTATTACCCTGATTCCTTATCTGCTGGGGGAAGGAATTCCTTTGTTCGGAGATCTTTCCGAAATGTTGAAGTTTGAAGCTGTGGATACAAAAATCTTTCTAAATTCAATCGTTCAAAATCATTTTGTAAGAAAAAGATAAAAAGAGCCAGCATTTGAAAGGATTAACTGTTGCGGTAGGCAAACGATGTAGAATCCTCGAAACGGATACGCTCAAATATTATTACTACTATTACTATATCCTTTCAGTTTGTCCGCAGATCATTTAATGCTTGCTCAGCACTTGCTCATACCATATTCGCAATCACTGCTGTATTCCGCTACTTATCCTCCACTAATTCCCTACTAAAAGAGTAGGAAAAGAGTAGGTAATAAGTAGAGAAACAGTGGATAAATGCCGAATCAGATACGGATAGGGTACGAAATGGTATTGAAGCAACATCCCGGCAATACCGAATTGGTCAGAGTGCAGGCGTGAAGATTCCCCTGAGGATCTATTTCATCGAGCGTTAAGGAGCAGCTATTTTGCTCACTTGGGATCCGATAGCGGAAAATGCAAGACGCAATGAATGGGATGATGGTATCATCCTATTTGCTATCTATAGTCACTAGCTTGGACGGATCAATGATGTAGGGATTGTTCGGAAAATTGAAAGTAATTGGATACTGGAAGGAAATGTTGATAATCGGGGGCTGGCTAAGCGTCGATCTGTGGCTCTGATTCATGCGTTTTCAAATTGGGTGGATTGGGGAGGAATAGGCATGTGAAGGTTGGGTCCTGTTTTTTCACCATAAACAAAAAAAGCTCAACTAATGTTGAGCTTTTTGTAGTCTTGGCGGAAGAGGCGGGATTCGAACCCGCGGTACCGTTTCCAGTACGACAGTTTAGCAAACTGTTCCTTTCGGCCACTCAGGCACCCTTCCGTGTTTTGACATTGCAAACATAAGGCAATTATTTGAATCTGCAAAGCCTAAATATCAAAAAAAATGCAAAAAAAATGTAACGTTGCAATAAGCGTTTGAATTTCAATTTGTTGTTTAGCAATTAAAATTACATTGTTTTTTTGCTTAAATCATAATCCACGCGAACATGGTAGATGCTTTTGAGCATAGCCTTGAAAATAACGGCCGATTCGGTGATATCTTTCAATGTAATGTTACTATTGTTGAACTGTCCGCGCATCAATTTGTGTTCAATTATTTTATCAACCAGATTATTGATGGACTCCTCCGAGGGTTCTTTTAACGCTCTGGATGCAGCTTCAACAGAGTCGGCCATCATCAGTACCGCTGTTTCTTTAGAGAAAGGGATTGGGCCGGGGTAGGTGAACAGAGATTCGTCCACGAGTTTGTCTGGATTGTTTTTAACAAATAAATTGTAAAAGTAGTCCACACGGGTGGTACCGTGATGTGTTCGGATAAAGTCAAGGATAACCTCGGGAAGCTGATGTTTCTTGGCGACATCAACACCTTTGATGACATGGGAGATGATGATCTGCGCACTTTGCTCCGGAGAGAGTTCGTCATGCGGATTTTTCTCTGTTTTTTGGTTCTCAATAAAAAATTGCGGATTGGTCAATTTACCAATGTCATGGTACAAGGCACCGGCACGGACCAACAGGGGATTACCCCCAATTTTATAAATTGCGGCCTCCGCCAGATTGGCTACCTGTAGGGAGTGCTGAAAAGTGCCCGGAGCTTTAAAGGAAAGTTCCCGCAATAATTTGGAATTACTATTGGTGAGTTCCATCAAGGTTAAATCGGAAACAATTCCAAAAAGTTTCTCGAAGGCATAGATCATCGGATAGGCAAGCAGCGTGATCATTACACTAACCAGGAAGGGAAGGAGGTCTGTCCAGTAAATGGTGTCAATAGAGCCATTTCTTGTGATCACTAATCCGATGTAAGCGACCCAATATGTACCTAAGATGATAGCCGAAGAAACAAACAATTGTTCACGTTTTACCAATGTCTTGATACTGTATATCGCGACGATGCCCGCCATAAATTGTAAAAAGACAAACTCGAAACTATTCGGTACAAATAGTCCCGCCAAAAGGACCATTAATAGGTGGATGTTCAGTGCGACCCTTGTGTCGAATAAGATGCGGATGATAATGGGTACCGCACAAAATGGAATATAGTACAGATTTGGTATTTTTATCTTGATAGCCCATGAAAGCACAGCAAGCATGCCGATGATGACGATCATGATAATCATCAATAACCTGTTGTTGAAATAGATGTCTTTACGGAAAAGAAACAGAAATACCATGAGTATGGAAAGCGCGAGGGATATAATGAGAAATTGCCCTAGGGTTACATAGTTTTGATTTCCACTTATTTTTCCTTCGTCTTCATATACCTTACGTAATGATTCTAGTTTTTGGTAGGTCTCATTGGATATAATCTTTTCTTTTTCAGCGATCAGTTCACCTTTTTGTACAACACCTCGGGTAGCGGATATATTGGCGATGGCATTTTGTTCCAGTGCTTCGGTCTGCTGGTCGTTATAAATATAGTTAATCGTGATATAGTTTTTTAACGTTTCCACTAGCCAGCCTTTTTGCTTGATTTTAGTCAGCTTGGGCATTAATTCATCCATATAGCCATAGGAGCTTTCGATCGTATAGCAATCAGCTGTGTTTTTTTGTGAGGCAACTTTATCTTGTATTAACGTAAAATTGTAATGTTTTGAAGCCGGTGATTTTTCGTTGTTGCGGTTTTGAAACCGATTATTCAACGAGAGTATCCCTTTTCCATAAAGGTGGTTTAATATCGCATTTCCGGCACTGCGGTAATCGTTTATATTTTCGTGTGTCGTGTCAAGTTTGCTGCTTTGCCATTTTTCCGACAAATCGGTATTGAACTGATCTATTTGCTCTTTGCTTGTTGTTGTATTTGCGTTATAAATTGGCTGGATTGTATTCAATATACCTTTTTTGTCTGCATTAAGCTCCTCCTGCGTCTTGAGGATCGCAAAATTGTAAGGTGATATTAAATTTTCATGATTCCAGACTTTTCCTTTTTGGAACTCATAACGGAATCGTGGTTGTTTGGGAAGAAAAATACAGATCAGAACGATCGTGATCAATATTAGTCCAATTTTTCGGATGAGATTTTCTGACGTGTTTAATTCTCTTTTATATTTTATTTTTAATCTTCCCACAGTGAACGATGTTTTTTATATAAAGTTAATATACAAATGTAGTTATAATTTATTTTTTGTGGATTCTGCTGAATGCTATTTGAATCATGTTAAATGTTAGGAATGCTGTGTTGAACGGAAAATACTTGTTATCTTTGCAAAAAAAACACAATATGTCAACAAAATCACATCTAATTGCACCATCCGTTCTTGCTGCAGACTTCGCAAAATTATACGATGATATCATCATGGTAAACAATAGTGAGGCTGATTGGTTTCATATCGATATTATGGACGGCGTATTTGTACCCAATATTTCATTTGGATTTCCCGTTATGCAAGCTATTGCGAAACACGCCACTAAACCATTGGATGTACATTTGATGATTGTTGATCCTGATCGTTATTTACAAGTCTGTAAGGATTCTGGAGCAGAAATAATTACCGTACATTACGAGGCTTGTACGCATCTGCACAGTACATTGGCAGCTATTAAAGAATTGGGGTGTAAAGCAGGGGTTGCATTGAACCCACATACTCCTGTAGCACTTTTGAAAGATGTTTTGGCTGATCTGGATCTTGTGTGCCTGATGTCTGTCAATCCTGGGTTTGGCGGACAGAAGTTTATTGCAAATACATATGCCAAAGTAAAGGAGCTTCGTGCAATGGCTAAGGGTGTCAACGATGGATTACTGATCGAAATTGATGGGGGAGTTACTACCGCCAATGCTGCTCAACTGTTAAAAGCTGGCGCAGATGTATTGGTCGCAGGTTCTTTTGTGTTCAATGCCGCAGCGCCTATGGATACCATTAAATCGCTGAAAGATATAGATATAAATATAGAAAATATATAAAGATAGGAAGAGGTGATTTAGTAAAATAAATCACCTCTTTTTTTTAGATGGATAGGACGAAAAAAATAGTTTCAAAAAAAAATGGCTGGATTGCATAAGTTCTGTTTAGAACAATTCCAAATTGATTTAAATAAATGGAATGCATGCGTTTAAAGTTGGATTTTCACTATTTTTGTATTTAGTCATAATAGTTGATTTACGGTAAATGAATCAACTTGAAAATGCGAACTGAACGGGCATTTATAATTTAATGTAGGAAGGCTACACAGGTTATATATTCGCTTAATTATATTACAGACACGGTAGTGTAGGAAGATAAGAGTATATCTGCTGAACTACCCTTAAAATAGAAAGATTGATATCTATGAGTATTTACAACGATTACGTACAAGAGGTTGTAGAACGAGAAGGCCAAGGATTACATCCTAAGCCTATTGACGGAGCAGAATTACTAAGTGAAGTAATTGCTCAGATTAAAGATTTAAACAATGAAAATAGAGCAGAATCTTTAAGATTGTTTATCTATAATACCTTGCCGGGGACAACGCCTGCAGCTGGTGTTAAAGCGCAGTTCTTAAAAGAAATTATTCTGGGTGAATCAGTTGTTGCTGAGATCACACCTGATTTTGCTTTTGAGCTATTGTCTCATATGAAGGGTGGACCTTCTATCAACGTATTATTGGATCTTGCTTTAGGTGCTGATGCTGCGATCGCAAGTCAAGCTGCGGAAGTACTTAAAACACAGGTTTTCTTATATGATGCCGATACTGCTCGTTTGAAGGACGCTTATGAACAAGGCAATGCTATCGCAAAAGATATCTTGGAAAGCTACGCAAAGGCTGAATTTTTTACGAAACTTCCGGAAGTAACGGAGGAAATTCAGGTAGTTACTTTTATCGCAGGTGAAGGTGATATCTCTACAGATTTACTATCTCCTGGTAACCAGGCACACTCGCGTTCTGATCGTGAATTGCACGGTAAATGTATGATCACGCCAGAAGCACAACAACAAATCCAAGATCTACAGGCACAGCATCCAGGTAAAAGTGTGATGTTGATCGCCGAAAGAGGTACAATGGGTGTGGGATCCTCACGGATGTCAGGTGTAAATAATGTGGCCTTATGGACCGGTAAACAAGCTAGTCCTTATGTTCCTTTTGTAAACATCGCGCCCATTGTAGGTGGTACGAAAGGCATTTCTCCAATTTTCTTGACGACAGTAGATGTTACAGGTGGTATCGGTATCGATCTTAAAAACTGGGTGAAGAAAGTCGATGAAAACGGAAACGTTGTTCGCAATGATAAAAATGAGCCTATTTTAGAGGAGGTTTATTCTGTTGCTACAGGTACTGTATTAACCATCAATACCAAGACAAAAAAATTATATAATGGTGAGCAGGAGCTAATTGATATTTCAAAGGCATTGACACCACAAAAAATGGAGTTTATCAAAGCGGGTGGTTCTTATGCTATCGTATTTGGTAAAAAAATCCAAACTTTCGCAGCACAAACTTTAGGTATCCAAGCACCTACAGTATTTGCTCCTTCAAAAGAAATTACCATTGAAGGTCAAGGCTTAACTGCTGTAGAGAAAATCTTCAACAAAAATGCGGTAGGTGTAACACCAGGCAAAGTATTGCATGCTGGTTCTGACGTGCGCGTGAAAGTGAATATTGTTGGATCTCAAGATACGACAGGTTTAATGACTGCTCAGGAGTTGGAGGCAATGGCTGCTACAGTAATTGCTCCTACGGTTGATGGTGCTTATCAATCAGGTTGTCATACAGCATCTGTTTGGGATAAGAAAGCGCAAGCGAACATTCCAAAATTGATGAAATTTATGAACGATTTTGGTTTGATCACAGCACGCGATCCAAAAGGCGTTTATCACTCCATGACAGACGTGATCCACAAAGTATTAAATGATATTACGATTGACGAATGGGCGATCATCATTGGTGGTGACTCCCATACACGTATGTCTAAAGGTGTTGCTTTTGGAGCTGACTCGGGTACTGTTGCATTGGCATTGGCTACGGGTGAAGCTTCGATGCCGATTCCGGAATCTGTAAAAGTTACTTTCAAGGGCAGCATGAAAGAACACATGGATTTCCGTGATGTTGTACATGCCACTCAGGCGCAGATGTTACAGCAATTCGCTGGGGAAAACGTTTTCCAAGGTAGAATTATTGAGGTTCATATCGGTACATTACTTGCCGATCAGGCCTTTACTTTTACGGACTGGACGGCGGAGATGAAAGCGAAAGCATCCATCTGTATTTCGCAGGATGATACATTAATTGAATCTTTAGAAATCGCTAAAAATCGTATCCAAATCATGATTGATAAGGGTATGGAAAATAAAAACAACGTTTTGCAAGGTTTGATCGATAAAGCGAACAAACGTATCGAAGAAATCAGATCTGGCGCGAAACCTGCGTTGACGCCAGATAACAATGCGAAATACTATGCTGAGGTTGTCGTTGATTTGGATCTTATTGAAGAGCCAATGATTGCGGATCCAGATGTAAATAACGCAGACGTTTCTAAGCGTTATACACATGACACTATTCGTGATCTTTCTTACTATGGTGGAAACAAAAAGGTGGATTTAGGTTTCGTAGGTTCATGTATGGTGCATAAGGACGATTTGAAAATCGTTTCGAAAATGTTGCGGAATATTGAACAGCAAAAAGGTGTTGTTACTTTTGAGGCACCATTGGTTGTTGCAGCTCCGACTTATAATATCATTGATGAGTTGAAAGCAGAAGGCGATTGGGAATTCTTGCAAAAATACTCTGGATTTGAGTTCAGTGATGCATTGCCAAAAAGCACTGCCCGTACAGAATACGAAAATATCATGTACCTAGAGCGTCCTGGTTGTAACCTTTGCATGGGTAACCAAGAGAAAGCTGCCAAAGGTGATACGGTGATGGCTACTTCAACACGGTTGTTTCAAGGCCGTGTAGTAGAAGACAGAGATGGTAAAAAAGGAGAATCCCTATTGGCATCTACACCTGTTGTTGTACTTTCAGCTATTTTAGGCCGTATTCCTAATATTGAAGAATACAAAGCTGCTGTCGAAGGCATTAACTTAACTAAATTTGCGCCTATTCCGACAAAGTAAAAAGCTATCAGGGTTTCAGTAACTTAATTAAATAACATAAATAAGAGAGATATGGCTTTTGATGTAGATATGATTAAAAAGGTGTATAGCCGTTATGATGAGCGCATTGCTGCGGCTCGTCAGGTGGTGAACAAACCTTTGACTTTATCTGAGAAAATTTTATATGCCCACCTTTGGGATAGTAATGCGACAGAAGATTATAAGCGGGGCGTTTCTTACGTTGATTTTGCCCCTGATCGTGTAGCGATGCAAGATGCAACTGCACAAATGGCTTTGTTGCAATTTATGCAGGCTGGACGTCCAAAGGTCGCGGTTCCTTCTACCGTTCACTGTGATCACTTGATCCAGGCGAAAGAAGGCGCAGATAAAGATTTAGCTCGTGCTAAAAACGAAAGTTCGGAAGTATTTAACTTCTTGAGCTCTGTTTCAAATAAATATGGTATAGGTTTCTGGAAACCAGGGGCGGGTATTATCCACCAAGTTGTACTAGAAAACTATGCATTCCCAGGTGGTATGATGATCGGTACGGATTCACATACTGTAAATGCCGGGGGTCTAGGTATGGTTGCAATTGGTGTAGGTGGTGCTGATGCCTGTGACGTGATGGCAGGTTTACCTTGGGAGCTAAAATTTCCAAAATTGATCGGTGTTAAATTAACCGGTAAATTGAGTGGTTGGGCTGCAGCAAAAGACGTTATCCTAAAAGTTGCGGGAATCTTGACTGTAAAAGGAGGAACTGGCGCAATCGTTGAATATTTTGGCGAAGGTGCAGAGTCTCTATCTTGTACAGGTAAAGGTACAATCTGTAATATGGGCGCTGAAATTGGTGCCACGACCTCAACATTTGGTTACGATGAGTCCATGGAGCGTTACCTTCGTGCGACAGGCCGTGCTGAAGTTGCGGATGCCGCCAATGCCATCAAACAACACTTGACAGCTGATGCTGAAGTCTATGCTAATCCTGAACAATATTTTGATCAATTGATCGAAATTAATCTTTCGGAACTCGAACCTTCATTAAATGGTCCATTCACGCCAGATTTATATACGCCAGTTTCGCGCATGCGTGAAGAGGCTGATAAGAATGGCTGGCCTTTGAAAGTGGAGTGGGGATTGATCGGATCTTGTACAAACTCTTCGTATGAGGATTTGTCGCGTGCCGCTTCTATTGCCAAACAAGCTGTTGACAAAGGATTGATCACTAAAGCTGAATTTGGTATCAACCCGGGCTCTGAGCAGGTTCGTTTTACAGCGGATCGTGATGGTTTATTAAAAACATTCGAAGATCTTAACGCAACTATATTCACCAACGCTTGTGGTCCATGTATCGGTATGTGGGATCGTGTGGGTGCGGACAAGCAAGAGAAAAACACGATTGTTCACTCGTTCAACCGTAACTTTGCAAAACGTGCGGATGGTAATCCAAATACCTATGCATTTGTTGCTTCGCCAGAACTGGTTGCTGCAATTGCAATTTCCGGTGATTTGGGCTTTAATCCTGTTACGGATACATTAACGAACAATAAAGGTGAGCAAGTGAAGTTGGATCCTCCTGTGGGAGATGAATTACCAACAAAAGGATTTGCTGTCGATGATCCGGGATATCAGGCTCCTGCAGCAGATGGTAGTGCTATCGTTGTTGACGTAGCACCGACATCAGACCGTCTCCAATTGTTGGAACCTTTTGCAGCCTGGGAAGGTACAGACTTAAAAGGGTTGAAACTATTGATCAAAGCAAAAGGTAAATGTACGACGGATCATATTTCTATGGCTGGTCCTTGGTTGAAATACCGTGGTCACCTAGATAATATCTCAAATAATATGCTGATCGGTGCGGTTAACTTTTTCAATGAGAAAACCGATAACGTGAAGAATCAATTGACAGGTGAATATGGTCCTGTTCCGGCAACGCAACGTGACTATAAAGCACATAACATCGGATCAATTGTGGTAGGGGATGAGAACTATGGTGAAGGGTCTTCCCGTGAGCATGCCGCGATGGAACCTCGTCATTTGGGTGTCCGCGCAGTATTGGTTAAATCTTTTGCTCGTATTCACGAGACGAACCTGAAAAAACAAGGTATGTTGGGTTTAACTTTCGCTAACAAAGACGACTATAACAAAATCCAAGAAAATGATACGATTGATATCCTTGGTTTGACGGAGTTCGCTCCTGGAAAACCATTGACTCTTGTGTTGCACCATGCGGATGGAACTCAAGAGGAGATCTTGGCAAACCACACCTACAATGCACAACAGATTGAATGGTTTAAAGCCGGTGGTGCTTTGAATATCATCCGTAAGAATCAAGTGAAATAAATTGATTCCATAAAAATTTAGTTAAAAGCTGCTTTCATCCGAAAGCAGCTTTTTTTATGCAAGTTCAAATGGTAAAACATTTCTGTGATCTTCGTCATATTTTACTAATTTCCACGCAATTTATTTGGTTATAAAATAGAATGAGGGTACTTTTGCCCAACGTTTTTAGCGCCGATATGAGAAAAATATTTTTGACAATTGGAGCACTTGCATTAAGTGTTTCGAGTTTATTTGCACAGGAAAATCCAGAAATAGGAAAAAGCATTTTTAAACCAAGGAATTTAAGGACAGAAAGTAATAAAGGGAAGTTTTTCTTTTTTTGGGGGTATAACTTTTCTTCTTACGCAAAATCCGATATACATTTTACAGGTCCAAATTATGATTTCATCCTCCACGATGTAAAAGCGGGTGACCGCCCGACGAAATTTGGGTCGACTTATTTTGACCCCGGTCGTTTGACTATTCCACAATTTAATCTGCACTTCGGTTATTATATCAAGGACAATTACTCCATTTCCTTAGGTTGGGATCATATGAAATATGTTGTGGATATTCCACAACAGGTCAAGATCACAGGTTATATTGGTGATGAAATCTCAAACCCTGGCATACCAACCGGAAATCGTGCAGGACAATATAATGGCGAAAAGATTACGGTGGATTCTGCGATGTTGACTTTTGAACATACGGATGGATACAATTTCGCCTCTGTAGGGTTGGAGCGATACGATGATATCATCAACAATCGTAAAGGTCAACAGGTACTCACGATGGAATCTGGTGTAGATGTAGGACTTTTGATACCACGATCTGATGTCCGCCTTTTTGGTGAGGGGGCTAATCACTTTTGGAATATTGCTGGATACGGTGCATCTGCAAAAGTTGGTTTACACTACCGTTTTTATAAAGGACTTTATTTGCAAGGAAACTTTAAAACAGGTTGGACTGATTTGTACAATATCCGCACAACGGGTAGAAGAGGCGTCGACAAAGCCACACAACAGATCTGGTTTTTTGAAAACTATTGGGCTTTGGGCTTTAGATTCTAACGATTTCAATCTATACTACCATAAGAAAGGGGATGTCAAAACATCCCCTTTCTTATGGTAGCTTCATCAGGAAACAGAATCATTTCATAAGCTAACTGATGTTTTCCTAAATATCACTTAATTTAAAGATGTCTTTTACCCGGATTCCTTTTTCCGTGTGTTGTAGGGTACAGCATTCATTAACCGGATCATGTTCAAAGAAGAGAATGTATTCATTTTCGACGATTTCATTCCAATAGCTGTTGCGCTCTTCCATGGTGACTAATGGTCTCACGTCATAGCCCATGACATATGGGATCGGAATATGACCGACAGAGGGCAACAGATCTGCCATATAGAGTACTGTCTTTCCCTTATATTGAATCTGTGGCAACATCATCGCTTCGGTATGGCCGTTGGCATAGCGAATGCTGATGTCCTTGCCAAATGGATCCTTGCTATCTTCAACGAATTTCAATCGGCCACTTTCTTGAATAGGAAGGATATTCTCTTTTAGAAACGATGCTTTCTCTCTCGGATTGGGGTCTGTAGCCCAGGCCCAATGGTCACTATTGCTCCAAAAGTCTGCATTTTTGAAAGCAGGAGATAATTTTTCCCCTTCACGGATAATGGCACCACCACAATGATCAAAATGCAAATGTGTCAGGATGACATCTGTAATATCGTTTCTGTCAAAGCCAATATTTTTAAGCGATTTATCTAATGTGGCATCACCGTGTAAATAGTAATAACTGAAGAATTTTTCGTTTTGTTTATCGCCAAGGCCTGTGTCCACCAGCATTAATTTATTACCTTCCTCTATGAGGAGTAAACGATTGCCCCATGTGCACATATTGTTGGAATCAGCCGGGTTTGTTTTGTTCCAGATACTTTTGGGAACCACTCCAAACATGGCACCGCCGTCCAATTTAAAGAAGCCCGTTTCTATCGCATGTAATTTCATCTTATTAATATTTGTAAAGCTTGGAACAATTTACGAAAAATATAAAATATATGGACGGTAGATGAACGGATTGTGCTAAAAAAATATGCTAAAAAGTTTAATTTATTTTACCTTCATAACTAATTGATAGTTAGATTGTTGTTTTTGTGTTTTTTATACAATAAGCCTGATTTTTAGATAATTAAGTTTTGTTTTTAGCGAAATTTGCCTTTAACTTTGGGCACATTTTAAAACAAACAAAAAATATGAAAAAGGGTAACATTGGAAACGCGCCTGATTTGAAATATTTGAAAATTGATTATACAGGAAATGTATTTTATCAATTACCTGTTTCAGAGTTGGTCGAACATGCTTTAGCGAATCAAGAGGGAAGACTGTCTGACACTGGAGCATTAGCCGCTGATACAGGAAAATTTACTGGAAGATCCCCCAAAGACCGTTTTTTGGTCGAGGACTCCTTGACTAAGGATGCAGTATGGTGGGGTGAAATCAACCAGCCGATGACCCCGGCCAATTTTGATGCATTATTTTCAAAGGTTGCTGCACATTTGAGTAACAGAACAATTTACGTCCGGGATTGTGCGGCAGGAGCGGACCCAGCATATCAATTATCTATTCGTGTTATCACAGAAACAGCTTATCAAAGTATTTTTGCTAACAATCTGTTTTTGAGATCTGTGGGTGATATTGATAGTCAACCGCAATGGTCAATATTAGCTGCGCCGACATTACTTATCGAGGATCCGCAACACTATGGCATTCGAAACGAGAATTTTGTAGCCATTGATTTTACGAAAAAAATGGTGCTGATTGCGGGGACTGGATATACTGGTGAAATCAAGAAAAGTATCTTTTCCATCTTGAATTTTATTTTGCCGCATGAACATAATGTATTATCGATGCACTGCTCGGCGAATACCTCCAAAGATGGTAAAACGGCCTTATTCTTCGGACTTTCCGGAACGGGTAAGACCACATTATCGGCTGATAAAAACAGGAAATTGATCGGTGATGACGAGCATGGTTGGAGCGAGAAGGGGATTTTCAACTTTGAAGGTGGTTGTTATGCAAAATGTGTAGGACTTACAGAGGAAAAAGAACCTGAGATTTACCATGCCATCCGTTTTGGCTCGTTGCTTGAGAATGTTGTCCTGGATGAGTTTGATCGACCAGACTATGACAATATCAGTAAAACCGAAAATACGCGGGTTTCCTATCCGATCGATTTCATGGAAAATGCTGAGATGACGGGAATAGGTAATGCTCCTGAAAATATTTTCTTTCTGACTGCCGATGCCTTTGGTGTATTGCCTCCGATTTCATTGTTAACGGTAGATCAGGCAGTCTATCATTTTGTGAGTGGGTATACCGCAAAAGTAGCCGGTACCGAAGTAGGGGTGAAGGAACCTACTGCAGCCTTCTCAACATGTTTTGGTCAAGCATTCTTACCTTTACACCCAGCGAAGTATGCTGCGTTACTACGGGCCAAACTGGAGCAAAATCCCAATATCAAAGTATGGTTGGTTAATACAGGTTGGATTGCAGGGCCTTATGGTATCGGACGTCGTATTAAACTGAACTATACACGGGCACTAATTCGTGCTGCAATGGATGGATCACTATTGGAGGCTCAATTTAATAAGCATGAGATTTTTGGATTGGATTATCCGACCAGCTGTGGCGAATATGTTCCCGAACAGATTCTAGACGCTAGGGGATTATGGAACAATAATGAAGCCTATGACGTGCAAGCCAAACGATTGGCAAAATTGTTTATTGGAAATTTTGAAAAATTTGATCATTCAATGCCAGCTTCGGTACAAATGGCTGGCCCTCGGATCGCTACGACAATACTCGTTTAAAAGTATAGCATTACTTAGCGAGTTATGAATTAACGAGTTATGCCTCCAAAAAGATACGGTCTTTTGGAGGCATTTTTTAAAGACGTATTTTAATTGTGTTTGTTCACAAAATCATCCAATTTCTCCTGTTCATTTCCGGCAATTGCATTGATAATTATCCGAAAAGCTGCTAAGCGGGCTTTCTTTTTATTGTCTTTGTCGATTTCAAACCAAGGCGACTTTTTGGTGGCAGTCGTTTTAAAGAGTTTTTCAATATAACCCGTATAAACATCCCATTTTTCCTGTGCCTGTTGATCCAAAACCCCAACCTTCCAGTGCTTTAGAATATCTTCTTGCCGCTCTTTCAATCGCTCCGCCTGCTCTTCTTTACTAATGCTCAGAAACAGCTTGATTAGGATGATACCATCATCAATCAATTGCTTTTCAAATTCCGGTACCTGTTGCATGAATAATTCATGCTGCTCCTTCGTACAAAAATCAAATACAGGCTCTACCACAGCACGGTTATAATAACTACGGTCGAAAATGACCATTTCACCGGCATTGGGTAGATGCTTGATATACCGTTGAAAGTACCACTGACCATTCTCCTCAACAGTTGGCTTGGGTAATGCCACAACACGTACCTTTTTGGGATTTAAATGCTCGGTCACCCGACCAATTGTACCTCCCTTTCCAGCGGCATCTCTTCCCTCGAATATAATGACAACACGTTTTCCTTTTTCAATAATATCATATTGTAATTTGAGCAAGGTAACCTGTAGATCATAGAGCTCTTTTTCATAGTCATAGACATCGTTAAATTTTTTGATTTCCAAAACCCCATGTTGCTCCAAATAGTCAAGGACATCTTTGTTTTGACGGATTTTTTCAAGCTCTTTTAAATCGTATTCTGCCATAATAGTTGGTTTTTCAAGTTCGTTCACCTAAAGTTACTTATTGAATTGTTAAAAAATGTCAAAATTGAAATAAATCAGACCAGCACATGTAATATTGATTGGGAAGCTAACGTTATAAAGAAAAGCAATGCAAAAGGATGCTTTGATTAAGAATTAGACTTTTCATAAATTTAGGTTAATAATTGGTTAGGTTAGCCCGGAGTTCTCAACTTCGGGCTTTTTGTTTTTATGCAGTAAAGTTTTTCGGGTATCCAATTGGCTCTCCAGTGAAAGACTTTAACTTGCATCTGACTACGAATATACCATAGGGTAGGGGCGTATATTGTTGAATCGTTTTCAGGTACCCAATTTGCTCTTCAGCAAACGTCTTCGACTCGCAGCTACTTATAATTATACAAGGGTGAAGATCATATATTGTTTTCGAATATCCGGCTTGACCTTCCAGCGAACAACTTTGGTTCGTGCGCTCTCCTAAAAGTATGAAGATAGGAGAGTTATTATTTAAATGTTAAAAAATGTTAAAGGAATGGTAATCATATAATTAATTGAAACAAGTGGCGTTTTAATTTCAAATACTTTTCATAAAATAGGTTAATATATGGCTAACGAAAGCTCAGAGTTCCCCACTCTGGGCTTTTTATCTTTTGATTATTCAGAAACGTCTAGTGGTGAAGGATAAATGACCCCTAAAAATTAAAAATATGAATTCACGCCTATTATACATTACCTGTTTATAGGTTATCCGTATACTGGATAATTTTCGAAGAGTGATTATAGACTTTCAGCTTTACGCCAACTTCCTACCCGGAGGGGTTTTTGATGGACACACTTCCTTTCTGACCTATGTTCAGGGAGTATTCTTTGCCTTTTTTCATGATGATTTCAATGGTATCAGTCGCTAACCCTATCGTATTGCTCGATTTATTGACGGCATCGATAGAAAACGTGCTCGCGTTCTCTGTTGAAATCTTTAAGAATTTATGTGCTGGAATCACTGCATTTACATACAATGTGTGTTTATCTTTTTTACCTAGGTTGTTTACCTGGCAAGACTGTAAGATTGCGCAGGTTAATAGCCCAGCTAATAATTTCACAATTTAATCGTTGATAATTGTCAGAAATTAGAAAATAAAGTTCATTTATCCTAATAATTTACTTATTCAGGTTACTTAAAAACCTCATTTGAAGGCAGGAACATTATCAGGCATAAAAAAGCCCTACAATTTTGCTTGTAGGGCTTTACTATTCTTTTACGTAAAATATAACGCTAAGCTACTTCTCTTAAATCTACCGCTACTACACGTGAGACGCCCTGTTCGACCATAGTCACACCATAGATAATATCTGTGCTTGCGATTGTTTTCTTATTGTGGGATACAACGATAAACTGTGAATTTTTGGAGAAATCACGAATGATATTGTTGAATTTATCAATATTGGTATCATCCAGTGGAGCATCTACCTCATCAAAAATACAGAAAGGTGCCGGCTTTGACAGATACAATGAAAATAACAATGCCGTTGAGGTCAAGGTTTTCTCACCACCCGATAGCTGGTTGATTGACAATGGGCGTTTTCCTTTTGGTTGAGCAATGATATCAATATCCGAATCCAATGGATTACTCGGATCAGTCAAAACCAGGTCACAGCTGTCTTCTTCATTGAATAATGAACGGAATACCTTAACAAAATTGTCCCGTACAGCATTAAAGGTAAACATAAACTGTACCTTAGCAGTATCATCTATTTCTTTGATTGTTGCCATTAATGAGCCTTTTGCTTCGATCAGATCTGCTTTTTCCTTATTGATAAAGTCATAACGCTCATTCATCTCATCAAAGGCCTCTTTAGCCATTAAATTGATCGTCCCAAACTCATCGAGCTGCTTTTTGAGCTTGCTGCATTTTGTCGCTAAACTGGATTGATCTTCTGCTATTTCCGGTACATCCTCACGTTCAATTAGATCTTTCAATTCGATATTAAATTCTACCGACAGACGTTCTTTGAGCGCATTGAGATCAATTTGTAAGGCAGTTTTCTTATCTTTAATCTCACCGACAAGAAAGTCACTCTGTTCTTTTGAGCGGCGTTGCTGAGTCAGTGAATCTTCCAGATTATTGATCTGTTGCTTGTCGGCATAATACGTTTCCTCTAACTCTTTTAGGCCGTCTTCCAATGAAATCTTCTGCTCATACATAGCAATAAGATCTGCATCTTCTTCGTCCTCAAATGGGATCGTAGTTCGCAATGCTTCCTGTACTTCAACGAGTTCAATACTATTTCGCTGGATACGGATTTCATGATCATCTTTTTGAGTCTCTCTGAATTCGAGATCCTTGCTAATATTAGCGACTTTATTCAGTTGTTGATGATAACTGATATTTTCCTGGTTATAGGCGATGGATTTTTCGTTTAATATCTCTGAAATTTCATGAAATTGATCTTGCAATTCGGAAAGTTCGGTTACACTTTGATCTTTTTCTATACGTAATTCCTGAAGCTGAGGTTCGGCAACCGTAAGATCGGACTCGATAGTCGCAATTTTTTCCTGGATATCTTTTTTCCGTATTTGCGAATTGTTGATGAAAGCTTGATATTGCTCCTGTTTGGTTTTTACCGTAATCAACTCATTGTTGAGTCTATTCAGTTGAAAACGTAGTTCATCAATAAGTTCTTTTTGTGAGTTGCTACGTAAGGCTTCTACACGTGCTGTTTCAGCCGTTATTTTGTCTTCAAGTTTAGCAATCTCCAGATTAAGCGCTTTAATTTCCTGAGAGAGAACCTCCAGGTTTTTCGCTCTACCGATACGTTTCCCTTCGAATAATCCAACAGATCCACCAGAAAGGCCCAAATGATGTTTGGCGTAGCGACCATTCTTCTGTAAGATAACCTGGCCTACTTCTGGAAGCTTCTGCTCCATTTCCTTTTCGCCTTCCTGCTTTAAAATATACACATGCTGAAGGAGTAAGGTACAAAGCGCTTTATATTTTTCATCCACAGTGATCACTTCCAACGCGGACATGAGATTATCGTGTGGAGGAACGGGCTTCTTGACAGCTGTATCTATAGCATCCAAAACAAAGAAATTGGCACGACCTTTTGCGGCGTCGCTCAATAACTGGATGGCCTGAACGGCATCTTGTTGTGTCTCGACAACATAATGATTCATGATCGGTTCCAGGTAGTTTTCAATCGCAACACGATAGTCTTCCTGGCAAAATAGCACATCGGAGAAGAGAGGTGGCTGTTTTTTCCAACCCGCATTTTTCTTCAAGAATCGAATGGAATCTGGGAACCCCTCTAAATTGTCAATAAGGGATTTTGTCAAATTATATTCGTTCTGTTTGGCATCGACCAATCTAAGGTCTTTCGCAAGTTGTGCTTTAAACTCCTCTAAATTTGTCTGGCATTGAAGGATCTGTGTTTGCAGTTCCTCCTCGAGTTGATTGGCCGAATCATACTGCAATTGCTGCGCTTCAACACGACCTTCCAATTCCGCTACAGCACTGTTAAATTGCAGTAATTCTGCTTCTTTTGATTCTGTATCTACACTGTTTCGGACAGCTTCCTGAAGAAGGGCTTCTTTTTGGATATTAAAAACGGCGAGATCCTTCTCAAGTTTATAGATTTTAGCCTGTAGTTCAGCATTGCTTTTGTTGAAGATGTCCAATTTCCCCTTGGCAGATTGTTGTTGACCCCTCAGAGCATCGACCTCAGATTTATTGGATTCCAGGTTGTCTTTGAGTGAGTCAAGTTTATTCTGCTCATCAAATAGCTCCTCATTCAGTCTTTTAATGGTATAAAGGACGTGATTCAGTTGTTGCTTGTCGCTATTGACATCAAGGTTTAATCGATTTTCTTTATCCTGAAGATTTTTTACTTTCTCATTTTTGATCTTCTTTTCCGACTCATAGCCACGGATTTTGTTGACAAATTCCTGTGTAGCCTTTTGTTGTACAGAAAGGTTCTTCTCCTGCTCCAAATTTACCTGACGCAATGATTGAAGTTCAGTCTCCGCATTGAGAATCAATTGCTGGGAATTTGCGGCATCCTTTTGAACTTTAGACTCCTGCGTTTGAAGTCGATCAAGTTCAGTCGAGAAATCAGCAATTCTATAGTAAGCGAGGTCAATGCTACTTTGGCGATATTCCTGCTTGAGTAGGGTATATTTCTCTGCTTTTTTTGCTTGGTTTTCTAGCGATTTAAGATTTTTTGTGATCTCATACAATAAATCGTCCACACGGCTGAGGTCAGCTTCAGTATCTTTTAATTTTGTTAGCGTCTGTTTTTTGCGCACCTTGTATTTTGAAATACCGGATGCTTCCTCAAAAAGATTTCTACGCGAATTGTCTTTATTGTTGATGATCTCATCGATCATTTTCAACTCGATGATGGAATAACTATCGGCACCGACCCCGGTATCCAAAAATAAATCTGTGATATCTTTTAAACGACATTTTACATCATTCAAACGATACTCACTATCCCCATTTCGGAATAGTTTACGTGTCACCGTAACAGTAGAGAATTCTGTTGGGAGGATATTATTGTTATTATTGAAGGTCAAGGAAACTTCCGCAAGATTAGCTGGTTTTCTGTTCTTTGTTCCGTTAAAAATAATATTTTCCATTTTATCAGAACGTAGCATCTTTGTACTTTGTTCACCAAGTACCCAGCGTATTGCGTCCACCACATTGGATTTCCCACATCCATTTGGCCCGACAATCGCGGTAACACCGTCATTGAAGTTGATCGTGATCTTGTCTCCGAAACTCTTAAATCCCTTTATTTCTAGTTTGGTTAACTGCATTTATACCAAAATTGTTTGTCGTTATAAGCTTGCGAAAATAGTAAATTAAAATAAAACTTTTTTCTTTCTTTACTCACATTTTCCTGTTTCAGGATCGCAAGAAGGCCCTTCTTCACCTCTTTGTTGTAATGGGGCGGATTGTCCTGCCAAACATTCTTTGATCGTATTGTGAAAAACTTCCATGGGTTGTGCGCCGGGAATCGCGTACTTCCGGTCAAAGACAAAGAATGGTACACCGCGAAGACCGAGGTTGACACCTTCCTGAATGTCCCGACTGACATCGTAAGCATATTTATCGGAGTCTAAAAGTTCCTGTGCCGCTTGAACAGGGAGGCCTACTTGATTTGCTAGTTTAACAAGGGTTGCATTATCGTTGACATCTAAACCGTCTGTAAAATGAGCTTTGAACAATGATTTTTTCAAAGCAGTTCCTTTTTGATGGGCCTGCGCAAAATGAAGGAGACGATGTGCTTTTTTGGTATTTACAACAATTGCTTTATCAAAGTTCAATGTGATACCAAGTTCTTTGCCTTGTGCACTGAGCTGTGCCGTCATTGCCACGACATCATCCATGCTCATCCCTTTTGTACGGACAAGGTAATCGTAAGTTGGCATTCCCGGAGCGTCTTCGGGAAATTCTGGATTGAGCTGATAGGATTTCCAGGTAATCTCGGCTTGTACTTCCTGCTCAACTTCCTGTAGGGCCAACTCAAGCTTTGTCAAACCAATATAACAAAACGGACAAATGATGTCCGACCAAATTTCTATTTTCATATTTCTTATTTTACTCCGTATATTGTAATCAAAAATACATATAATAACGGTGATTATCGGATTACATTGTTGGGTCAATGTCAACATCATTATATTGCAGGTCTAAGTATATGTCAGAGAAAGATTTTTTGAATCGTAAAGTAACACTCGTCCTCGGGGGCGGGGGAGCGAGAGGATTGGTACATATCGGTATTATCCGTAAACTAGAGGAAATGGGGTTTGAGATCGATGAAATTGTGGGTTGTTCCATTGGCGCATTGGTCGGTGGAATTTATGCCCAGGGAAAGATGGATGTGCTGGAGGACTGGATGCATAATCTAACAAAGAAATCAGTTTTCAATATGATGGATTTCAGCTGGAAGGGTCTAGGAATGATGAAGGGGATTAAAGTCTTCAATGCCTTGAAATCGGTTATTCCCGATGCGAATATCGAAACGTTTCCTATTTTATTCAAGGCTGTTGCTACCGATCTGAATTATGAAGAAGAAGTCGTACTCGATTTTGGAAGTATGTATGATGCAATTCGGGCTTCTATCGCGATACCAGCTGTTTTTACAGCAATAGAGGAAGATACTCATGTTTATGTAGATGGGGGTGTGCTCAATCCATTACCCATCAACCATGTCACACGAAAAGAAAATTTAATTATAGCGGTCAATCTGGAGTCAAAACCAGATAAACAGTATTCTGTTATCAAAAAATTGGATACAAGAACCTCAAATTCTCTGGATATTCTACAAGCTTCCTATTATGTGATGCGTAGAAAAATGAGCCGTATGATTATTGATCTCTATCGGCCGGATGTCGTTGTAAATATCCCCTACAACATCTGTAATTTGTGGGACTACCACCGTGCAGAGTTTTTAGTTCAAAAAGGTAGGGAGTATATTGATAAAGCCCTTAAAAGTAAGACCAAAATAGAGTAGTGGACAGCGCAAGCTACTTTATTTTGGTCTTTCAGGTTTAGATCACCTTTAGTTGAACAAAGTGACCTTTGATCGTTGTCAAGAAATCAAGGATTAAAACAGATTGGGATAGTCACTGATAATTCCATCTACTTTCAGCGCTTTCAATTGCTCAATCTCTGTTTTACTATTTACCGTCCATGGAATTACCTTAACATTCGCTTTGTGGTATTGTTTGACAAATTCGCTGGTCACCAGCTTATAGTGCGGGCTAATGATGAAAGGTGTAAAACCTAATGCTGCGATTGTCTCCTGTGCATTTTTTGTATAGTTGGCATCAATAAGGTAAGAAACTTTTAATTGTGGGTAGGCTTTGTTTAGATACTTGACTGCTCGAATATCAAAGGATTGAATGATGGTGCGTGCTGCAATTTTTTTCTCTGTGATAACCTGTACCATTAAATCAACGAATTCTTCCACTCTGGGATGATAGATACCGTCTTTATCCTCTTTACTTTTCACCTCAATATTATAAAACATAGGCGCAGTTCTCTTTTGGAGGGCATAGGCCTCTGTACTATCGATGAGGTCGGCGAGTTTTGCAATACGTGTAATTTGTTTTTTCTGTTCGGGAAACTCCTTATAAAATTTGGAACCAATATCGTACTTGAACAGTTCTTTATAGTTCATAGCATATATTTTCAACGATTTATCTTTTTCGGGAATCTCAGTGCCATCTGGTTTTAACACAAATTTGGGATTGAGATAATCGTCGTGAAAAACAACGACCTTTCGGTCTTTTGTAATGTGACAATCCATTTCCAGAGTTGTTACTTGGGGCAGGTCAATTGCATTTTTCATTGCTGCAATGGATTCTTCGGGGTACAGGCCACGTCCGCCACGATGCGCTTCTAAACTTAGTTTAGGGAAGCTGTTGGTTGTTTTTGCGGAATCTTTCATAACTGAACAAGATACAGATGATAATATCAGACCAAAAAAGGCTATTCTAAGAAGACTTCTTTTCATTATTATTATATTTAAACAAAATAAGGGTGAATGACCCCGCTATGAATAGGCGAATATACAGTGTTTTCGAAACAGAACAAACTGAAATGAACTATCGGAATTATTGAAGTGAAGAAAAATGAAGTTTTACAGGTTTGTTAAATATCATTCTTTACAAGAAGAAAGCCTTTCTGGGACGATTACAACAGGATTGAAAATAGGACAATACACTTATATGTTAAGGCGAAATCTATTTTTTTTGTCTTTTTTGCAAGAAATTATTGTCATTCCTTTTAGAATTCCCTTTATTTGCACAAATCTCAAATTAGATGGCGAAAAATTTATTGATAGTTGAGTCTCCAGCGAAAGCAAAAACGATAGAAGGATATTTAGGAAGTGATTTTTTGGTAAAGTCAAGTTATGGACATATCCGTGACCTGGTAAAAACCGATGATGCAATTAATACAGAGAATAATTTCGAACAGAAGTACGAAGTTCCCTCTGATAAAAAGGCAGTCGTAAGCGAGCTGAAAAAATTAGCTAAGGCAGCAGAAACTGTATGGCTCGCATCCGATGAGGACCGTGAGGGGGAAGCTATCTCTTGGCATTTATTTGAGACATTGGGACTGAAAGATGAAAGTACTAAACGTATTGTGTTTCATGAGATCACGAAACCGGCAATACTAAAAGCCATTGACAATCCCCGTAAAATAGATTATAATCTCGTTAACGCACAACAGGCGAGACGCGTATTAGATCGATTGGTGGGCTTTGAGTTGTCACCCGTTTTATGGAAAAAGGTGAAACCATCTTTATCCGCGGGTCGTGTACAATCTGTTGCCGTGAGATTGATCGTCGACAGGGAGCGTGAGATTAACAAGTTTGAACCTGAGGCGGCATTTAAGATAGTTGCATTCTTTCATACAGGCAAAGTAAAAGATAGTTTTAAAGCTGAGCTTCCACAACGATTTGCGACAGAAGCTGAGGCTACTCAATTTTTGGAAGACTGTAAGGCGGCTTTGTTCTCCGTTAAAAATTTAGAGACAAAACCATCGAAACGTTCACCAGCAGCTCCATTTACAACTTCTACCTTGCAACAGGAGGCGAGTAGAAAGCTAGGATTCTCTGTGGCACGTACAATGCAAGTTGCCCAACGTTTATACGAGTCCGGACGTATCACCTATATGCGTACCGACTCTGTCAATTTGAGTGATACTGCAATAGACGCAGCTGAAAAAGAAATTAAATCGGCATATGGTAACCAATACCATAAAGTAAGAAGATATAAAACAAAAACTTCGGGCGCACAAGAAGCGCACGAGGCTATACGTCCTACTTATTTTTCTGAACATACCATTGAAGGCGATTCTGCTGAAAAGCGATTGTATGAACTGATCTGGAAGAGAGCAATTGCTTCCCAGATGAGTGAAGCGGAATTTGAGCGGACCCTAGCGAAAATTTCGATTTCCACGCGTTCAGAAGATCTAAACGCTTCCGGAGAGGTGATGAAATTTGATGGTTTTCTGAAAGTTTATATGGAATCTGTTGATGATGATCAGGAGACAACCCTTGATGAAGACAGTGATAATGCGATCCTTCCGCCGTTGACAGTTGGATTACAACTGACCTTAAAAAGTATGTCTGCAACGGAACGTTTTACAAGACCTCCGGCACGTTATACTGAGGCCGCATTGGTGAAGAAATTAGAGGAACTGGGTATCGGTAGACCTTCGACTTATGCACCAACAATTTCTACCATCCAAAATCGTGGCTATGTTGTGAAAGAAGAAAGAGAGGGAAGATCACGTGATTATCGTGTATTGACGCTTGAGAACACTGAATTGAAAGCTGTCACTAAGACTGAAATAACAGGAGCAGAAAAAGGGAAAATGTTCCCAACTGATATCGGTATTGTTGTGAATGATTTCCTTGTAGAGCATTTCAACGGTATTGTAGACTTCCACTTTACAGCGAATGTCGAGAAAGAGTTTGACGATATTGCACATGGATTGACCGAATGGACAAAGATGTTGCACGATTTCTATGGGCCGTTTCACTCTGAAGTAGAAGATACATTGGAGAATGCTGATCGCGCCAACAATGAGCGTGAGCTAGGTGTAGATCCAGTTTCAGGCAAGCCTGTCTCTGTACGTATTGGAAAATTTGGTCCCTTGGTTCAGATCGGTTCGCCTGATGACGAAGAAAAACCTCGATTTGCATCCCTACGCAAAGGGCAGATGATTGAAACAATCACCTTTGAAGATGCGATGGAGTTATTCAAATTGCCCAAAAAAGTTGGTGTATTTGAAGATAAGGAAATGACAGTTGCTATCGGTCGATTTGGGCCTTATATCCGTCATAACTCGGCTTTCTATTCCTTGCCAAAAGGAGTAGATCCTTTGGATGTAACCGAAGAGGAATGCATTCAGATCATTCAAGAAAAACGTCAGAAAGATATTGAAAAAGTGATCCGCGTATTCGATGAAAATCCGGATGCGCAAATTGAACAAGGCCGTTGGGGACCATTTATTCGTTTTGGCAAGCAGAATTTGAAAATTCCGAAAGGAACAGAAATTGAAAAGATCAGTTACGAAGATGTGTTGAAGTGGGCAGCAGCAGATGCTCCTAAGGGTAAAGCCGTTAAAACAAAAACTGCCGAAAAGAAAACAGTTGCTAAAAAAGCAACAGTAAAGAAAGCTCCAGCTAAGAAAACGACAAAGTCTAAATAGGGATGAAAGCAGATTTGCCAGAAAATATAGTAAAAGATATCATGATTGCTGTGGTTTTGGAGGGCGAGACCGTGGAGACTAAAAACTGGACCGTGTACGTTATTAACGATAAGAATATTGCGATACAGAATGTGCTTATCAGTTCAAAAGGGTATGGTGAAAAGGAAGGAAGACAGGTTACCACCACAACATTACGGCATTTCATCGGAAATATAGAGCCCAAATCCTTTGATCGGGTTGAAGCGATCGATGAGCAGGTGTTTGGTCTGACCAATGAATATTGGTTGAGCTTTTATATTGACAATATTATTTACGATAAAAAATATATCTTTTTACCAGAAAGCATCGTGGATGGTAACCTAACTAAGGTTCCCTTGGTCAATAAACCCGGTGTCATCATAGGAGGAAACGAATAATGAGTGGAAGACACAATTTTATTATCGCCATAGATGGCTTTTCCTCTTGTGGAAAAAGTACGCTTGCCAAAGCTTTAGCTAAAAAGCTGAAATTTGCCTTTATTGACAGCGGCGCGATGTATAGAGCAGTAACACTCTACTTTATTCGTCATAATATTGCTCTGGATGATCAAGAAGCGATTGATAATGCATTAAATGATATCCATATTGATTTTATCCCAAATGCTGTCAAAACGGAGATTCACCTCAACGATGAAGATATTTCTGAAGAAATCCGTCAGATGTATATTTCTGATAAGGTCAGTGATGTAAGTGCAATTAAAGCGGTGCGAACCGCTATGGTGACACAGCAGCAAAAATTGGGTAGCCGGAGAAATATTATTATGGACGGCCGTGACATTGGTACTACCGTTTTCCCTGATGCGGATTTGAAGATCTTTATGACCGCAGATCCGAAAGTTAGGGCGGCCAGAAGATACCTGGAATTGACGGAGAAAGGGGAGGATGTCACACTCGAAGAGGTTGTTGAAAATCTTGCCAATCGGGATCGTATTGATAGTACCCGCGCTGAGAGTCCATTGCGACAAGCCGAAGATGCTATCGTATTGGATAACTCAAATTTGACTCCAGAGCAGCAGCTACATTTTGTTGAAGAGGAATATTTAAAAGTCAAAGCATCAAGAATCCAAGCATAAACGCGATATAACAAAAAATGCCGATTGAAAAATCGGCATTTTTTGTATTTTGAAGACAACTATTTTATACTATTGATTTGTTGTTGCTCCAATAACTTTTCTACATTGTTTTTCTCACCAAACTCTGCTGTCTGTTCTTGAAAAGATTCCAGAAGCGCTTTAATAGCGTCTGAATTATCCGCTGTACGTTGATAGATTTCGGGAATTGTCTTTTCAATATTCTTATCACCGAGTTCGATGTTATCAACTTCAATTTTGCCTATCTTTTCTAAAACAGCCTGTTGGCTATTTCTGACATCTTCTAATTCTCTCGCTATTTTTTCCATCAATTGGAATTTCTTCAATTTATCCATATGCAATATCTTTAGTTATACTGTAATAAGAACAATGTCGCTCGAAAGTTTGTTTTATTTTTTTTAAAATTGGTAAGAAAACTGGCCTGGAGATATCATTGGGGCACAAAAAAAGCCAAACCCTTTTTGGGGCCGGCTTTGGTAACGTATAATCGTTGTTTTTTAATTCGTTCTTCCTGGATATACTTCTAGTGCTTTCTCCAAACAGGTCAATGCACTTTTAAGATCATTTTGATTCAGCACATAAGCAAGGCGAACCTCATTTGTTCCAGCACCTTCTGTGCTATAGAAGCCAGTTGCCGGAGCCATCATGACCGTTTCGTTATTGTAGGAAAACTCCTCCAATATCCATTGGCAGAATTTATCCGCGTTATCGATTGGTAACTTCGCAACCACATAAAAAGCACCTCCTGGATTAGGGGAATATACGCCGTCAATAGCATTTAACCCATTGACCAATGTATCTCTTCTGGCTGTATATTCTTTAGATACTGCTTCAAAGTAGCTATCCGGTGTATCAACAGCAGCTTCGCCGGCAATTTGTCCCTCCAAAGATGGACTTAAGCGCGCCTGCGCAAATTTCAATGCCGTCTGATATAATTCTTTGTTTTTGGTAATAATACACCCGATACGGGCACCACATGCTGAATAACGTTTTGAAACTGTATCAAAGATAACAACATTATTCTCGAGGCCTTCTAGGTGCATTGGAGATATAAACTCTCTACCATCATAGCAAAATTCGCGATAAGCCTCATCAGAGAACAGATAGAGATCATATTTCAGACAAAGCTCCCTTAATGCTTCCAGTTCTCCTCTCGAATAAAGATAGCCTGTCGGATTGTTGGGATTACAGATGCAGATTGCTTTGGTTTTCTCGGTAATTACTTTCTCAAATTCAGCAATAGAAGGTAGTGCAAATCCACTTTCAATGTAAGACATGATCGGTTTGATCACAATGTCCGATGAACAGGCAAAACCATTGTAGTTTGCATAAAACGGTTCCGGGATAATCACTTCCTCACCTTCATTTAAGCAGGCTTGCATGGTGATTGTGATTGCCTCTGAGCCACCATTGGTTACCAGGATGTCAGTAGGTTCAATATTGTAGTTTAGCTTGTTATAATACTCGGCTAATTTTTTTCGGTAGGAGGCGGTACCTTCAGAAGGTGTATAAGCCCATACTTTGAAATCAATATTTTTCAAAGCATTAAGCATAATTTCAGGTGTTTGGATATCTGGTTGCCCGATATTTAAGTGGTATATTTTTTTACCTTCTTTTTTTGCTTGATCAGCATAAGGCGTCAGTTTTCTGATGGGTGACGCAGGCATATTTAGCCCTTTTTCTGATATTACTGGCATTATAGTTTTTTTAAAATTAGTTGTGCAAAGCTAACCAAAATAAAACGAAAAAAGCCACATCAGGATGTGGCTTTTTTCGTTTTATCTGTCGGATTTTTATTCCACAATCCCTTTAATATAAAGTGTCTTTACAGGTGTTTTCGTATTCGATTGTACCGTAAAACTTTTGGTAAATGGTGCCTTAGCCGCAGCGTTATACGTTACCTTGATTGTTCCTGTTTCTCCCGGTTTTATGGGGGTTTTAGTGAACTCGGCCACCGAACAGCCACAAGTAGGGACTACGTTCGAAATGATAATAGGCTCACTGCCTGTGTTTGAAAATTTAAAATTATACGATACAGGTGTTCCAGCCGGAATCTTGCCGAAATCATGTGTTTCTTTTTCAAATTTAAATTCCCCTTGTCCAGCTTGCATAGACGAAAAACCGATAAAGGAAATGATCACTGCTAAAATTGTTATATACTTTTTCATGCTTCTAAGATATTACTTTGTGATTAAACTAGTACAACTGATATGCCAAATGTAATATTTATTGTCAATTTATTACACATCTAACAACTTTATTACAGTTAGATTATACCCTCTTTAAGCAGATCCTGTATATGGATAACCCCATCGTAGTTCCCTTGATCTGATACCAATAACTGCGTGATGTTGTTTGCCCGCATGATATGGAGAGCATTCGCTGCAAGTTCATTTTTATCAATCACCTTTGGTGATTTGCCCATAATTTCTGCGGCATTGATCGCAGCAAGGTCAGTGTGTCTTTCGAGCATGCGACGGATATCCCCATCGGTGATAATACCCTGGATTTGTGTGCCGTTTAAGACTGCTACTGCTCCCAGTCTGAAATGTGTGATGGTGATGATGATATCTCTGACGTTGGCATCCAATTGTACGCTAGGTTTACCATTTTGATCGGATAAGTCAGCCACTTTTAAGTAGAGCTTTTTGCCCAGGGCACCACCAGGGTGGTACTTGGCAAAATCCTGGTCCGTAAAATCACGACATTCCTGTAGCGCGACAGCTAGTGCGTCGCCCATGGCTAGTTGCGCTGTCGTGCTTGAGGTTGGTGCCAAATTATTTGGACAAGCTTCTTTCTCAACAGTGGTGTTCAGTATGTAGTCTGCATTTTTTGCCAAGTAGGACGCTGTGTTGCCAACCAAAGCCACCAAAGTATTTTTGGTTTGTTTTAGAAATGGGACCAAAACTTTAATTTCAGGTGTATTGCCGCTTTTGGATATGGCAATAATTAAATCATGCTGTTGGATAATACCCAGATCCCCATGGATGGCATCAGCTGCATGCATAAATATTGACGGTGTCCCTGTCGAATTTAATGTTGCAACAATCTTTTGCGCAATAATGGCACTTTTTCCGATACCTGTGACGATTACCCGTCCCTGAAGATGCAGGATTTTATTTATTACGGTAACAAAATCATCATCAATATATTGAGCCAGAGCAGCTACTGCTTTGGCTTCTTCTTGAATAGCTTGAATAGCTATATTTTTTATTTCGTAGTTGTTTTTCACAAAAAATACTCTTACTTTTATGTATTAGAATAGATTGCAAAAATAGATTATTTTTCAGGATTATTTCTTCATTTATCTATCTTATTTTTGCCCAAGGCGCAATGGAAATAGAAAAATCACTTTTCGACAATTTACAGGATTTTTTTGGTTTTGATACTTTTAAAGGAGATCAAGAGGCTATTATAACCAGCATTCTTCAAAAGAAGGATACGTTTGTTATTATGCCAACCGGGGGAGGGAAATCAATTTGTTATCAACTGCCAGCACTCATGAGTGAGGGAACCGCAATTGTAATTTCCCCGTTGATTGCTTTAATGAAAAATCAAGTAGATCAACTTCGCGCGTTCGGCGGCGAAGATAGTATCGCTCATTTTTTAAACTCCTCACTGAACAAGAGTGAAATCACCCGTGTAAAGGAAGATGTGCTTGCAGGAAAGACCAAGTTACTCTATGTAGCTCCAGAATCACTTGCTAAGCAAGATAATGTGGAGTTCCTGCATCAGATTACAGTGTCTTTTGTTGCCATAGATGAAGCACATTGTATTTCAGAATGGGGACATGATTTTAGACCGGAATACCGTAAAATACGTCAAGTTATCAATGAGATAGGCGCTAATATTCCAATTATTGCGTTGACAGCAACAGCGACGCCAAAAGTGCAATCTGATATCCGTAAAAACTTACAGATGAATGATGCTGTGCTATTCAAATCATCATTCAATCGGAGCAATTTATACTATGAGGTACGTCCCAAAAAAGACGTGGTCAAAGAAATTGTGCGCTTTATCAAGACAAAACCAGGTAAAACTGGTATTGTCTATTGCTTGAGCAGAAAGAAAGTTGAAGAAATAAGCGAGGTGTTGAACCTGAACGGTATTCAAGCGCTGCCCTACCATGCAGGCCTTGATGCTAAAACAAGGGCTGATACGCAAGATAAATTTTTGATGGAGGATGTAGAAGTGATTGTCGCGACAATCGCGTTTGGTATGGGGATTGACAAACCGGATGTCCGTTATGTTATCCACCATGATATTCCGAAATCCATGGAAGGCTACTACCAGGAAACTGGGCGTGCTGGCCGTGATGGGGGCGATGGTTATTGTTTGGCTTTCTATTCGGAGAAAGATGTTGAAAAGCTGACAAAATTCATGAAAGACAAACCTGTGGCCGAACGCGAGATCGGTACACAGATACTGAAAGAAGTCATCGATTATTCCGAATCTGCAGTCTGTCGTCGTAAGCAGATTCTTCATTATTTTGGGGAAAACTTTGACGAACAGGGCTGTAGTAATATGTGCGATAATTGCCGTTCGGAAAAAGAATATTTTGAAGCCGAGGAATCCCTAAAAGATGTACTGGGCTTTATTAAAGAACAGGGTGAAAAATTTGACGATCACCATGTGATTAACGTGATGATCGGGCAGAACAATCAACCTGTATCTTCCTATAAACATGACGAGCACCGTCTATTTGGTTCAGGGAAGGAAAAAGGTACCATCTATTGGAAATCGCTGTTACGCCAAGCCGTATTGGACAACTTTGTTGAGAAAGATATTGATCACTATGGTTTGCTGAAATTAACGGATATTGGTCGGAATTATATAGACAATCCTTACCAGTTAAAATTTGTTTTAAACCGTCCTATCGAAAACGCAGAAAGTACTGCTGGAGACGAGGCTGGTCATGGAACTGGAGCACTCGACACGACCTTGCTGGGTATGCTTAAAGATTTGCGTAAAAAGATCGCTAAGAGTAAATCATTGCCACCATTTGTGATCTTCCAAGATCCTTCCTTAGAGGAAATGTGTACACATTATCCAGTTAATATCGACGAATTAAAACAGATTCAAGGGGTAGGGAATGGTAAGGCGATTAAATTTGGTGCTTCCTTTATTGCGCTGATCAAGGACTATGTGGAGGAAAATGAAATCGACAGGCCTGTAGATCTGGTCATCAAAAGTACAGCAAATAAATCTGCGCTGAAGGTGGCTATCATCCAAAATATTGACCGCAAGATTGCGCTGGATGATATTGCAGCAGCGAAGGGGATTACCTACGAGGAAATATTAAAGGAAATTGAAACGATCGTTAATGCCGGTACCAAGATAAATATCAATTATTTTATTGACGAAATTATTGATGAAGATCGTCAGGACGAAGTGTACGATTACTTTAAAACAGCTGAAACTGACTCGATCAACGACGCGCTTAAGGAATTAGGAGGTGACGATTATAGTTTTGAAGACCTTCAATTGATGCGTATCAAATTTTTATCGGAATTGGGTAATTAAAATTTTTATATAATTCATATGATCAACAAATACATTCCTGAAATAAAGAATGGAACTTCGCAGAATTTCTTTTTAATGGCAGGGCCATGTGCAATTGAGGGAGAAGAAATCGCTTTGCGGATTGCTGAAAAGATTGTTACTATTACAGATAAACTCAATATCCCTTATATTTTTAAAGGTTCATACCGTAAGGCCAACCGATCTCGTTTGGATTCTTTTATGGGTATAGGGGATGAAAAAGCGCTGAAAATTTTGGAGAAAATAGGGAATACCTTTGGCGTTCCTACGGTAACAGATATACATGAAAGCCATGAAGCGGAAATGGCCGCAGCTTATGTAGATGTTCTTCAAATTCCAGCATTTTTATGTAGACAGACGGATTTATTGGTCGCTGCAGCAAAAACCAATAAAGTCGTTAACGTAAAAAAAGGACAGTTTTTAAGTGCAGGATCCATGAAGTTTGCAGTAGATAAGATTGTCGAGTCTGGTAATGAAAAGGTATTTTTGACCGATCGTGGTAATACATTTGGTTACCAGGATCTGATCGTTGACTATCGAGGGATTCCCGAAATGCGTTCCTTTAATGTACCGACTGTGATGGATTGTACACATTCACTTCAGCAACCCAATCAGACTTCAGGAGTAACAGGTGGAAAGCCTGCACTGATCGAAACAATAGCCAAAGCGGCGATTGCTGTTGGGGCCGATGGTCTATTTATCGAAACCCATCCTGATCCTGCAAATGCAAAATCTGATGGCGCAAATATGTTGCACCTTGATCTGCTTGAAGGATTGATGGAAAAACTAGTACGTGTAAGACAAGCTATTTTATAGTATAATAAATAAATCGTAATAGAAAGGAGCCAATTAGGCTCCTTTTTTTAATCAATTCAAATTCAAACCTAAAGTATCGTATGTTTTCAAAAGTTTCTCTCATGGCACTGATGCTGTTCTCACTTTCGATTGTCAAAGGACAGCAAAATTATACCTGGTTTTCGCCCCTTGACGATAAACATGTAGAAGGCCGGCTCGACAATCAGAAGCTTACAGCCTTTGGTCGACTACCGGATGAGCTGGAAAAGCAGGTGCGCAAACCGGTTTGGGAACTGGGACAAAATTCTGCTGGACTCTATATCGATTTTCAGACATCAGCTTCGGAAATTACAGTTCAATATCAAGTTGCAGGTGGATTGAATATGCCCCATATGCCTACTACAGGTGTCAGTGGACTGGATCTTTATGGCTATGATACAACACATAAAGTTTGGAAATGGGCTTACGGTAGTTATGATTTTTCAGACACGATTTCTTATACCTGGAAGAATATAGGTAAGAATAATAACTTTAACTATCGTTTGTATCTCCCTTTGTATAACACGGTTAAATGGTTGAATATTGGTGTGCCTAATGATGCGAAGTTAACATATACACATACCGCTACCCTGAAACCTATTGTGGTCTATGGTACTTCTATAGGACAAGGGGCATGTACCAGCCGGCCAGGTCTTGCTTGGACAAGCCAGGTAGGTAGAGCTGTTAATAACGAGATTCTGAATTTATGTTTTTCAGGTAACGGTCGTCTTGAACAGCCTATCCTAAATGTAATGAATCAGGTGGACGCAGCATGCTATATTTTGGATTGTATTCCGAATCTTGCGATTACTAAATCACTCAGCGAAAAACAATTGGATTCGCTATTGGTCAATGCGGTTACATTTTTAAGAAAAGAACACCCGACAACACCGATCATATTGACACAGCATAGTTCTGGAAATATCAATACCGTATTTAACGACGACAAAAATAAAGAATATCAGCAAAGTAGCCGGGTATTGAAAACAACCTACGAGAAATTACAGTCAAATGGGGTTCGGCAGATTTTTATGCTATCGAGTGGGGAACTGGGGCTGGACTTAAACTCAACAGTAGATTATGCACACCCAAATGATCAGGGGATGGAACATATCGCAAATGCGTATATCAAGTTGTTAAAAAAGGTGCTGAAATAGAGCTATTATACTTTCTCACAAGCGCCTAGCTTTGAAAATTGGCTGGAGTTTTTTTGCCAATAAACTGAGCGTAGTGAGATCACTGATATGTTACGGAATCAATACAAAGCAGATATTTTAATAAAAAAAGGGAAGTTTAAACTTCCCTTTTTTTATTTATTTCTTTTTCAATTTCATCGTCATTTTTGCTTTTTCACCACCTCCATAATTGAAAGTTTTGGCGTTACTTTCCTTCTTTTGGTGAAAAGCTCCACCACGGGAACTATCTTCTTGTTCCTCCTTGGTTGATTTTTTCTTTTTATCACCTGTAGGATTGTAAATCTGCAGATCCTCCGGAAGATCCAGTACATCCATTCGCTTACCCACAGCCTGTTCTATTTTTCTGACCATAGGGAGTTCCAGATCGGTCGTAAATGTCAATACCACGGAGTCCTCATTTTCGTCATTTTTGACTAAATGGTTTAAAAATTCCTCTTTTTCATTTGGCAATTCAAATTGAAAAATAAAAGGAATATTTGCGAGATCAACTGCATTGGTATTTTCGCGGGCAATAATCAAAACACGAGTTTGCTCACTTTCTATAAAGTCTGCTGTTGTTTCAAAGCCAAAATCATCATAAAATAGTGGATTTAGAATAGCGATTTCCTCTTTCCCTTGTTGAAATAGGCTAGTAGCAAGCTTTTGTGCTGTAAGCTTTGAATTTACAAAAACAATCACTTTTTGAAAAACCTCTTTATCTTGTAGAAGGTAATTCAGTAGATTGATTTTTGTGGTGAAATTGGGAAGATGGTACAATAAAAGATCTAAAGTGTCAATGGTTTTATTCTCCAATTCATCCACTTCGATCAAAGCATAATCCTCATTTAAATGCTTGTCAATCATGTCATACAGCTTCTGATGTTCAACAGTGCTGAAGACCAGGTGTTGTACTTTACCACAACTTTCTGCTAATTCTCTTACAGGATTTTGCATGCCCTGTTTGATGATTTCTTCTGCATCATCAATAATTAATGTTTGGATACGGTTTAGATTGAGGGCTAATTTGAGATAGATTGCCCGTGCACGGTTCGGTGTTGCAACTACAATGTCCTTTCCAGCAACTAATTCTTCTATTTCTTCTTCCATACTTCCCCCTGCACGTAATCCAATAATACGAAGATCTCTATTTTTGCTTAGTTGGTAAAATTTTTCAACGATCTCGTCGATGCGTTCTTCATTGGGAGCCAAGATTAAAAACTTAGGTGCCTCATCATCCGTGAATTTTAATTTCATCAAGGTAGATAATACATAAGTTGTGGTCTTGCCCGCTCCTTCAGGAGCAATCGCAATAACATCCTGTCCGCCAAGAATTCTGGAAATACACCTACTCTGAACTTCCTTTGGAGCCAAATAACCGAGCTCGGTCATCGTAGCAGTCAATCTTTTGCTTAGTTTTAGTTTCTCTAACGACACGTATCCTTTAGTTTATGTAAGTTGCAAAAATACACATTTAGTTTTTAGATCAGCTAATGTGCGCCCATTTTTGAAAAGACATTGATAATAATTACCCCAGCGACGATCAATATCATTCCGATCACTGTTGGAGTGTCAGGAATCTGTTTAAACAAAATCATGCCTATCAATGTAATGGCAACAATACCAACCCCCGACCAGATTGCATAGGATATTCCGACAGGAAGGTATTTCAATGTGATGCTCAGGAAATAAAAAGCGATGATGTAACCAATGATACAGATGGCGGTAGGTTTCCATAAGGTAAACCCCTCAGATTTCTTTAGGAAAGTCGTAGCGAAAATTTCTGCCGCAATAGCAAGAAACAAGTATAAATATTTTATCATTATCGAGTCTTTTCTGATCTAGTGAAGTACTGTATGCAAAGCTACACTTTTTGCTATTCACTTTGCCTCAATGGTATTGTATTTAGGAGATTGCAGCTATTGAGTTGGTACAAATACAGCGCTTGTACAGCGATCAGGGTAATTTTGACGGTAATTATAATTGTTTATAATGGTAAATTTATCTAAGTTTGACCAATCCACTAATGGGAATTAATAGACTTTATGAGGTATATTCGTTTTTTTTTAAAAACCTTTATTATATGCTTAGTTTTTCTATTCTCTTGCTGTCAGCTGTATGCCCAAGAACAGTTGCAGGAGCTACAGAAATCATACTACAATCTTCCATTGGGGAGTAAGGAGCGGTTTCTGTTGACCGGAAAATATGCGCAGGCGCTATATTTCGCCAATGAGAAAGCATTGGCAAGTCAGTTGCTCAATGATAATATTCAATTGGCCAAAAATTACCCCGACAAACAATACTATGCCTATTTAAATTGCATCGCGGCAATGAATAGTTATAACGATCGCCTCTTTGAGAAATCGCGTTTTTACCTGGAACATGCAAAGTCTGTTCTTCCCATAATCAATGATAACGGTATCAAGGGATATATTCATTATTGTGATGGCTGGATTATGACAAGACAGAATAAGGAGGATCAGGCTGTTTCCCAGTTTCATAAAGCAATTTCTTTTTTGGAAAAAGCCCCTCAGACAGATGCGAATATAGCCCGTAAATTGGCGATATATAAAGAATTGACGGCTATTTACGCCAATCAGCGGAATTACGAATTTCAGGAGAAGTACACGAACCTTTTATTGGAGACAGCGAAAGCAGGTCAGAATACGAATAGTTTATTTGATGCCTATATGCAAGCTGGTTACCTATTTGAGGAGGAATATCGGTCAAACCGAACAGATCAGCAACTTTTGAAGAAAGCCGAAGAACATTATCTGGAAGCTTACCGAATAGCAAAAACTAATCAGAAAAATCTTATTAATCCGACAGATATGGCCTATGTCTCGGTGAATCTAGCTAATCTGTATCATGAATTTTATCCGGAGAATGGTAGTAAAAAGGCGATTTCATTTGCCCAACAGGCCTTGGAAATTGCACAGGAAACAGGACAATATGCCATCTCTGTTCCAGCCTATGGTGTATTGGCTGACGAGGCATTTAAAAGCGGCTATCGGGATCAGGGCAAAAAGTATCTGCAACAAGCGCTTTACAACCTGCAGCGAGAGCCACATTATGATTATCAGATGGGATTAAGTCTTTTTAGTAGACTGGCTGAAGTGAGTGTCGAAGAGGGAAAATACGAAGAGGCATTTCAATATCAAAAAAGTTATATTAATGTTTTCGAGGAGGCATTCAACTCGGATAAATTGGATAAAACCAAACAACTTGAAATAAAATATGAACGGGAACTGCAAAACCAAAAATTAATGCGTCTTCGTTTAGAGGGGGAGAAAAAGGGACAGCAGATCAAATTGATGAAAGCGCTTAATGACCGACAGAATCAATTGGTTGAAAATTTAAAATTAAACGAACTAAACCGTACCCAACAGTTGAAAGTACTTCAGCTTGAGCGTGACAAAAAGGAACAGGACTTGCAATTAAGCCGCTTGGAGAATGAACAACGATTACAGGAACTTGATGTTTCCAAGCAGGAGATTGCCTTTAAATCACGCATGAATTCAATTTATATCTGGTTATTTATTAGCTGTTTAATCGCTGTCATCTTATTGTGTTATGCCTACTGGCAACGTTCCAAGACACTAAAGCAAAAGGAACACATGCATGGACTTGAAATCGAAAAAAATAATCAGCAACATGCCATCAAAAATCTGACGGCGATGTTGGCAGGGGAAGAGAAGGAGCGGACACGTCTGGCTAGAGACCTGCACGATGGCTTAGGAGGATTGCTGTCAAGTACGAAATTGGGTTTATCCTCAATTAGCGATGGGGACACCGAACAGCCTTCAGTTAAGAATAGTATTACGCGGAGTATCGAACTGCTGGATGATGCTGTGGATGAATTGCGTCGACTTGCACATAACCTGATGCCGGACCTAATTGTCAAATATGGTCTAGAGGAAGCCTTAAAGGATTATGCCGCACGGATGAGTCAACCAAATTGTCAGGTAGAAAGTGAATTTATCCAATTTGAATCAAAATTAAGTGTAGAACATCAGATTTCCTTATATAGAATAATCCAAGAACTGGTAAACAATGCATTGAAGCATGCCGCAGCAAGCAATATCTTCATACAACTTTCTGTATATAATGAACGTTTACATATTACTATTGAAGATGATGGCAAGGGATTTGATACCGAAAAGATAGATTTACAACATTCTGCAGGCATGCACAATATACAGTCAAGACTTTCTTTTCTACATGGCGACATGAAGGTTATATCCGCCATCGGCGAAGGAACTACCATAGAAATTGAAATGCCTGTTGTTTAATTAATAACTTAAGATGATAAAGATAGCGATTACAGACGATCACCCGCTGTTGTTGGAGGGATTAAAAAATATTATCAATTCCCACGAAGATTTTGAAGTTGTGGGTATGTATGCAAGTGCAGCAGAACTATTTAAAAACATTGTAGCAGATGCACCGCTTGTATTGTTATTGGATATCAATCTTCCCGATGCAAATGGAATAGATCTAGTCAAGGGGCTGAAAGAAGCCCATAAAGAGCTGAAAATAGTAGCCTTTAGTGTGCATAATGAATTGGCGGTTATCAATAGTATTTTGAATGAGGGGGCAGATGCTTATCTTCAAAAAAATGCCACCGGCAATGAAATCATTACCGCCATATCCGATGTTTTGGTGGGCAAGCGGTACATCTGTGAGAAAACCCAAGTTATACTCAATAAGAAAACAGATGCCGGACTGAAACAAGTTCCCAAGCTTACACGTCGTGAAAAGGAGATATTGACCTTTGTGGCCAAAGGACTGACGACCAATCAGATTGCCGAATCCCTGTTTATTAGTTCCCATACTGTGGAGAGCCATCGTAAAAACTTAATGGAAAAATTTCAGACGAAAAGTGTAACTGCGGCGGTCAAATCCGCTATAGAATATGGTTTGATACGTGAAGCTTAGTAGAAATCTGTGAATTACCTGAATTCAGGGATGAGAATAGCCTATTGCATTTGATACATTTGATGCTATAGATAAATAAGAGAAAGTATCAAATGTATATGGTTATATCAGCTAGTTTATTAGGTCGTCCGGGAAGAAAATTGCTTCCCTATTGTTTTGGCGTTATGTTGTCTTTGGGTTTTGGTTCGGTGCAAGCGCAGGGATTTGACACCAAAATACCTGATGGATCGAATACAGTAGTGGCTATTAATCTGGCTAAAGTCGTTGAATACGCAGAAGCTTCCACATTGAATAAGTTGCTGGATCGGATTGGTTTTTTTAAATATTTTGAAAAGAAGGGTATTGACCTGCAAAAGGATTTCCAGCAGACAGGAGTTGATTCGAAGGGAATGGCTATATACTACAGGAATGATAGGGATAGCTTGCTATACGGAGAGTTGATTGTCCCGATCAATGCTGTCAGCCGCTTTGAAAAGTTGTTGAATATGCAGGGGACTTCGCTTCCCGCCTTGAACGGCTATAGCCGATTTAGAACCGCGGATGGTCAATTGCTCGCTTGGAATGCAAAGGAGTTTAGAATTTTAAAAGGTGAGGTTGGTACGACCTATCTTGCCAACGATTCTACTGCCGCAATATATGGGATCGAAAATATAGATTATGCCGCCGCTGCAGTATCTGCCGCCACTGCGGCAGCAGATGAGGCCGAGGCAGCAGCTAATTGTGCTGATTCTGTACCAATGGATTCTACAACGATGGAATGGGATGCATTTGATTTTGATACATTAAAAGCTGAGGTAAAGCAAGAGGAGGGAGAACCTTTGGACGTCTATGCCAGTGTAACCGAGGCTGATACTAGTGCCTATGAAAATCATATCAACTATGATTCACTTGATACCGCTTTCGAGGAGGTGAATAGACGAAATGATTCTATTAAGAATATATTATTGGAAAAATGGTTACTGCGTGAGCAGGAGCAGTTATTGAACGGTAACTATCCAAATATAACTGCACAAGAGCAGGCGCATTTTCTGAAGAATGTGGATATTGCACGTGTATGGCTACCCAAAGTTGAAGGTCTCTATGACGGACTTCGTTCTGTACGTTCCATGGTAGATGCGTATTATCATACAAGCAGTTTCTCTTTGGAAAATGACTATAAGGACATGTTTTTTGACCTGACGCAACAGGGAAATAAAATTACGCTTAAAACCGGTGTAACCCTGGGCAAAGATTTAGTGAAACTGACTAAACAATTGTATGCAAGGAAGCCCAATCCGAAGTTTGCAAAGTATTTAACAGAGGAAACTTTAGGTTATTTTAATGTCAATGTGAATACCGAAGCTTACCTAAAGGAAATACCGGCATTTTTTACTAAAAACCTGAAAAAATATTTTGGAAAAGAGAATGAGGTACTTGAGCTGATGGCTCTTGGACTTGAAATTGCACTGGATGAAAAAGCTGTTGCCAAAATAATGCCCGGGGACAATTTGGTCGTTGTCAATGGAATTACTAATCTGAAGGTCGACTATGTTGATTACGACTATGATGATAATTATGACTTAAAGGAAGTTAATAAGACAAAGGAGGAGAAGGTAGTATCTTTTATCTGGATGTTTACATCCGAAGATCAAAGGATTATCAAAAAGGCATTGGATGTCGCGGTATCAAAGTCTGATGCAAGCTTTGCGGGAGGGATCTATAAAATCAAACAAGGCAATGGCAAAGATTTTCCTTTATACCTGCTGTTCAATGAAGATCTAGTGATGATCAGTAACGATAGCCTACAGTTAAATAAAATTTTGCACAAGGATAACTATCCGACCAAGCCCAATAAATCTTTTGCTAAACTTATGAAAGTAAGTAAATTTTCTGCGGCTTTCCAAACAAAGAAAATACCAGCGCTGACAAAAGATCTAAATCTCGTATTGGGCAATAGCTGGCGATCTACATTAGCAGAATTGAATAATTATGGTAATTTTACCTTGAGTTCTAAAGGAATTGTGGGCGATAAACTGGAAACTGATTTGCAACTTGAACTGCCAGCAAACGCAAACAATGGCTTACAGTTTATGATCAACCAACTGCTTGATGGCATTGTGCCGGATGAACAACCTGAACTGGACAACCCAATTGATATAACTGACAATGATTAAAAAAGGAATAATTTGGACTTTAGGTATTATCGTAGGATTAGTGATAATAGGCTGTGGCATTTACATCATTCGACAACAGCAGTCGTATAAGTCTGTAGTCCATAAAAAGAGTAAGGCTTTATTGACGATTTCTCTGGATGATATCCTATTGAATCAATTTTTCGATAAATGGCAAACTGCACCGAAGGGAGGGCAGGACTTTGCTAAAAAATTGACTAAGCTAAAAGACAATGGAATAGATATCAAGGCCAATGTATTCCTTTTTTCTCTGGAAGACACGACAAAGAACTTTTATGCTTTTTTTGATTTGAAAGATGAGAAGCAATTTCTGACATTCTTAAAAGAGGGGCTGGAAGTTGATTCCATTGAAAATAATGTCGCTCCGGGAGTAAATTATGCTTATCAGGATACAAATAAAATTGCATTTGTTTGGAAGGGTAACACCGTGTTGGTGGGACTGGGTTTTAATCTCGATAAAAAGAAGGATGAGATGATCCAGTTGATCCAGTCGGATACAGAGCGGGTATCTATTGAGAGTTTCATCAATCACCCGAGCGAACTAACCCGTAAATCATTGCGTTATAGTGCTATTTCTTCCAAAAATTTTATTGAATTTGACCTGAAAGGTAGCCGTATTGAGATCGCAGGTGAACTCCAATCTGATACTTGGAATTTTCCACAGGAATATCTCGTCCGGGAATTGGTAAACGAAAATTACATCAGCAAAGGCTGGATCAATTTTCCAAACGAACGATTAAAGACAGCTTTAAAAGACATGCTTGTTGATCTTCCGATTTCGGCAGACTCGATTATGGCCCATGCGAATGGGAATTACGTTGATATCGAAGTTTTAAAAAATCAGGTCGTACAGACAGATACCATTATTAATTATGCGGTGAATGACAATTTTGAAACAGTAGAGGAAAAAACAGCCTATGAAAGTAAAGTGCCAAATGTTCGGTTTGGAATTCGGGGGGATGAGAACTTACCTAAATTTCTCCCCAATAAGTTGTTTTACCAGTGGTTTCAGAAAAATGATGGTCAATTTAGTATATTATCGACGGCTTCAACGATAGACAAGATGCAGGCAAAATATACGAAAACCAATAGTCTTTCACATGTCGCAATTCATCTTGTGGATTGGCCGAATGCTTTAAAAGTCACTCCGATTTTAATGTTGAAGGCGATCGCTTCGGATATGGATCTTACCTTAAAAGTCGCGGGCGCCAATCAGCTTGTTTTTCAGGGGACTATTTGGGATTATTCGCATGAATAATAGGGTTGCGTCACACTAGTATTCCGCTGTTTCTTTGTAAATCCAAAAACATTCTTTACCGGAAGGTGGTTTATTCTTATTGACAAAGATGATCAATATGGATATAAGGACTAAAAGTAGAAGTAAGATAAAGACCTACTGGCGAATTTTGAAGAGTTCAGTTGCCGGATTTTTGAATGAAGATTCAATGAAATATAGTGCTTCTTTATCTTACTATACTGTTTTTTCGATCGGCCCAATACTGGTTTTAATAATTGCGCTGGCAGGTATATTTTATGGTGAAGATGCCATCGAGGGGAAGGTCTTTATGGAACTGCGTGGCTTAGTAGGTAACAGTGCCGCCAAACAGATTCAGGAAGTTATTCAAAATCTCGAACTCTCGGGCAAATCCAACATGGCACTGCTAATTAGCAGCATAACTTTGATATTAGGAGCAACCAGTGTATTTGGAGATATCCAAAATTCAATCAATAAAATCTGGCATGTACGGGCCAAGCCGAAGAAGGGCTGGTTGAAATTGATTCAGGATCGCTTGTTGTCTTCTTCCTTAGTCATTGGTCTGGGATTTTTATTGGTTGTCACCTTGATTATCAATGGTGTAATCTTGGCCCTTACAGGACAATTGCAATGTTATTTTCCCGACATGACAGTGGTGCTGCTTGACGGAATCAACTTTGCGTTATCATTTGGTATTATATTCTTACTCTTTAGTATTATTTTTAAAGTACTTCCCGACGTCAATATTCAATGGCGGACAGTTCGTGCAGGGGCCCTATTTACAGCAGTTTTGTTTATTTTGGGTCGTTATCTGATCGGAATATATCTGGAACATTCAGCGACCCAGGACACCTATGGTGCTGCGGGATCATTTGTCTTGATTTTGCTTTGGGTGTATTATACTGCTGCTATCTTATATTTTGGAGCCATCTATACAAGAGAATACGCAACGGTGATGGGGATTCCGATCGAACCAGCTCAATTTGCCGTACATGTGGAGACTCAGGAAATCGAACGTGCTGGTGGTGAGATTCCTCCAGCTCCGTTGACACAGGAGGAGAAGCGGGTAGAGGCCGACCCAGTAGATGATCCCAAGACCTAGAACGCCCCCGCCTTTTCGGTATCTGTGGTATTATGTTCACGGTATAATTTTTCACCTATAGCACCTTTGTCACCCAAAGCACGTCCCTTAATAAGCCATGAACTGCCAAATAAAAAAAGTGCAATGGCCTCAAATACAAGTGTTGCATACCCAAAGAGCTTAAACGGAATCAAAGCGATACAAACGATTATACCATAGCCACAAAAACGGTAAATATTATTTTCATTCATGACACTAATCGGAATCTCTTTGTTTGGTTCTTGGCCAATAGTAAATACATTGATGGAAAGGAATGCAAACGTCAGAAAAAGTACAGCTGCAAACCCATAATGTAGTTCCTTTAAACCAACTGCAACCAGTGTGCATTGCGTGCAGCTGCTACCAATTGGATCTGTGGGTATAAAGGCAACTCCAATCGCCATAAATCCAGCAAGATTTGTGAGGATATTATCATTTTTCCAAATGACTTTATTTCCATTTCCTTTATAGCAGATTAGAAATAATCCAACGGCAGACAAAGTTCCGGTAAAAATTTCTCTCAGATTTGAAAAATAGTAATGACTGATGGATGGTTGAATGCTGGTGCAGAAAAACTTAAATAAGGACAGCAAAACCAAGATAATAGGTAGAAAGATGCCCAGATAACCGATCGCCCGCCGTAATCTTCGATATGCAAAAAGATTGTGATTCTGAATGTTTTTGATATGCATAAATACAATAAAGATTAGGTTAAAAAGTTTCTTATAGCGTTGCTCGTCCCGAATGGCCGAAAACAGGTTTATTACAACTGAACAGCTATTCTAAAAATTAAACCGCGCGTATTTTATCTACGGGCTTATAACTTTCTGAGTTCGTCATATAGTCTGTCCACATCTTTCTTTTGAAAGAGGGCGGTTCCTTCGGCCATAGTGGTTACCGATCCGCAAGCTATTCCCATACGAAGCAGTTCTTCGGTTGTGCCTTCTCTGGTCAGAACGGATACCATACCTGCAACCATACTATCTCCAGCACCAACAGTACTACGTATTTTTACAAGTGGTGGAACCATCTGAATTTTTTCTGCTGCGGTATACAGCACGGCTCCCTGAGCTCCCAGAGATACGACAACAAGGACAGCTTGGCCCTGTGCAATTATTTGCTTGGCGGCATGATCCAGATCTGTGCTAGCCAGTTCTTCTTTTCCAACAAGAGCGGCCAATTCACCCGCATTTGGTTTCAGCAAATATACGCCTTCCTCCAAAGCAACTTTAAGCGCATCTCCGGAAGTATCTACGATCACTTTGCTTCCTTTTGCTTTATATTTATTGATAAGTAATCCAATAAAGTCCGCGGGAACATCATTTGGGAGGCTACCACTGATGACGACAAAATCAGGTATTGGATTTAATTGGTCAACAATAGCCAAAATGTTTTCCTTCTCTTCCGCTGTAAAGGCTTCACCCGGAAATCCAAATCGATATTGTTGATTGGTGGTCGTATCTATCACAATAAAGTTTTCCCTTGTTTCACTGCTGATATGGATTGGTGTAATATCGAGTTCTTCTTGTTTTAACAATCCCTCCAACATATTGCCCGTTTTTCCTCCAGAGGTAAAAAGTGCGTTTGAAGATATACCAAGTCGTTTGAGCGCACGGCTTACATTAATACCACCACCACCAGCTTCATACTTTGGGGGATTGCAGCGCAGTTTCTTTTCGGGAACAATGTTTTGAACACTTGTACTTTTGTCTACCGAAGGGTTTAATGTAATGGTTAATACAGTTTTTTTCATCATATTGCTTTCATTAAACTTAGGATTTTCCCTATGCTGAATATATGTTAACATGTAAAAGATAACTCCTAGTAATGTAGTGGAATATCTTTCAAACAAATACAGTCCAATTCCTTTCGTTAATGCCATGACTTCTGAAATGGATTAAAGTAAGGTATGCTATATGAAGATAACCGTTATTTGTTAATTTACATTCAATTTTTTATAAAATTATTAGGCTGCTTTCAGGAAGCTCTTTGTTTCCCTTTTGGTATTTTATGATTGATATATTCATCTTCGATCACGTGGATAATGGTTAGGCTGTATTTAATATGCAATAGCTTTGTCAATCTAGATTGAGCTAAAAAGATCACTATAATTTTTTATTTAAATGATAAGACAACGAATAGATAGGGAAGTAAAGTAATAATAATCAGTAAGACTTTTTACAATATATTTTCTCTGGAAACGAGGGTTAGCAAATCAGTCGTATTACTCACATTAAATTTTTGCAGAAGGTACTTGCAATAAGTGTCTATCGTTGAGTTGCTTAAAAGCAATAGGTCTGCAATTTCAGCTATTTTTTTCCCTTGAACTAGGTAGCGCAATAGTTCTCGTTCACGTCTGGTTAGGGTAGGTAGGGGACTTGGATTGTCTAAAGATCTATTTAATAGATTATCTGCTTCAGGACTTAAGACAATCTCGCCACGCATCACTTTTTCAATCGCTTCCAAGATCTCGGTAGCCTCGGTATTTTTGAGAATAAAACCGGATCCTCCTTGTTGCAGGAGTTCAACAATTGTACTTCTTTCAAGTGCGCTGCTCATTCCCAATACACGAACCACAGGGAACTTTTCTTTAACCTCCTTACAGACATCAATTCCACGTCCATCACTGAGAAACATATCCACCAAAAGCAGATCCACAGGCTTGGCCCTGATAAAATCGTTAAATAGCATAATACTCGGAAAACCGATGACTGTTGCATTGGTGATATTTCTCCTGATAATTTCTTGGATACCATCCAATACCATTGGATGATCATCTAATATGGCTATAACGAATTCTCTATCGTACATAAATCTCAATATTTACGGAGGTTCCATTTCCTGGGTCACTATCAATTGACAATGTCCCTTTAAGAAAGTCAACCCGATTCTGAATATTTTTGAGACCTATACCTGTTACGTTTGACATTTGTCCTGTGTCAAATCCCTTACCATTGTCATCTACGGTGATCAAGATAGCATCTTGTTCTTGGATAAGTTGCACCAGAATATTTTTTGCCTTACCGTGTTTGATTGCATTGGTCAATAATTCTTGTACAATGCGGTAGATATGAACAGTATTATTCATGGAATGATCTGACAACAAACCACTGGATTGAAATTCAATCTGTACCTCGGAGCTTATCAGATCTGTACATAGGTCATGTAGTGCTGTCTCAAGCCCATTTTTCAGTAGACTTTCTGGCATCATTCCTCTTGCGGTTCTTCTGAGCTCCCCAATGGCGGAGCGAAGTTGCTCATTTGCCTTTTGGACCATCAATTCTTTATCTGCAGTTGGATCTGAAAGCTTTAGTTTTATTCCGCTTAATGTTCCACCGATACCATCGTGTAAATCACGCGCGATCCGTATACGTTCGCGATCTTCGCCTACAAGTAGCGCCTGCGATATTTTAAGTTCTTGATCCCGGCCGATTTCCTCCAAACGTTTTCTATTATTCTTTTTATTTGTCCTTAGCACATAAAAAAGAAACAACATGACCAATAAGAAAGTAAGAGCGCCAATACCCAAAACTAAATTCAGCAAAACTTGATTTTTGCTTTTTAATACGACTTCACGTTGTTCATTTTCCAATAGGGCAATACGTTTTTCTTTTTCTGCGGTTTGATAGTTGATTTCTAGATTCTGTATCTCTACTTCCATGTTTTCGTATTTCGTGCTATCAGAAATAACTGAATATCGCTTTTGAAAGGTGTAAGCAGTTTTATAATCACCATTTCTGCTGGCCATAAGCGCGACATCCTGTGCATGACTGGCGGCGACCGATTTACGGTCATCCTCTTTTGCCATGTTATATAAAGTAAATGCAGCCTGCTGAGCTGTTTTATTGTCTCCAGCTAAATAGGCAACCTCATATTGTGAATTGTAGAAATCATAGTAATTGGTTCGGCTCTTCAAATTTTTCAGCGCTTTTTCCGCTTGTGCTAGCGCCGCCCTGGATTTTTTTAAATCCTTCTTTCTGACGTAATACCAGGTCAAATAAGCGTAATAACGACAGGAATATAGGGTGGAAGTCCCCACTTGATCTAAATACAACTTGACTTTATCAAGATAGGTTTTCATAAGCACCAGATCATTCTGCCCGTATGTAATTAAAGTGCCTATGAGATAAGTACCAATTTTATGCTCTGGATCAAAATTATTTTTATTTAGAAAATCGATCCCTTTTAGAATATAGAATGTGGCTTTTTCATAATCTTCCAATTCGTTAAAGGTGGCTGCAATGTTTTCCAAGGTTACATGATAAAGCCTATTATCCTTTATCTTTTCAAATATTGGTAGATTTTCAATTAAAAGTTCAACTGCTTTTTTGAGCTGACCAATCACATGGTAATTGGCTGCCAAATTATTTTTTGCATAGGCCACAACGCGCATTTCTTCAGCAGATGTTGCACTTTTTAGGATTTGGACAACCTGATTATTGTAATACTTTGCACTATCCATATGGATCAATATGGTGTGTAGATAACCCATGATCTGGTTGCCCTTTGCCCGATACAGTGGCACCTTTGTTTTTCGGGCAAGTGCAAGCGATATATACCCATACTTGAAGGCAGAAATGCTGTCGCCACGGATAAAATATTCTCGAGCGAGCTTGTTTGATAATGATAGCTTAGCGGTGTCAGATTTTGCTGCCGTAAATTCATTTCTTAAACTATCTATAGCACTGGTATCCTGACCATATGTTGGGGATAGCAGCAGTATAGTTAAGATAAATTGGAAAAGCAGTTTCTTCATCTGAAGTGTTTTAATAGTATGCTTTTCAGTGATTTAAAAAGACTTATTTAGCACATCAACAAACTTATTAAGTATTCTCAATTATTCCAATACATATAAATCGTGAAATTTATCCTCCTATTTATAGGAGGGTAAAGTAAACAGGCCATAAACGTATTCCCAGTTTTGATATTGTATTGTTTATTAAATTTAATATTAAAATTTCAACTAAAATATTTCTAAAAAATATCCTCCGTTTTATACCAGAAGTTATGTTTGGAATCTTGATTCCTGAGCCCTCGAAGATCTACGATTTTTTAACCATTTGTGAATGGGTTCATCATGCCATTTTAAACTTATATAGGCTAATAATATACTGGAAATTAAGATGATCAGTGCATACGGCCAGGCCTGAGCGAAGGTCATCCCTTGATGAATACTGATCCAGGCGACGTAAAAATAAACGATCGGGTAATGTAGGAGGTAAAGCGGGTAGGATATATAGGACAATGGCAAGCAAGAGACTGCAGCACAAAAAGGCATGCATCACTGACATCACCATTATTGCTTGTAATGGCCAGATGGACGAGGGCAAAGAGAGCGAAATGGGGAATTGTAACTGAATGCTGTCAGATATAAGATTGTGACTAGACAGGAAATAAAATGTCCTATCTTTATTTATAAACAATTTGACCTTGTATAAAAGTTTAAATTTTAAGGAATGTATAAATTAGTTATTTTATCCTTGTTTTTGATCAGCTGCACTGAAACAAAGAACAAGACCTCAAATGAGCCAAGAGTTATGAAAGATGTCGCAATAAAATCTATTGAAGTCATCAATACAGGAGGGCAACTAGGATTTCACTCCAGTATGTTTATCGATAAAGACTCCACGCATTATCGTCAAACAGTAGCGGCTAATCTGGCTAATAATTCAGAATATCATAAGAGGACAGTACCTCAGGATTGGGAAAACCTGACAGCTAAAATCAATTTAGCAGAATTTCGGTCTTCGAAGGAAGGTAGAAGCGTTCAGCCTGTAGATGGAATTGATACGAAAATTATTATCGTAAGCAATACCGATACCATCTCAAAAATGAACGCTTATAACAATAGGGTGTGGAATAGCATTGTTGAATATGTATATCACGACAAGAAATAGGATATTGTACTAAAACTGATGCGAATAAAGACAGCTTATTTTTTATATTTAACTGTTATACTATAAAAGTCTCTTTGAAGGTGAGATTGATAATCAACTCTGTAATAAATAGACCTAAAAAATAGTAGTAAACCAAAAAACAAAATATTATGTCATTTGAAACCTATCTTAAAAATATTGAAGAAAAAACTGGAAATTCCCGTTCTGATTTTGAAAGACTTGCCACTGAAAAAGGGTTTACTGAAGGAGGGATATTAAAAAAGGTGTAAAAGCGACTGAGATAATAAACTGGCTCAAAGAAGATTTTCAATTAGGACATGGCCATGCAACAGCAATGTATGCATATATCAATGGTAAACGTGAATAAGTGACGTTAGTACTGAACTATTCTCGTTTTTCTTTCCAAAGAATATCAAAAACAGCAGATAAATGCTGACTATAACAACTGTACATACCAGAATCTCGAATAGGGGCAGATCCAATAATAGTAAATTTTTCATGTGATCAATCTTTTTACCATAAAGTGTAGAAACTTGAGCTGCCAAATAAGGAGCAATATCTCGAAGATAACATGAAATAACAGATTTAAATGATGCAGATCATTAGATAAGTTATTAAATTCTTAAATCGGTGATTTATAAAAAAAGCTAATCAAAAGATTAGCTTTTTTTGCTCATGCCCTGTTGTATCTAAAAATTAGCAAGTCCATTTGCTCCTAGTGCCATGTAGAGGTTGATCCTTTCAATGCGCTGTTGGAGATGGAGATCGATATTATTCATTTCCCTTTTTACCAGATCTCTTTGCTTTTGAAGCAGGATGAAACTGTTGCTGCTGCCGACATTGATCTGTTTTCTTGTTAAATCTATATTTTTCTCCAACGAAGAAATTGCCTGTTGCTGGAAAACCTCTTGTTTTTCGATTGAACCTAAATTTGCTAAGGCAGATTCTACCTCGCTGAAAGCTAGTAGGACTGATTTTGCATACTCCTCAACAGCTTGTTTTTGTTGTGAGGTTTTTATTTCTACGTTCTTTTTTAATTTTCCGCCGTTAAAAATAGGGGTTGTTAAGCCACCACCGACTTTTATCAATGGATTGGAAAACAGATTGCTGATCCCCTCAACATTTGTTTCCGCAGCTCCAAATGCAGCACTGATGTTAATGGCAGGTAACCGCGCTGCTTTTGCTTCCTGAATTTCATAGAAACTGGATTCTATTTGAAATTGCTGGGCCATAATATCGGCTCTCTTTTCCAAAACATTTAGTGGAAAATTTGTTGGGATATCCTGTTGTAAAGCCGAAAATTTCGTATTTACTTTTATCAAACCCTCTGGATATTTTCCACACAACATTTCTAAACTTCTTCTTGATTGCGAATTGGCATTTTTAATTTTCTCAAGGTAAGAGCTCAGGAGAATAGACTCGCTTTCTATATTGGACAAATCGAGCGCGTTTGCCGTTCCAACTTTATTCTGAACAGTTAAAATCCTTTTTAAGTCTTCGGTTTTTGTAATATACTCCCTGATTTTTTGTTCTTGGTACTGACCTGCAATATTCAGGTAATATGCCTTAGCAATTATCCCGGCAACGGACTGTTCCAGCATTTTTTGCTGAAACGTTGCCGAAAAGTATTGGCTTACACTCGCCATTTCCGCAGATTTGTTTTTTCCCCAGAGATCAAGTTCCCAGTTGGCTTTTAATTGCAACTTTCCGATGTGGCTTCCACTGACAAGGTTGTTACCTGTATTTGCTAATGCATTAACACTTGGATAAAGGCTGCTTCCGGCGATATCCATAGCTAATTCAACTTGATTCAGTTTTTCTTTGGAGATGATAATATCCGCATTATGGGCAAGCCCTTCTTTGATTAACGCTTCCAACTCCGGTGTGAGGAGTTCGTTCATCCACCCATAAGAAAAAGCGGCTTGGTTCTTACCTTGTTCCTGAATCCATTTATCAGATATTTCAACATTCGCCTTTATCGCGCTCGTGTTTTTTAATTCATCAATTTTCTCAGTTGTTGCATTTTTGTAACCGATACAAGAAGTCAAGTTGAATAGTAGGAGAGCCCCTATACTGATTTTCTTTATCATGTTAATGTAGTTTTGGAATTAAGTAATTGATTTTGCTGCTCACACGCACCATTACTTTCCGGATAAGATGCAACGGTTTGATATGGTCGGAATAAATGACAGCCGTTCCTCTTGCACCGACAGTTAGCGGTTGCTCGTTTTCGTCCAATACAAATTTCGCAATGAGCTTTCCATCCGTTTCGGGCACTTGTCGCGCTGTTTCAGGAATTCCTGAAGTTGTGGCATTACCACCAAGCATTCCACCGGCATTGTTCATGATACCCTGACTGGTTGCATCAACCACGTATTCCAATTTTGCTTTGACTACTTTCCCTGGAGCTGTCTTTAAAGCAAGCTCGACTTCATTACCATTTTTCACCGTTTCCAACTCATTTTGGGAGAAGAAGGCGATAATAGATTGTTGTTTTTGAATCAGCACAAAAGCTGATTTAAAAGGTGCCATCATCGCCCCTTCATTCAGCTGTACATTTGGAATTAGACCATCGGTAGGCGCTAAAACTACTGTTTGGGAAAGATTCCATTTTGCCTGATCCAATTTAGCCCTTAGTTCCGCAATAGACGCATTTTCGCCGTTATGAGTCGAATGATATTTGGCTTCCAACGACAATTTTTGTGCCTGAGCAGCACTAATTCGCGATTGCAGATCCTGCGAAGTAGCGACAGCTTGTTCCAGGTCAAATCTATTGGCTGCACCGGCCGCTACGAGTTCCTGGTATTGCTTTATTCTTTTATTGCTCAAATCAAGCTGAGATTGTAAACTCAGTATATTTTTGCGGGAAGCATCAATATCCGAAGTGTAGGAGGAAACGGTAGACTTCATATTGCTGAGCTGGGCTTCCAACGATTTTATCTCTTGCTCGTATGGTACTGGATCTATCGTAAATAGTGTATCTCCTTTTTTCACCTCCTGATTTGTTTTGACATATACTTTTTTGACTTTCCCTAAGGTTTGGGTTGTAATATCCACACTGCGGTTACCGACTTTTACATCCGATGTAATGGGGCAAAAATAGTTGAGACTCAATATCAGGGCAATAGACCCAAAAATAGGTAATGAGTATACAACAACTTGCGTATTGAAATTCCAAGGGATTAGTTTTAGTTTTTTGATGATAAGCCAGCAAATACCGGCATATATTCCTATTAGTAATTCTAACATAATTTTTTGTTCTAGATGATTCTGTATTTCTTATAGAATTTATTTCTTTTCCTCAATATGTAAGCTTTCTTTACCTGAAGAAGAGTCCGATTCTCCTAAATTTGGAACAGGCACTTTATCTTTTTTATAGTCATAATTTGCCCATATCAAGGCAACTGGCCAGAGAAGACCGCCGAATATCAATGAAAGTAAACACATACTTTTTATGGCACTTAGCTGTGGATGATTTTTCTTCTCCGCTATTTTTTCAGGATAAATATGTACTTTCCAAAAAAGAAAAATTCCAGCGATAGGTAAGATAAATATGATAAGCCATGATGCTACATCCGCGATCGTGTCTTCGGCACCGCCAGTAGCGGCATGTGAAACGCTGCACAATAGCAATAAGCAAATTGTTGCTAATAATTTTTGCATGATAAAATAAATTTGGTGATAAAAATCTCGGCAATATCAATTAAGATAAAGCCGAGCATCATGAAAACATGATTTAAAACGAGTCTTTAGTTCCATATTCTTCGCGAAGTACATTTCGCAAAAGATAAACATTTTCATGGTAAATCGTAGTTTGCTGCGGGCTTAGGACTTTGTCAAATGCTTTGTCCGTTTTCTTTAGCGCTCTATTCAGTTTACGTTGTGCATTTTTTTTACCCCAGTTATTATCCGCAGAAAAGTATGTGTCTAGGTCTTTTCTTACATTTTTTACTACTGCTTGATTGATCTCAAAAATTGGATCGAGCTGATCTTGGGTTAAATCCAACATTTTGGCCATGACAATAGTCCTGAAAGTAGCTGCTCTTATTATTTTGTTTTCTTTAAAGAGTTGGAATTGTACCGGTGATAGAATTTCCTGTACAGCTAGGTTCCTTTGTTTTAGGATCTCTGTAAAACCTTCGATGTTCTCCGCAGTGCCTATTTGTTGAGCATTGCTATTTTGGCTTAAGTTTTCTACAGCATTGGCTGCCTGAAGGTTTATTTGATAAACCTGTTCGGCTTGCGTTGTTGTCATATTTAAAAATGACATTTCTTGGGTGATGTACAGGCCAACCTTTTCCGCTTCATGAGATTGGGCATGTACCACATTAATTTCCAAAAGTGCGAATAGGCTTAAGACACCTATTCTTACAATAAACTTGTTCATTTTGTTTTCGTTTTAAATCATACTATCTGTACAAATGGCTGTTTTACAGCTTTTTTGACGAAGCAAAATTAGAACGAATACAGGCTAAAAAAGTATTCTTAAGTTAGTTTTTTGGTGGCCGTTTTTTTTGTATACGGGCTGTTAATCTTGACAAAGAGTTTGGTGTAATGCCCAAGAAATTAGCGATATGCTTGCGGTTTGTATTTCTGGTGATGTACGAACGGTTTTCTAGGAAAACCTCATAGCGGGCACTTGGAGAATCACTGCATAGCTGCTCGGTACGGATGCGTAAGGTATCAATAATAATTTTTAAGGATTTGACATAGAACTGGAAAATCCCTTTATGTTGAAAGGCCAAATCTTCAAAGATTTCTTTCGGAAATAGCAGTAACTGTGTATCCACAACAGCTTCGATGGTGTATTTTGTTTCCCGTTGGTCAGCATAATACTCAGGGATACTGGCGATAAAGGCATGATCTGCTTCCGAGGAGAAGAAAACATTATTTTCGGTACCATCATCCGAATAGAAATACCAACGTAACAAGCCCGTTGTCAGTACAAAGACAGAATCAAATCGATCATCCGTTTCCACAAGTTTGGTCTTTTTGGACAAAAATAGTGGTTTGCATATTTTGGACAATTCAAGGCGTTCTTCATCATTCAGCTGTTGAAGGGATTCCAAATGTTTTAATATTTCCGACTGGCTTAACATGATGGTTAACGTATAAGTTCAAATGTAACAAAAATCGTTTTCATTTTATTAAAAAAATGGCTTATGCAATGCAAGGAAATTGTAACTCATATCTGTTTTATGCCCGATCCTTTTTACTTTTCCAGTCGATCTTTCTTCCTTATTTTAAATTTGCTCTTCAATAAAATGCCAACAAACTCCAGCAATGTCAATAATGTTGACCTCTATACCATATGGTTGTTTTATTGGTTGTCCAATTTCCGGGATGCCAAACTTGTCTGAAAGTTTTTTTGGGGTTACCTCGCTCCAAAAGGTATTCATATTTTCAATCTTAACCGCTAGCATTAAATTTTGAGCGAATGTTTCATTATCATATTGTTGTAATATGAATTTACAATTTCCATTTTGGAAACCGATAAGATTGTCCTCTTCCCATGTTATTGAAAAACCAAGCTCTTGGAACAATAGCTTTGATTTTTGAAAATCCTTGCCAGAAGGGATAAAGGGTTCAAGTGATAAAAAATCCATATGAAAATATTTATTCTGTTAAAAATGAGCCGTTTGGTGGTTTTTCTCAACTATTTCCGTGGTACTCTTATTGCTGGCTTCAAATAGATATAAACAGTGCAAATAAATATTCCATTAAAGCGAATCGTAAACTGGGACATTCGAATATTAAATTTTAATTATCTGTAATAAGAAATAACATACATTTAAGCTGAATTTGATTGTAGATGGGGGAGAAGGGAAGCCCCTATGGATATTTTTGGTTTAGAAACTCAGTTAAAAAAACAATGAATATTCAAATAGAGACTACTCTTAGGGCATAATGAAAACGTTGAAATACAAACAAAAAGGCAATGAATAATTTTTTCATAAACGAGCTACAACGTCGAAGTTTGATAATTATCGGCATAATGTTGTCGGTAAGTGTAATACTTCCTATCATTTTTTTTATTATAACTATGATGGAAACAGAATCTTACGGCAGAGCAGTTTTGGGTGAAGATCGTTATAATGCAAGGGTAATTGACAGTTATCTTTACGCCCTGGGATTTTTTTGCTGTTTGCTCTTGATGGTAATTCCAGCTATTCTTTTCATTAGAAGATATACCGATAATTATCGACAGTTTATCGAGACACTTTCTGAAAAAGACATGGAAAAGCTAATAAAGAACAACAACAAAGCTCCTTTTTACGAAAAATTTATGCCACCTTATGTTGTAAAACAAGGTATGGTTCGTTTTTTTACAAACCTGCAGCAAACGACCATTGCTTTTAAGGACATAACAAGTATTCATGTATCACAAACGCATTACAGAGGGTACAGTGCAACAGTAAAAATTCAAACAGCACAGGAAACATATCGTTTTCGTTTGAGCGGAAATGTTCTTAAAGTACTAAATTTAGTAGATGAAGCCCTGCAAAGCAATCCCCAGATAACAGTAAATAAAAATTGGAATGTAGTTTAAAATAATCCTGTATATAGATCTGTTGCAGTATCGCTCTACTACACAGTGTATTGCCTATTGACTAGATCGCGCAAAGAAAAGCTAATCGTAAGATTAGCTTTTCTTATTTTGCGGCTATTGATACCGGGAACGAAACGTTTTTAGGCGGATAAAGGAGCTGTTTTACCTATTTTGTGCGTTAAGGGCCTTCTTAGCTTCTTCAAGCGTTACGGTTTTGCCCAATGCACCAAATTCATGTAGATCGCCGAATACCTCGATACGGATAGATTGATTGATACCACCGATGTGTAGTGGTTCAAAACCACTATCGGTAATAAGTTCCTCTATTTGTTTATTGCTGTTTGTGCTGTCCGAGGCATAGAAAAGGACCTTTCTATTAGGTTCAGTAAACGCTACTTCTGACAAAGAATTAGCTCCCAATGTACCGAATGCTTTTACAAAATGTGTTTCTTTTGGGATCAGATCCAACAAAACTTGACCAGCAGAAACATCTTTGTCAATAATTTTTTTGAAGCCTCCATTACCGTCAGGAGCAATGGGATTGGAAACATCAATAATTATTTTTCCTTTTAATTCTGATGCATATTGGCTTAAAAAATCCTTGATTTTGTCAAAGTAGATGGCCGGAATGATTACATTGGCATCTTCTATTGCTTTAGCTATTTCTTCGGCTGTCGCTAAAATTCCCAATTCAGAAGCAAAACTTTGCGCTTTACTGATCTCGCGGGATGAAATAATAACTGGATGGTTACCTTTTACAAGATTGGATGCAATTGCTCTACCAATATTTCCTAAACCGATAATGGCGACTTTTGTTTTTTGACTTGTTGTGTTCATTACTGTATGTTTTAAATGTTGTTTGCCTTTATTGACAGTACAAAGTTGTGATAAACAATTTAGCCAAGCTTATAAGATAAGTTAAGAAATATCCTTAATATAGGTTAAGGGTAAAGCTATTTTTTAAATCTATCATTCTTTATTTTACTCAGAAATTCGGGGGTTACGCCTAGATAAGAGGCAATTTGGGTATTTGGTAATCTATTGGCTAAATGCGGATATTGGGTAATGAAACGATCATACCTATCGAGCGCGGTGGAGCTAAATGCCTGCAATAAGCGATTTTGAAGTTCGATATATTTATCTTCGATGATTACACGGAAGTTCCGGTCAAACTTTGGATGGTTGCTGTATAAGTACCACAGATCTCCTTTAGATATTTGTAATACCATAGACGGTTCAATTGCTTCTATGAACAATTTAGAAGGAAGTTCTTTGTGTAAGCTACCAATATCCGAGATCCAGTCATTTTCCGCTGCAAAAACAAGATTGTGTTCAATACCCTTATCATCAACACCATACATTTTAAAACAGCCACTTTGCACATAAGTAAAGTACTTACATACATCTCCTTCTTGCAACAAAAATTGCCTGCGTTTGATTTTCCTTTCCGTAACACGACTCATCAAAGCCTGTTTTTCCTCATCATTAAGAGGTAGATACTTGTCAAAATGGTTTATTATATTTTCCAAATGATGGTTGCTTCTTAAATTACTTCTAAATATACAAAAATGAAAATAATTGGATCGAGTTCCGTCAAACCTACTTTGCCTCCTGATACCCAATTTGACGACCATTCATGTACATTGAGGCAGCAAGGCTATATGGATTATGAGTCTGCGTCTCTTTGCCTGAGATAGAAGATGTTTTTTATGATTTGTCGGCATTCTTTTTGACATAGATCATCGTTATGAACCATCAAAAAATAGAAATTTGGTTAGCTTTTCAATAATGGAAAGTCTACAAAACTAAATTAATGATTATGGAAATAGGAATAGATAGTTTTATTGCCACTGGTGCATATGATGACGGGTTGCGTCCTGAGGAAAATATGGCGGCTATGGAAGCTTTGTTGTCAAAGATAGCGTTTGCGGATCAGGCCGGATTACATGTTTTTGGGCTGGGAGAGCATCATCGAAAAGAATTTTTGGATGAGTCTCCAGCAGTAATATTGGCGGCAGCGGCAGCAAGAACTCAGCATATTCGTCTAACGAGTGCGGTTACCGTACTAAGTGCGGCAGATCCTGTTAGGGTATTTCAGGAATATGCCACGTTGGATATTATTTCAAAAGGCCGGGCTGAGATTGTAGCTGGAAGAGGATCATTTATTGATTCATTTCCTTTATTTGGGTTCAATATCCAAGATTATGATGCACTTTTCGAAGAGAAGATTAAATTGCTTCTTGAAATCCGTGATAATGAAACTATAACCTGGAAGGGGAAATTCCGCCCAGAACTAAAACAACAGGCCATATATCCAAGGCCGGTGCAGGAACAGCTGCCCGTTTGGATAGGGGTAGGAGGAACTCCGCAATCTTTTATACGCGCTGGAGCACTGGGGCTTCCATTGATGGTGGCCGTTATTGGAGGTGAAACCCACCGTTTCCGTCCGCTGATAGACTTATATTATGAGGCCGGAGAAAAAGCTGGACATGCTAGGGCGAAGCTTAAAGTAGGACTACATTCACTAGGCTTTGTGGCGGATACAACAATTAAAGCAAAGAATATTTACTTTCCAGGGTACCAGGAAATGATGGGTAAGATAGGCAAGGAGAGAGGGTGGTCTACTCCTACACGGGAAATGTTTGAGGCCCAGGCCGACCCCACCGGTGCTTATGTCATTGGTAATCCCGAAGAAGTTGCCGAAAAGATTTTACGACATAGTGAGGCATTGGGTGGTATATCAAGATTTACGTTTCAGATGGACAATCCAGGACTTAGCAAAGAAGATATATTCAAAGCCATTGAACTAATTGGGACAAAGGTAATTCCTATTGTCAATCAATCCTGATTATTTTTTGACAGCTCTAGAACGGATCCTGCTAATGGTTTCTTGCGTGATACCTAAATACGAAGCAATCATGCGTTGCGGAAATCGCTGCACAAATTCAGGATAGTTATCAAGAAGCATATTATATCTTTCTTCAGCTGTCATACTTATGGCGGCATTGATCCTTTTTTGGCTGGCAAAAGAATAATTTTCATCCAACTGCCGTATGAGTTCACTCATTATAGGAAGGGAGAATACTTCTTCTGCGGCTCTCTTTGTTAAGATAAGTAAATCCGTACCTTCACAAGCCTCAATATTAAAGGAAGAAGGAGTGAGTTTTGCAAAACTCTCACGATCGACTACCCACCAGCCTTCAATATAGAGGCTCATTATATGTTCAGAACCTTTGGTATCTGTACTGTATTTTTTCATGGAGCCTTTGACAAGAAATCCAATATGGTTACTTATATCACCTTCCTGTAAAAAGATCTGTCGTTTTCTGAGTTTACGTGGTACAAAATTATTTTTGAGAATGTTAATTTCATTTGCTGCCAAAGGTCTGGAGACCCGCGAATTGATATATTCGATTAAAGTGTTATACATTAGTTATTATTTTACCGAACCCAATGGTAAATATACTGAAAATATAAATCCTTCATAAGTCCCCTATGATGAAATTAGCTTAGCTAAAAGACCTTCTTTCGAATCCTGATGTTGTTAAACAAAAAAAGCTAATCTTTCGATTAGCTTTTCTTTTGTGATCCCGCTGGGATTCGAACCCAGGACCCATACATTAAAAGTGTATTGCTCTACCAGCTGAGCTACGGAATCGTACTTCTTTTTTGAACTACCGTTCCTTGTTTGAAGTGATGCAAAAGTAGGGCTTTAATCCTATTCCTGCAAATTTTTTTGGCTTAAAATCGTAGCTGTTTGCTTAAAAAGCTGATTTTAAGCCAAAAAAATTAATCATTTTCCAATTCCATAATTTCCTCGGCCAATTGCTCCCATTGCTCTTGGTACTGGGTTAATTGGGCCTTAGCTGAATTGTACGCGCGCGTAGTTTCCTGTAACTTGGTCGCATCCGAATATACAGCTTCGTCAGCCAGTTTCAATTCTAAATCTTTGGCCAATATTTCCTGTTCTTCGACTTTTTTCTCCAATGCAGCAAGCTCTTTATTCTTTTTGCTCAGTAATCGTGTCCGGTCTTCAGATGGCGTTTGTTTCTCTTTTTTAACCTTCGGATCTTCTTTGACTTTTTTCTCCGGTTTTGCCTCTGTTTTTACAACACGCTTAGCTGCCCATTCTTCATATTCCTGATAGGTGCCCGGATATTCTTTGATCTCCTTGTCCTCGATATACCAAATTTTGTTGGCCACGTGATCCAAGAAATAACGGTCGTGGGATACAACAATACATGTTCCCTCGAATTGTTGTAGTGCCTGGATCAAAATATTGACCGATTGCATATCCAAGTGATTGGTAGGCTCATCGAGCGCTAGGAAGTTGGCGTCTGCAGTCAATGCCTTAGCAAGGGCTACACGGGATTTTTCACCCCCAGACAACACTTTGATTTTTTTGAAGGCATCGTCGCCCGTAAATAGGAAACAACCGAGTATCGAACGTAATTCAGTCTCTGTATGTTTTGGCGCAAACGCTTGTAGTTCAGCTAAGATCGAGTTCTCGAGATGGAGCGCCTCTAGCTGATGCTGTGCAAAGAACGTTTGCGACACATTGTGTCCATGTTCTGCTTTTCCCTCAAACTGATTATCTGTGCCAGCCACAATACGCAGTAGGGTAGACTTACCTTTTCCGTTTGCTCCGATCAAAGCAATCTTATCACCTTTTTCAATGATAGCAGAAGTGTTTTTTAATATCTCTAGGTTCGGATAGGATTTAGAAATATTGTCTAATGTCACCACATGACGGCCAGAAGGTTTTGAAAACTTAAAGCTAAAGTTGACCGTTGGATTATCGTCATCCACATCTTCAACTCTCTCCATTCGATCCAAAGCTTTAATCCGGGATTGTGCCATTTTCGCTTTGGATGCTTTAGCACGGAAACGCTCAATAAGTCGTTCTTCCTGTTTGATCTTAGCCTGCTGATTTTTGAACTGGTTGGCCTGTAGTTCGTTTCTCAATTCCTTTTCTTCCAGGTAGAAGCTGTAGTTACCTGCATAAAGTGTTAATTTTCCTTTACGCGACTCCACCGTCTTTTTGATGATGCGGTCCAGAAAGTACCTATCGTGTGATACAATGACGATTGCCCCATCAAATGCCTGTAGGTAATTCTCAAGCCACTTGATAGAAGGTAAGTCCATGTGGTTGGTCGGCTCATCCAATAATAGAATATCCGGTGTCTGCAACAAAATTTTTGCAAGCATTACACGCATACGCCAGCCCCCGGAGAATGTAGCCAGTGGCCTTTTTTGTTCTTCTTCCGAAAAACCTAGACCGGCAAGGATCTCGTGTGCTTTAAATTCAAGATTATAGCCATCCAGCGCTTCAAATTCAAGTTGTCTATCGCTTAGTCTATTGAGAATATCGTCCGAATAATCTGTTTCTAATTTCGCAAGTAAGTCTTCGATTTCGGCATGTAGTTGATTTTGACGTTCGAACGCTTCCATAGCGACGTATAGAATGCTCTTGTCCGAATGGTAAGATAATAAGTCCTGGTTTAGGTAACCGATCTTTAAATCTTTTGCCATGGAAATTGTTCCCGAAGTTGGGGCATATTGTCCAACGATCAAACGCAATAAGGTTGATTTTCCGGCCCCATTGGCGCCAATTAAACCTACTTTATCACCTGGTTTGATGTGCCAGTTTGCCTCATCATACAACGCACGGGATCCTATTTCAAATGTTAAATTATTTATTGATATCATTTCAAATGCAAAAGTACAAAAGTAATGAATATTTCTTCTTGTTTGACTAACTTTGCGATTATGTATAAATTAGTCAAACCTATATTCTTTACAATGAATCCGGAGATGGCTCACCACAAAGTGACCAGCGGATTGAATGTCTTCTCAAAAATTTGGGGTGCCAAGCAATTATTGAATGCTATTTTTACGGTAGAAGATCCTCGCTTGGAACGTGAGGTCTTTGGATTGAAATTTAAAAATCCAGTAGGCCTGGCAGCGGGCTTCGATAAAAATGCCGAATATATCTCCGACATGACTAATTTAGGTTTTGGTTTTATTGAAATCGGAACCGTTACACCAAAACCACAACCGGGGAATGATAAACCACGGATGTTTCGCCTTGTACCAGACGAAGCGCTGATCAACCGCATGGGGTTCAATAATCAGGGTGCGGATGTTGCTGCTACCCGATTGAAGAACCTAAAAGACCGAAAAGGGCTTCTGATCGGTGGTAACATTGGAAAAAATAAAGTGACACCAAACGAAGAAGCGGTAAACGACTATATTTATTGCTTCAATGTACTCTTTGATTATGTAGATTACTTTGTCGTCAATGTCAGTTCACCAAATACACCAGGCTTAAGGGACTTGCAGGAAAAGGAACCGTTAAAAAATATATTAAACACATTACAGGATCTGAATAAAGCAAAATCAGCTCCTAAGCCAATTCTGCTTAAGATTGCACCCGATTTAACTGATAGTCAGCTGGATGATATCGTTGAGATCGTCATGGAGACACAGATTGCGGGAGTTATCGCTACCAATACAACGATTTCAAGAGAAGGCTTAAAGAGTCAACAGGATTTGACACAAGAGGCTGGAGGGGTTAGTGGACGCCCCTTGACCAAGCGTTCAACTGAAGTAATCCGCTATCTCAGCGAAAAATCCAATAAAGCATTTCCGATCATTGGTGTTGGTGGTATTCATTCAGCCAAAGATGCTATTGAAAAACTTGATGCCGGTGCCAGTCTTATTCAGGTATATACCGGATTTATCTATGAAGGTCCGGGGTTGATCGCAAATATCTGTAAAGGTATATTACAGACAGGACGATAATCATAGATGATGGCTGTTGATTTTAATTTAAAAGATTTTTTGGATAAAAAGGTTGATGAATATAATCAACCTAATTTTATCCCCAATGATCCTATATCCATTCCACATCAATTTTCAAGCAAGAATGATATCGAGATTACGGGATTCCTAGCTGCTATAATGGCTTGGGGACAACGTAAAACCATCATCAATAAGTGTAATGAATTGATCGCAAGAATGGACGGCGTGCCTTATGATTATATCATGAACCATAGCGATCAGGACCTCAAAAGTCTGCTTGGTTTTAAACATCGTACATTCAATGATACGGATATTCTTTATTTTGTTGCTTTTTTTCGGTATCACTATAGCCACTTTGCGTCTTTAGAAGATGCTTTTTTGGTAGGGCAGGAAACGGTAAAAGAGGTGGATTTGGAGCAGGCGCTGAATGCATTTAAAACCTATTTCTTTTCGCTGCCAGACTATCCGCACCGAACGCGTAAACATATCAGTAGCCCGGCCCAAAAATCTACTGTCAAGCGTATCAATATGTTTTTACGCTGGATGGTCCGAAAGGATAATAAAGGAGTAGATTTTGGAATTTGGAGCCGCTTTTCACCAAAAGACCTCATCTGTCCCTGTGATGTCCATGTTGAACGTGTAGCGCGAAAATTTGGACTGATTACCTTGGAAAAGGTCAACTGGAAGACCGCACAAGAGCTAACGGGCAATCTTCGTCTATTGGATCCCAATGATCCGGTAAAATATGATTTTGCACTTTTCGGCTTGGGAGTAGAACGGGAATTGTAAAGATATTACACGTATATTGTACTAATATACTAGTATCATCCCAGAAACAGGGTATACGGCCAACGAGTACTCTAAGTGACAAACGGTACACTTAGGATACTGATTACTCGAAATAATCATGTGTGGGATAGTAACTATTGATTGATATTAAACAAAGCGAAAAGTGCTTTTCTCGTACTTTATCTGTGCGCGGGCTATAGTGCTGATACGTCGCAAATAGGCCTGTAAAAGTTTTAAACAAAAAGCCCGTATTTTTAGGATACGGGCTTTCTTTATTTTCAGCTGGTTGGATTAAACAAGCTGGTCAATCTTAATCAGGAGGTCCACCAAACGATTGGAATAGCCAAATTCATTGTCATACCAACCCACAACTTTCACTAATCCACCCACAACCGAAGTCAATTGCGCATCGAAAACACAAGAATAGGGATTGTTTATTATATCAACAGACACGATTGGGTCTTCTGTATAAAACAATACCTGCTTTAATTCGTTTTCCGCTGCAGCTTTAAAAGCTTTGTTGATTTCTTCAACCGTTGTTTCTTTTTCTAACGTACAGGTAAAATCTGTTAACGAACCATTCAGCACAGGAACACGTATACCTGCTCCACCCAACTTATTCTGTAGATGTGGAAAGACATTGGTAATCGCTTTGGCGGCACCTGTAGTTGTCGGTATGATAGCAGAAGAGGCTGCACGTGCCCGTCGCAAATCTTTGTGTGGTGCATCATGTAGGTTTTGATCTCCCGTCATGGAGTGCACCGTAGTGATATATCCGTCTTTTATCCCCCAATTATCGTCTAATATTTTAACCAGTGGGGCGACGTTGTTTGTTGTACATGAGGCATTGGACAGGATTGAAGCCGAGAGATCGACAGCATTATCGTTGATACCCAATACGACTGTTGCAATATCCTTGTCTGTTGGCGGAGCTGAGATAATAACTTTTTTTGCACCTGCTGTTAGATGAAGCGTTGCTTTTTCACGGTTCGTAAAATGCCCCGTAGATTCAACAACAACATCAATATGTAAGGATTTCCAAGGTAGTAGGGCGGGATCTCTTTCATTGGTGACCAAAATGGAATGGCCATTCACGATAATATGATGTTCGTCGTGTGTGACCGTGCCAGAGAATGGTCCATGTACCGAATCATACTTGAATAAATGGGCCAAAGTCTTGGTATCAGCCAAATCATTGATGGCGACCACCTGCAATTGATCAAAAGCATCGCGAAGAAAAATATTACGTAAAGTGTTTCTTCCGATGCGTCCAAATCCGTTTATCGCTATGTTGAGCATTTCAGCTTATTTATGAAATTGGCTTATCGCCTCATTGATATTTTTCTCACCTTCCCAATGTGCTTTCAGTTTTCCGTCAGCACCATAGACATAATTTGCTGGGAACTGTGAAGGGACATGTATGTTTTGGATAAAGGTTTGATCTTTGTCAATCAAGACTTCCACATTGGAAGATTTGGATAGCTTTGGTGCGAAGCTATCGAAGAATCCTAATACCAATGCTGGATCATTCATGGAAATATAGAAGATATTGACATCTTTTATGCGGTCAATATTTTTTTCGAGCTCAGTTGCTTCGTGCTGACAATGGCTACATCCCGGATCAAATAAGATGAAGACTGTATTCTTATCTTTAGCAAGATTCTCATTGCTGACACGTATGCCGGATCGAAGTTGGTAAAAAGTGAAATTAGGAAGAATTGCAGCCGGACCAGAAGATTGGGTAGGGGCAGTTTGCGCATGATCATGACCGGCGTGGTCGTGACCCGCATGGTCATGACTTTCAGCCGTATTTTCTGCGGTACTACTTTCCGTACCAGCTGTCTTTTGATTGCCCTTGTTGTTACATGAATAAAGCATGCCTGCCGTGAGCACAGCAGTTACTCCTAAGATTATTTTTTTGTTCATAGACTACCTTTGATTTTAAATCAGTTTTAGTGATTTCTTCTATTCTTTTTAGGCGCGCTAACAGAATGCATTTATACCGTTCAGCTTGAGCCGAAGATAGATCATTCCACAACGATGCCATTGAAGAATCAAAACTATAAAAAAAATGGGATTATGCAGTGTCCAAACTCAAGTTATGACAGTTTACTGGTTATCATCTTCGATGCTTCCCACTGCAATATGTCTCCTAATTTTATACTATTCCGTCGTATCGGTGGTGTTGCTGGGACTATTGGGTTCTATCAATGACGTAGATTGTATGATTTCCGGTGTACTTCGACCAAATTCGTTGCTATATACCTTGAGTAAGACTCCCACACAGGATAGAATAAGGGGACCAAATATCAATCCTAACATACCAAAGAGATTTAATCCCAATAATACCCCAAAAACGGTTATTAAGGGATGGACATCGCCAAGTTTTTTCAAAATTGTAAAGCGAAGAATATTATCAATACTTCCAATGATAATGATACCATAAAGTGCTAGCCCTATGGCGTTGCCGGATTGCCCATTTGCTAACAAAAATATGGCCGCAGGGAGATAGACTACCATCGTACCCAAGATAGGGATAATGGTAGAGACAGCAGTTAGAATGGCCAGAAAAATGGGACTTTCCAAACCGAAAAACCAATAACCTAGACCGGCAACGACACCTTGGCACATCGCGAGGATTGGAATACCAATGGCATTTGATTTGACCATCATATCAAACTCTTGCCATAACTCTGCTTTACTTCCCGGAGAAAACGGAATGGCATTGTATATTGTCCGTTCCAATTGCTTGCTGCTGACCAACATAAAGTAAAGTACAAATAATGCGACTAAAACATTGACACCTACTTCGGCTACTGAATTCAGTATATTGGGGATAAACTTGGCCGCCCGTTGGAGTGCCCCCATCAATGCGGTGTCAGATAAATCAATATTGTTGAGATAAGGGCTATCTTTGAAATAGGTTTTAATGGAATCAAATTTTTCCATAATCTCCTCTTTATTGTTAATTGCCTCAGTCACCTGTGGCACCATATAATTGATCAGTAAATAGAGCGGACCGACTAGGAATACAATTGTAAGTAGAATTAGTAAGAGACTCGCAAGAGATTTCTTCCATCTTCTCTCTTCTGTCAGTTTAAAGTTAATTTTCCGGAAGAGGACATATAGTGTTATAGCGCCCAAAAAGCCCGGAAGATAATAGAAAAGACTCGTAAATATCAAAATGCATATCAGCAAAATAATGATGATAAGCATAATCTGGTTAATGGAGTTGTTGTTTATCTGTTTGTATTTCATGTGTCTGGAATAAGTACCGCTTTAATTTCTATTTTACGTATGACAATATTTTTTTATAAATGTTTTATATTGTTAAATTAAACTTACTTTTTTAGAATTTCAATGATTTTTTTAATTTCTTTTTTAGAGCAGTAAAGCTAGAAAGTAGGTCCTTGACGATCACCAGAATGGATAGGAATGTCTATCTGGCCCGATGGTCTCTTTTTCTCTTGTATAAGGCTAGATTAATATTTTGGTTGCGAGAATAGTAATAGATTAAGCATAACAGCATAGACCGGATAGAGATCATGGCAGGGGTAGGGCTAGATATTTCCTCACTACCTGAGTCATACGGATTTTTACCAAAAACTAATTTTGGTTCTGCGGCATTAAAATATCCTTTAAGATACGCATGATATCATATTGCTTGACAAAGAGCATAGAGGAGGTTGTCCGATGTTCAGCGGATTGATTGTTGTTTTCTGCCGCTAAATGAATTGTCGATTTAGCTGTTTTATGAAAAAAAGGATGAGACCCTTTTCCTTTTCTGTTGTTTGAAAATAAGCCCATAATCTTTTGTTTTTTGGTTATAGCGACAGTTTTTTGGCTACTGTCGCTATAACTAATCTACAAAATTACTTTGGGATTTACAATTAATTAATGAAAATTTGACTGCCATGTTCTTCATCCTTTTCGATGGAAAGTGATATTGGTATCCGTTCTTTCAATTCTTCAACATGCGAGATAATACCGACGATTCGATTTTCTTTGTGCAGGTCAAGTAAGGTTTCGAAGACAATATTGACAGAAGCGATATCTTGGGTGCCAAAGCCTTCATCGATAAAAAAGAAATTTTTAGCGGCTTTGGTATTGGACTGTACACTTTCAGCTAGGGCCAGCGCAAGACTCAGGGATACCTGAAAAGCTTGACCACCAGAGAGTGTTTTTACACTCCGGCTTTTGCCTTCATTCAGATAATCAATGATTTCAAATTCATTGTTTTCATTAATCTGTAAACTTAACTGGTTTCGTGTCATTCGGTGAAAACGGATATTGGCATGATCACAGAGCTGCCGCAGATAGATTGATGAAACATACTGCACAAATCCCGCCCCCTTAAACAGGTTAAATAACTGTTTAAGATTGTCATTACGAAGGTTTAATTGTGCTTGTTGTTGCAGTAAAGTTTCCTTTTTTTCGTAGGCCGTCTCCAATTGATTCAACTCCTGCTCGCATTTAGCGACGTTCTCTGTCAGGATTTTAAGATGATGGGAGCTTTCTTCCAAAGCAGCTTCTTCCTGCATAAAGGCTGCCTCATCGTAGACTTTATCTGCTAACTTTTTGTCTAATTGCATGATCTGTGCTTTCAGTGTTTCAAATTGGATTTGAAACTGTTCCAGTTCCGCGCGTATTTTCTGTACAGGTAGATTCTCCGCTAATGTCTCTTTTACTTGATCTATCGTGTTGAATACAGAAGCCTGGAGGAGTTGTTCGATAGTCGTGTCAAGGTGTAGGATTTCAGACTTTATTTTGATAATCCGTTCTTGAATGGATTGAACTAGGCTATTTTGTGCAGCAAACTGACTGTTTAGCTTATTTAAGCGATCTGTCAAGGTATTATAATCCTGTTCTATACGAAGATTTTCCGCTTTTAGTGTATGAAATTCGTTTTCGACCGTAGCTTTCTCCCGGGATTGATAGTCTGTCCAGTTCAAGTGTTTTAAATGGTCTATATTTTGATTGATCTGGGTTTGCTTTTGCGCTTCCTCAATTTCAAGACCACTTAATTTTACATTTGCTCTTTCCAGCTTGCTCTCTATATCTGCCAATGTGGTCTGATGGGTCGTTGCGATCTGTTCTGTTGCTATGATCTGGGCTTCGATGTTGGAAAGCTCTTGTTTTTTCTGTGTATAAATTGACTCATCGGTGCTGCTGTACGCTGCCCAGGTAAATTGGAGTAGGTGAGTGGCCTTCTGAGATTTGTTTGCCTGGATCTTGCTTGTGAGATCATTTTGTTGCACCTGTAGGGATTGTAGGCGGAGTAGGAGCTTTTCAATCTCAAATTTTTGATCACCCTTGGATTTTATGCGCGCATTGATTTCTGCTGTCGCCCGTTGGTTTTCTGTCAGCTCTTGTGTGATATCTATTCCTTCCGCGATAGCAGGGTGTTCCAGGGCTCCACATAAGGGGCAGGGGGAACCCGCACTTAGGTTTTCCGCGAATTGTGTGAGCTTTTGTTGCAACAGAAGGTGTGCTTTCTCGTCGTTCAATATGCTGAGTCGGGTTTCAAGTTCCAGCAATTCGGCTGTATATGCTGAATCAAACCCGGCAGGGTCGAAGTTTTTACTTTGCAAATCACCTTGTAGATCGGTTATGGAAACTTTTAGCTCCAGGAGTTGATGGTTGAGTTCGCTCTCCTGTTGTTGGATGGCCTGCTGTTTGGTGTACCATTGTCCCAGCTCCATCAGCTCATTAGCCGACGGTTTCGATTGTTTTAGTCGAAGGAGTAGGGTTTCGGCTTCCAGGATGTTATTTTTACATTGCACGTGTTGCTCCTTAGCTTTTTGGACGAAATCCCGACCTTTCTGCGCGCTTTCTTTTAAACCTTTTATTTCAGTTGAAAAATTGATCAGCTGTAGAATGAGTTCCAAATCCAATTCGCTTACCCGTCGTTCTGCTAGTCGCTCATATTGTGGTTTAACCTGTTGCAGTTGCTGCGATATCTGTTGTGTAGTTTGTTGGATTTCGGCAGACTTCGCTCCCTCAAGCTGCAATCTGCTTTGTTCCTGGACATTTTCCTGATTCAATTTCTCCTGTGTCTGGAGGATGTGAAAAAAGCTTGTATGCGCTTCTTCAAAGCGTATCATACGTTGGCGCAAAGTTTCCTTTACGGCTTGCTGATCAGTCAGCTGTTGAAATAGAGACTTCATTTTGCTCAATTCCAGAAAATCTTCTTTCACATTTTTCAATGCCTGAAATTTCTCCTGAAGTAGCTTGTTTGTATGCTGCGCCTTGCTGAAAGATTCTCGCTCTTCATTCAGCTTGTCACGTGTCGCGATGATACGCTCACTGCTGATCTCTTCGAACCCCATCAACTGACCATTGAGCTGATCCAGTTCGGATTGATTTTTTTTATAAAGGGCAGCAACTTTGTCTTGCAAATCGAAACGATGGAGCTGAAAGATTTCTTTCATCATATCGGTTCGTTCCTTTGCACCCAGCTCAATGAACTCCTTAAATTGCCCCTGGGGAATGATGATTGTTCTTTTGAAATTCTCGTAACTTAATCCAATGATCGATTGTGTGTTACTGCTTTCCAATGGAACCCATTGTTCATTGATATTTTCATATAATACAACCGTAGGAGATTTGACATCCTCAAAATTTTTGGAATTGCGTTTAAATTCCCTTGTTACTTTGAATGTGCGGTTTTCGAAGTTGATGAAATCCAATTCGATATAGGAACGGTTTGATTTCAGATTCATCATATTGTAAGTGCGTTTATCGCGCGCATTTAACCGTTCCGTTTCACCATATAAGGCATAGGTGATTGCTTCCAAAATAGATGACTTACCAGATCCAACAGCACCAAATATCCCAAAAAGACCGGCATCTGTCAATGCTGTGAAATCTATTGTCTGACGTTCTTGATAGGAATATATACCTTCTACAGTTAACTTTAAAGGGATCATGGGCTTAAGAATTTAGTATTTCGCGAAAAAGGTTGAGGATATCGTCATTGGGTGCCTGGTTGGCATTTTTGGATTTGAAATAATCCTGAAAAAGTGCAGATATATCTTGGGTCAGATTAATTTCTTTTGCATCAAGTGGGTTTTGTTTGTCGTGCTGCACAACCGGAATTAAATAGACGATACCCGGATGTGTCTGATAAATCAGTTTACGGTCTTCGGCTTTTAGGAAGGTTTCGGATTTGAGCGTTAATTCCACTAATGTTTCTGGATGCTCGGAGAGCCAAGTAATACAATGGTCGATATCGTCAAAGGATTTTCGGACTAAAGGTTTTCCTTGTCGGAGTGCAATTCGTTCGAATGTTATATGTGCACCGGGCGTAGCATTGACAATGCTTACATATTTGGTCTGGCCAGCTTCGGCGAAGCTATAGCAAAGGGGAGATGAGGCGTATACAACAGGTTTTTCCGGAGAGCCGATATTTTTGAATCCATGAATATGGCCGAGTGCCGTGTATTGAATCTGAGCCGGGATGGATTCTGAATAGATCAGATCAGCATTTCCAATTTTAATTGGCTTTTCCCCATCAGGCTCGTCGATTAATGGGGATCCAATTTTATTCATATAAAGGTGTGCTGTCAGTATATTGACACCCTTTTCGTCACAGTAGGTATCTGCTAATTTTTGCCAATTTTCGGCCAATGCTTTATTTAATTGAACTTCTTTGTCTTCACCAAGATATTGTTTAAGCCGAATTTCATTGGCATAGGCGGTATGGAGTATCCGGATCGGATAGTTATAGCCTTCCAGGCTCAACTCGATAAAACCATTGTCTGAACGTAGGACGGAAAAACCTTCGGCTGTAAATGGCGTTACAAGCGCATTTGGGTGACCGATGAGAATAATGCCAGATGCCCGGGCTAAAGGGTCTGGTGCATCAATCAAATTGGGTGAATCGTGGTTTCCAGCGATAGCGATAACAGGTCGGGTACCATTTTTTACCAATCGTTTGATCGTTTTGTAAAATAACTCGATAGCCTCTACACCGGGATTGAACGTATCAAAAAGATCTCCTGCGATAAGAACCAGGTCGACCTCTTGCTGGTCTGCGAGCTGAATAATCTCCTCCATGACCAAAAGCTGTTCGTCCATCCGAGAGAAGCTATCCAGTCGTTTCCCTAAATGCCAATCGGCAGTATGCAGTATTTTCATGATGAGCCCTTGTTTTTTTACGTAATAGTACAAACTAAGATAAATTTGGTCTGATATGCAATTATAATTGCATATCAGACCAAATTTGTAGGAACACAGGTTTGAAGAGCATAGTTTGATGCATTGAAAATGTTAAAAGTTGTTAAATGCGGCAGGTAAAAATAGTTTAATTGTATTTTTAGTCCTCCAAAATTAAGCTAAGTAATCGTAGATAAAATAAATTTATGCGTAAAATTTACCTGTCTTTGTGTGTTTTCTTTCTGTTTTTGATGAAGATAAATGCGCAGGAAATAGAAGCGATCAAAGGGGAAACAGCTTATCCTTTTCTATTGAAAGAAGCTGATGCCGATGATGAAACCTCGGAAAAACAACCTGTCTTTGTGTTTTTGCATGGTAGAAGTCTATCAGGTACGAATTTGGATCGGGTAAAACGTTACGGAGTACTGTATGCGATTAATAAAGGGCAGGAGGTGCCCGGAATTATTGTTGCTCCCCAATCCCGCGGTGGTTGGGATCCGGATAAAGTGATGGAGATCGTTGATTATGTTATCGCGCATTACAATGCTGATCCTGACCGTATTTACGTCTGCGGTATGAGTATGGGCGGTTATGGGACCATGGATGTTGCCGGAAAATATCCAGAGCGGATAGCTGCAGCAGTGGCGATTTGTGGTGGCGGATCGAGCCAATATGCTTCCAACCTGACGCAGGTTCCAATTTGGCTACATCATGGAACAGCTGATCGTGCCGTACCTATTTCAGAATCCAGAAAAATTATGAAAGCCATAAAAAAGGTGGACCCTGAAGCTGATGTGAGCTTAAATGTGATAAAAGGAGGGACACATGGTAGTGTGGAACGCTTATTCCACGATGATGCGATCTATGACTGGATGTTAAAATTTAAGAAAAAGCATAAATCCTAGGCTGGATGGCATAGCTATTTTATGTGTGGCCTTTTGCTCCCTTAAAAATATAATGTTATAAAAAATGGGATGTTCAACAAGAATCTAGACATCCCATTTTTATGAATTTTGTTCCTAACCCTTTGAGATCTAGTTTTAAATAGCCAATTCTCGGGCTTCGTTTTTACATTTTAAATTTTCTTTATGTTAACCTTCATCTGCAATATCAAGTCGTTGTTTTCGATTGAATTGCGCCATCAATACATTTGGTTGATGGATCAGGTGCGTTTTGGCAAGGTAGTCCGGATTGTCCGCATAGATAAAGAGGAGTGTTCCATTCTTTATTGTGTTGATGATCGGTCCGGCATATTCCCGGGGAACCGCAGGACATCCGTAGCTTTTGCCTAACCTTCCCAAGCTTGAGATAGTGCCTGTGCTGCAGTAATCTGCGCCATGCATCACCACATATCGTGCTTTGGCATTGTCATTTATACCTTCTTCAAGGCCATCCAATACCAAGGAGTAGCCATTTTCACCATTATAGGTGTTTTCGGTAACAAAAAATCCCAATGAGCTTTTTAATGATTCCTGCTGATTCGAAAAATCTGTAGCATAATTTTCACCACTATTTTTTCCGTGTGATACCAAGGTGTTAAAAAGCACTTTTTTGTGTTCCAGATCAAGTACAACAAGTCTTTTTTCCGTGGATGCCATGGAAAAGTCGATGACTGTCATAATATCTTTGTTGTGGATGGAAAGCTCTTTTCTACCTTCCATTGCTTGTCGAAATGCCTCGTATTTTAATACTGGGCCTAGATTCATTTCATCATATAAAGAATCAACGGCTGTCCGTTGACGTTCTACATTTATATGATGGGTATTGGTTTGTTGATCTGTTGTTTTTAATTCTTCTTTTGATGACAATGCTGTATTAAGTGCCATTAAAAGAAACATAATCGTATTTCCCATTCTCCTCCCTTTTCTGTGTAGATGTTTACAAAAATAATTATTAAAGTTAATACATATTTGATTTACAGAATGTTAAATATTGTTAATCAATAACAATGACCAAGGAGGAAAGGTCTTTTGACCGTTTATAGACAAATTGAGCGTGAGATGACGCATTTCTGACACACATATGTGACTTAGGTGTTGTGCCCAAACTTTCACTGTATTCGATGATGCTACCGTTCGGATTATTGACCGGTACACCATGAATATATGCTCCAGCGGTAAACCGGGTCGCATAGGGAGCAAATCCGCCATAGGTTCGCGTACCATCTTCAAAATAGAACATTTTTGATTTGTGTTCCTGGACGACAAAAAGTCCGGTGGGTGTTTCTTGGGCATGCGGCGGTTTGTGTCGGCCACTGGTAACAGGGTTCATACTGCGCACGAGCCACTCTTTGCCCACTTTTTCCAATGTGCAGATGTTTTGGTTCTTGACATCAACAACATTAATAATGTTAAATTGTACACTATCGCTTATCAGTCGCAGATAGCGCTTGGGGACGGTATATTCCCCTTCAAATGATACACCGGCAATAGGTACCCGCGCTAAGGTGTCTGACCCCTTTAAACGGACCAACCATCCGTCGCGTCCGTAACGTACCGGTTTGTCTGTTGTTGGGTCATACAATGGTGCTGCCTGATAACGCTCGACATTGAAACTGTCCGACACACGTTTGTAAGAATCCCGTTTGAAATCTTTAATGGTAGGTGCCTCACCTTTTTCATTTTGATAGTTTTGAAGGACGGCGTACAATGAGGGCGTCTGCTGAAAATTTTCAACATAGGCTAGACGTTCCTTTATTTTGTCCCATTGAAAGCTACGCGTGGTATCCTTATAGGGGTAGGTATCTTCAAGTGTGTATTTTTTGTAAAGCAGATCCTTTTTGATCATAATATCTGCTGCTGTCACTACTTTAGGCTTTTCTTCCTGTTTTTTAGCAGTGACAGTGTTTTGATGTCTAATTGGTTGCTCTTTTTCTGCTGTATTCTTCTTTTCCTGCTGGCAGCCCAACGATAGAAATAATAGGCTAAATACGAGACATGTTAATCCTTGATGCATATATGGATTATGTAAATTATTGTTTTGTTCTTTAAATATAAGAATAAAACAAATTTTTTAAATGATTGACAAAAAGTTAGTTTTGTAATTTCAAGTAAAAAGTATGCATAGGATTGTAATTTGTTCGGCTATGATGCTGAACCCCGAAGGGGAGCTGTTGTTGGTTAGGAAAAAGGGATCAAAATATTTTCAATTGCCCGGCGGTAAGATTGCTGTGGGAGAAAGCGATTCGGAAGCCTTGGTTCGGGAACTCCGGGAAGAGTTGCAGTTTGATACAGAGCCTGCGACATTGCAGTTTATTGGTCGGCATGTGACGCAGGCGGTGAATGAGCGTGATACGCTGGTAGAAGGGTATATTTATTTGATCAAACTCGCTATGAAACTTGATTTTCAACCACAGGCCGAACTGGAGGAAGTAGAATGGATCAATAAGAGCAATTGGCAAGATTATCAGTTGGCACATCTGGCCGAAGAGTTCGTCATTCCAAAGTGGCTGTCAGGAGAGTTTTGATGTTGGATAGCATGATGTGAACAAATTAAGGCTTTGTTTGTTAATGTTTTATATGTAAACAATTAATAAACAAAGATTATGGAAAATCAGCTTTTAAAATCAGCGAAAGACTTTTTTGATGACGAGATTCTTACTCGAATCGGGCAAAGTTTAAACCAGGATAATGAACAGGTAAAACAGGGCTTAAATGTTGTTGTTTCCTCTTTGTTTTTGGGATTAAGCCAACAGACGGAAGGCGGTGGTGGGATTTCTACAATTCTAGAGCAGGCGAAACAGCGTTTTTCGAATTTTGACCTGAACCAACTTCTGGGCGGTCAGGAAGCTGGTGAAGGTGCCGAAGGGCAGCCAGGTGAATCTGGAAGTTCCGGAAACAGCAATATGCTGAATTCAATATTTGGTGGTGGTCTAGAGACCGTATTGGGTACAGTGGCAGGTTATCTGGGGTTCAGCGCTGAGTCGGTGCAGAAATTGATGGGTTTGTCCCTGCCAGCTATATTTTCAAGTTTGACTAATAGAGGTCAACAGTGGGATGCGAATACCATAAATAAAACTTTGCAGGATAATAAAACAGCTTTTGCTGCCGCTATTCCTGCAGGATTGGGTTTGGGTGCTTTTGGGAAATTATTTGATGGAGGTCATTTTTCTGCACCTGAAGAAGTCGTACCAGAACCTCCCGTGGAAGAACCCGTAAAACATATCGAAAACCATCCTGGAGCAACGGTTATAAATCCGGCCACGGAGCTGGAAGCACATAAGGAGCCGTTGGCATTGCCTAGAGCAGATGGAGCCAGAGCGGCGGCAGCATCGACCGTTTCATCTGGCGGAGGCTGGTGGAAGATTTTGGTTGCTTTGATCGTTATTGCATTGCTCTGGTTTTTGTTTGGAAAAGGCTGTAGTGGTAATAAAAATGTTGGTGTTACAGATAGCAGTGTCAATCAGGGGCAGGTGGACTCAGGAAATACAATGGGAAATGGTACGGCCAGTCAGATTGATCGTGAGCATTTGGATGTGATGTTGCCGAATGGAGGGAAGCTGGGGGCATTTAAAAGTGGTATAGAAGATCGGTTGGTACAATTTTTAAAATCCGACTATAAATCTTTGGGAGAAGATTCATTGAAAAATACTTGGTTTGATTTTGATAACCTGAATTTTGAAACCGGTACTGCGAAAGTATTACCTGAAAGCCAGGCTCAGCTCAGTAATCTGGCTGAGATTCTCAAAGCTTTCCCTGCTGCCAATGTGAAAATTGGTGGTTATACAGATAAAACCGGAAATGAAGAGTATAATAAAAAATTATCGTTGGATCGGGCAAATGCGGTGAAGGATTACCTGGACAAGGCGGGGCTGTCTAAACAGGTGACCGGAGCGGAGGGTTATGGCTCGCAATTTGCAAAATACCCTGCAGATGCACCAGAGACAGACCGGATTTTAGACCGACATGTTGCGGTTAGTGTAAGGTAATGGGGGGAGGTGAGATTCTAGATATGAGAGGAGAGATAAAAAAGCGGATCCAAAAGATCCGCTTTTTCTATTTGCAGAGATTGTATTTAATGGATATCTAATTGATTTCGCGAGGATATGAAATCATTCTTGCAAGCATTTATAGGTAAAAAAGAGTGTGGATAATACTTTATTTAGAAGCTATATACACATGCTAACAAAAATTGTCCGGCCGATTTTGTTGGGGATAGGTCATTCTTTATGAATTTTTCGGTATTGCTTTTGTCAAATCTAATTTCGGGAATGAATTTGAAGCCGTGGTAGTTGTATTCGGCTGTCAAGGTAGTTGCTAGCATATTTGAACTTGGGATGCCATTGCTTTCCTCTTTGTGCGTTTGGAAGAACTCCTCACGTAATCCTATTCCAAAATGCTCGGAGAGATGAACCCTTGGATAGAGTGCTATCCCAGTGTAACCACCTTCGGCTCTTCTCTTATAATGTGTGGCATTTACGCCGAGAAAGAATTTTGGTGTGAAATCATAATTTCCGACGAAATCTACGAGTGTGCCTGAGCTGTAGTTTTCTTTTCCACCCGCAGACGATCCTGTTAAGAAGTTGAGGTAAAAGCTTCCTTTATCGTTAGGTCTGTAAGTTAATTGTGAACCGACATGTGATACGCCGTTTATATCTTGGTATACATTCCAATCATTAAATATACCGACCATCAGCGCAAACTTGTCGGAGAAACTATAGGTTGCTTTCAGTCCGGCATCTTGAAAAGGGCCGGCACCAAATAAATAGGAGGTGGAGTAATGAAAATTGTAGGTGGGTGAAATGACTTCAAATCCGACAAATGTTCCCATAAATCCGGCGGTCAGATTGAGCTTGTCCGTTAGATTATAGCCTACGTACAGATTTTGAATGTGGAAGCTGTTTTTGTCGTCTCCGGGTTGGCCGTCTCCATTTACGATAGATCGATATTGTCCGCGGGGTCCAAAAGATAGTTCTCCTACAAAAGATGCTTTCTTAAAATTCTTCTTTAAGGCTAGATCAACCATGCCAATGGAAACTGAATTATTGTCTTCAGTAAAGTAAGTGTTGATATTTGGTTTGTTTTGGAAGTCATATTTCCAGTAGGTATCTACTGATCCTGATATTTCTACTGATTTTTCCTTGTTTTCTTCTTGTGATTTTGATGTTTTGATGAAAATTATTGAAAAAATAATAAATGTTAAGATTTTTTTCATGTCTAAAAGGTTTTAAGTTTGATTTGTTTTGGGTTTTTTGGTTGGTTTTTAAATGATTTTTTATAGGTTTTTGTTGTTTTTGTGTTTGTTGATGTGAAATTATGTAAAAAATATTACAAAAAATAATATTTGATAGTAATTTTTCAATAAAAACACTTTATATTTGTCAAAACAATAAGTAAAAATGGGGTTTTGTTTTGTTTTTGTATTTTAAATAACAATTTATTGATGTATTAATAAAAACTAATCAGTTTAAACAAATGAAAAAAATTATTCCACTTTTAGTTCTGGTACTTTTGGGCGTATTGGGACTTGTATTTCCATCTATAGATTTGTCTGCACTCGACAAAGCGGAATTCGATACAGGGGATACAGCCTGGTTATTGACTTCCTCAGCGCTGGTGTTGATTATGACGCCCGGTCTGGCATTTTTTTACGGTGGAATGGTCAGTAAAAAGAATGTGATCTCAACGATGATGCAGAGTTTTATCTGTATGTGTCTGATGACAATCCTCTGGGTGATCGTCGGATTTAGTTTGGCCTTTGGCGAAGATATCGGTGGGATTATAGGTGATCCACGCACATTCTTTATGATGAAGGGGACCTTAGGAAATATCGCTTGGGGTGCATTGCCAACTATCCCATTGGTTTTATTCGCGATGTTTCAACTGAAATTTGCGATTATTACGCCGGCACTTATTACGGGTGCATTTGCCGAGCGTATTCGATTCAACTCTTATATGTTGTTTATTATCCTATTTGGTATCTTTATTTATATGCCATTGGCGCATGGGACCTGGCATCCGGAAGGGATTTTGGCGAAATTCGGTGTCCTTGATTTTGCCGGCGGTACGGTCGTGCACATGTCAGCAGGTTGGGCTGCGTTGGCGGCAGCGATTTATTTAAAAGGCCGTAAATTACAGACACACAATCCAGCCCGTATAAGCTATGTGATCCTGGGAACAGCCTTACTGTGGTTCGGTTGGTTTGGATTTAATGCCGGTTCGGCTGGCGGGGCTAATACAATAGCGGCTTATGCGTTTGCAACAACAACGACGGCTTCGGCGATGGCAGCGATGGCATGGATATTTGTCGATATTATCCGAGGTAAAAAACCATCAGCGATGGGTGCATGTATTGGTGCTGTCGTGGGCTTGGTTGCGATTACACCAGCAGCAGGCTTTGTCAGTATTCCACACGCCATGGTCATCGGGTTAGTCGCTGCATTGATCAGCAATCTGGTTGTCTATCTGAGAAGTAAAACAAGTATTGATGACACCTTGGATGTATTTCCTTGTCATGGTGTAGGTGGTATGGTAGGGATGGTGCTGACTGGCGTATTTGCTCACCATAATGTCAATCCTTTGGTCGTTGATAATGGCTTATTCTTTGGTGAAACGAAGTTGTTTTTTGTGCATACCGTTGCCTTGTTCGCAGTATCTTTCTTCGCCTTTGTGGGCTCGCTGGTTCTATTAAAAGTAACGGATCTAATTTCTCCTTTACGTGTGGAGGAAACAGATGAAGAACTTGGCCTGGACGTTTCTCAACACGCTGAGGCGCTTTAGGCCCTCTGACCGGAATAATTAATCATCCCAAACAATGCTTTTCCTTACAGCATTGTTTGGGATTTTTTTTGCACCTTTGCCAAAGGTTGAATAGGCTGGAATATTTGAGTTTATGCTATGAAAGATACTACAAAAGATACTTTACGTTCGGATTTTGAGAAAATGATGCGCTATTCCTTACAGAAAAATGGCGATTTTAGTTTTAATATATTTGGCGATTATGCCACGTCTGTTCTCAATTTCTATGTTGGAAGTTCCATTTTAGCAATAGCTGAAAAGCGTGATGCCGCGCTATTTCTTGCGAATCTATACAATGCTGGGATTAAAAATGCCATCGACCAGCAGGATCTTCAGGAGATTGCTGATGTTTTAGCACAGGATCCCACCCTCAATTATCAGGTACTGGCGCCGATTTTCGACTAATGTTTTGTCCAAACCAGATTACCGGTTTCATATCCACATTGTAATGCATAGGTTAGAAACTCGTTTCGGATCTTTTCTGGAATCGCTGTATCCCTGCCCAAAATCCACATATAATCGAGATTGTCTCCAAATATGAGTGCATATTTATAATCTGGAGTTATTTTTACAATGTTATAGCCATTGTAGAAGGGGCCGAAGAAGGAGACTTTCAATGCGCCTTCATGTGGACCATTGACAAATTTGGCTCTTCCGATGGATTGTTTCCATTGTTCTTTTTCCTCCGAATAGCCTTGGTTGTTTACCCGGATCGTTCCATTTTTATTTTTGCTGTATTCTGCTGAAACCTGACTCAGTCCTTTTTCCCAACGGAAATCGAGTCGAGCGATTTCAAACCATTTTCCAAGGTATTTATCTAAGTCAAAAGGGTCCACTACATCGGGGCGCGATATCACCGGCTTTAATGCATTGTATGCGACAGTTCCCAAAGCCACAGCGGCCAGCAGTAAGAGCGATTTTTTCTTGTCTATATTCATCTTTTGAATTTGTTTGTTGATAAAACAACAATTTTAATACCAATAAGGTTTAGGCATACTGAGCTATTTTCTTAATTTTGTGACTTAAAAATAGTATTTGTGTATTCTAGAGAAGAGGTAAAACAATTAAAACAGCTGTTCTGGACCAAGTTTGGGCAATTCATGTCCCTGCATGCATCTGCTGACGGTGAAAAAGTAAATTGGGTTAACTATAAAACAGGGGTCAAACAGCTGTATTTTAAAATGGATGCCGACAAGAAAGCTGCCAAAATTGCGATAACCTGGTCACATACTGATGCTGGAATCCGTGCGTTGATGGCAGAGCAATTTCTGCAGTACAAAAATCTGCTTCATGATATTTTGGGAGAAGAATGGGAATGGGATATGGATGGCTATGACGAATATGGCAAGCCGATTTGTCAGATCTACAAGACACTGGAAGGCCATAGTATTTTTAAGGAAATAGAGTGGGGGGAGCTGATCACGTTCTTTAAACCACGGATGATTGCACTTGACGAGTTTTGGTCTTCCGCAAAATATGCGTTCGATATTTTTAAATAATTACAATTAAATAGATACAACAATGAAAAAAATGATTAAGGGTTTGCTGGCTGTGGCTTTGTGTTTTCAACTTTCATCGGTATTTGCCTGGGGAACCATTGGGCATCGTGTCGTCGCTGAGATCGCTGAGCGTCATTTGAACAAGAAAGCAAAAAAGAATATTGGAAAAATCATTGGACAGCAAAAGTTGGCATATTGGGCAAATTGGGGCGACTTTATCAAGTCGGATCCTAACCCAGAATTTAAGAAATTAGGTAATTCTCATTTTATAAATTTAAATTCAAATTTACCTTGGGCAGAGTTTCAACTGGGACTTGAAAATTCGGCTGATGAAAATTTATACAAAACAGCAATCCGTATCGAGCAATCTTTTGCAGATAAAAATATTTCGCTGGATCAACAGCAACAGAATCTTTATTTCTTGATCCATATCTTGGGGGATGCGCATCAACCTATGCATGTCAGCCGAGCAGAAGATCAGGGTGGAAATAAGATCGAAGTGAGCTGGTTTGGAAAAAAATCGAACATTCACCGCGTTTGGGACAGCGATTTGGTGGATAATGAGAAATATAGTTATACAGAGTACGCAACAGTATTGGATATCAATGGTAAAAAGGAAAACGAACAATTGGCCGCTGGTGAATTGTCCAATTGGTTGTATGAGTCAAATCAGCTTGCAGAAAAGATTTATGCTGATGTAGCCAACAATGCCAACCTGTCTTATTCCTACGTTTATCAAAATAAAGACACCATGGAGCAATGTTTACTCAAAGGTGGTCTGCGTCTGGCTAAGGTGCTGAACCGGATTTTTGGATAAGCACATTTAAAGCACAGTATATTGAAGTCGTATCATTGTTTATGGTACGACTTTTTTTTGCTCTGGTATTTCAGTTTTGCTGTATAGGATTTATATGATTTTCTATTTACTTTTAAACAAAGCATGCTGCTTACTTGTTCCATACTTATCATAATCTTTCTCCATGACTATTCCACAGCTGTTTAAAAAAATTGTTCCCTTTGCCCGCCCTTATCGCAAGCTGATTGTTTATACTTTACTTTTGACCGTGGTAGGGTCATTTGCTGCTCAAATTAACGCATTTATTTTACGGTATACAGTAGATACCATTAATGCAATGATGGTGGCCAAGGAACCATTGTCTAAGGGGCTGTATATTGTCGGGATCATCAGTGCGGTATTGTTGCTGAAGGAAATTATCTATGCGCTGGTGCAGTTTGGTCAAAAATTCTATGGGGAAAAACTTCGGATTTATATTGCACGTGATTTTTCACAGGCTATTGTGAGCCGCATTTTGACTTATAAACTTGCCTTTTATACTTCTGCAGATAATGAAAGTGGAAAGTTAGCCACACGTATAGATGCTGGAATCAGCTCACTTACACGTTTGGTGCAAAACTTCTTTATTGATATTTTGCCTTTATTTGCCAATGCAATCATCGCATTGGCTTGTATGTTCTATGCCAATGTATACGTAGGCCTGGTGGGTGTCGCAGTCATTCCATTATACCTTTACATTAGTCAGACCCAAGCCTCAAAACTGACAGGATTTAGGCGACAGATGCGTAATTACCGTGAATCTAAAAATAATCGAATTATCAGTCTTATTGAATCAATACTCGTGATCAAATCTTTTGTTCGGGAGCCTGAAGAAGCAAAACGACATGAGAAGATTCAATTTGAGATGACCGAAAATCAAATGGAAACCCGAAAGACGAGTTTCTTTTACGATAGCATAAAGAATTTTGTGGAACAGATTGCAGTCGTTATCATTATTGTATTGACGGCCTATTTGGTGCTATCTGGACAAATTACAATTGGAGCCATTATGTTCCATATCATGCTGTTCAACAACGTCTCGGCACCGATTCGCCAATTGCATCGCATTTATGATGAGGTCAACGATGCCCTGATCTATTCGGAGTCTTTTTTTGAGATCCTGGAATCGGATGATCAGATTGAATCAAAAGGAACGTATCGGCCGGAGAAAATCCACGGTCATTTGGAATTGTGTCAGGTTTTCTTTGAGTATCCCAATGGTACACAGGCACTAAAAGATGTCAGCTTTGCTATTAAACCCAATGAAATTACAGCTTTAGTCGGACTAAGTGGTGCGGGGAAAAGTACAATTATCAACTTGTTGGATAAATTCTATGAACCGACAGGTGGGCAGATCTTATTGGATGGTGTAGATTTGGCAGATTATGATACTGCATTCCTCCGGCAGCATATCGGTATGGTGTTGCAGCGTAATCATATTTTTAAAGGGACAATATTTGAAAATATTGAATATGGCAAGATGGGGAGTTCACGGGAAGAAATCGTGGAAGCAGCTAAAAAAGCCTATATCCATCAACAGATTATGGAGTTGCCAAAAGGCTACGATTCTGATGCGCAATTGCTTTCTGGTGGACAGCAACAGCGTATTGCGATTGCACGGTTGTTTCTGAAAAATCCGCCTATTATTTTTCTGGATGAGCCCACAGCGAATCTGGATGCCATTGCTACGGAGCAGATTAAAAATAGCCTTGATGCGATCAAGAAAGATCGTACGGTAATTATTGTATCGCACAGCATCTCCCAGATTATTGATTCAAATGCAATTGTCGTGATGGAGAAAGGCCATGTTGTTGAGCAGGGACAACATGAGGAACTTTATATACAGAAAGGAACCTACTACGAAATTTTTTCAGCTATGGCCAATAGCCTTAATTTAAGCAAGATCAGCAAGACCTTACAGGCTGATGAAAATTGATATCTTACGCTTTCGGACCTTAATTTGCACGACTATGGAGTATCATTCCAATGACAACGAGGGCAATTCCCACACAGGAATAACTATTTGGAAAGGCCGCTTGTAATAGTATTATTTCGCCCAATAGTGTAAAGATTACTTCCATGGCTTGCGTTGCTTCAATCGCCGCGAGGGCTTTGTGGTCGGTGCGGACCAGATCTGTTGCTGTAAAGAATAGGAGGGTGGCGATTATTCCAGAAAAAATGGCAACCATGAAGGTCTGCAGCAACTGACTCTCGGTTGGGAGCCCACTGTTCATATAGCCAAAGATGCTGAGCAGAATCCAAAAGGGCATGCTGCATAATGTCATGCCCAGTGTTCGTTGGAAGGCATCCAATTTATTTTCCGCTATTTGCATCATCTTGCGGTTTCCCAAAGGGTAGGCAATGGCCCCGATCAATACAGGGATGGTTCCCAATAACATGGACTTTATGGAGCTTGCACGTGCTTCTGAGATTTGCATGAGGACAATTCCCAAAAAAATAGTGATCGAGAACAGGAGTGAGGCTTTGGAAATTCCGCTTCGATTCTCTTTCTTTTCCAGTAAGGGCCCGATAAACATACCTGCGATAATGGTGAATTCAAAGGTACTGGCGACCAACCATGAGGGGCCAAAACTAGCACCAAAGGTAAGGGTGGCATAAAATACACCAAAACCTATTGTACTCCATAGCAACCACTGCGGTATGTTGGATTTGATGGCCTCAAAGAGAGGCGCTAAATTACCTCTAATGAATACGATAACAAACAAGATGGGAAGCATCCAGATGAAACGTAAGGATGCTGTCCATTGCCAGCTTCCACCCGAAACTGCCATAACGCGGTTTAAGACGAAGGTGCTGGCGAAAAATAATGCGGCAACTATTCCTAAAAAAAGTGCCGTATTTTTATTGTTTTTTATTGTAAATTGGAATGGCATAAATAAAAAGAATGTACTGTCAATTTAATACAGTGAAAGTAAGCAAATGCGCGTTTAATTGGAAATGAAACAAAAAGTAATTGATTTTTATGGCGATTTTCTCATTTAAAATTCCTTATTTTGCCTAATCAATAAAACAAGTAGTAAGAAAATTCATCAAGATGATTATACAACCAAGAACTAGAGGTTTTATTTGTTTAACCTCGCATCCACAAGGGGCTGCGCAAAACATTAAAAATCAAATTGAATACGTGAAATCGAAGGGTGAGATCGCGAATGGTCCAAAGAAAGTGTTGGTGATCGGTGCTTCAACAGGATTTGGTATTGCATCCCGGATTTCTGCAGCGTTTGGTTCTGGAGCTGCTACAATCGGTGTATTTTTTGAAAAACCTGCGGCAGAAGGTAAGCCAGGTACCGCTGGTTGGTACAATTCTGCGGCTTTCGAAAAAGAAGCCCACGAAGCTGGATTATATGCCAAAAGTATCAATGGTGATGCTTTTTCGGACGATATCAAAAAACAGACCATTGAATTAATCAAAAAGGATCTGGGTCAAGTAGATTTAGTGGTTTACAGTTTGGCATCTCCGCGTCGTACGCACCCGAAAACAGGTGTTGCACACGCTTCTGTTTTAAAACCTATACAGGAACCTTTTACCGATAAAACGGTCGACTTCCATACGGGTGTTGTTTCGGATATTACGATTCAACCCGTAGAAAATAGTGAAGATATTGCCAATACAGTTGCCGTAATGGGTGGGGAAGACTGGAAATTTTGGATCGAAGATCTTAAAGCTGCAGGCCTTTTAGCTGAAGGTGCAAAGACAGTTGCTTATTCGTATATCGGTCCAGAATTGACTTATCCGATCTACCGCAATGGAACGATTGGTCGTGCGAAAGATGATTTGGAAGGTACTGTACCTGCAATCAATGCGATCTTAAGTGATCTTCATGGGGTAGCTTATGTTTCTGTAAACAAAGCTTTAGTAACACAGTCTAGTTCAGCGATCCCAGTGGTACCTTTGTACATTTCCTTATTATACAAGGTGATGAAAGAAAAAGGAATCCACGAAGGTACGATTGAACAAATGCAACGTTTATTTGCAGAGCGTCTTTATACTGCTGATGGCAAAGTATTGCTTGACGATAAAGGCAGAATCCGTGTTGACGACCTTGAGATGCGTGCAGATGTTCAGGCTGAAGTAGCAGCATTATGGGAGAAAGCGAATACAGAAAATTTGACTGAGATCTCCGATATCGAAGGTTACCGCAATGAGTTTTTCAACTTATTTGGTTTTAACTTTGATGGTATAGATTACAACGCTGATACCAATGAGGTTGTTGCTGTACCGAGCATTGAAAACTAATATAAGCTAGCGATACAAGTAATATAAAAAAGGCTAACCATTGGGTTAGCCTTTTTTCGTTTCTTCTATTTGTATATCCCCTGTAGCTTTTTAAAAATCTACCATGCGCAGACCGGGTATCAGGCAAGCTTCGGTCTCTGATTATATAATAAATTGCCCACGACTGCAAAACCAATAGACACGATAATGGCGCTGAAGGGGTAGATCCCAGTCATACCAACATTGTTGGCGACAAAACCGATCAATGGGCCTGTAATCCCCAGAGAAATATCAATAAATAATCCGTAGGCAGCCAATGCCGAACCCTGTTGGCTTTGATCGACCTTTTTGATCGCCTCCACACCAAGGGCAGGAAAAACAAGTGAAAAGCCGAGCCCTGTCAATGCTGCTCCAACAAGTGTCCAAAGGGGATGGAGGGCGAGGGCAATAACCATTAAGCCTAATGATTCTATAAAAAGACTGACCAAAGCGACTTTCAAACCTCCATATTGATCAATGACCTTATTGAACACAAGCCTTGTCAGGATAAAGAAAATACCAAAAACGGTCAAGCAGGCGGCACCATTCTGCCAGTTAAAATGCTCATAATACAGCGTCATGAAGGTCGATATACTCCCAAAACCGAGACCACCCAGCGCCAGACAGGTTCCAAATGGAGCGACAGTCAAAAGTACACGCTTGAAACTGACAGTGCTAGTCTTCTTGGCGATCACCCGAAAGGGAGTTTTTGATTTGCTATAAAGATAGCCCAAGATACCAATGGCACAGGTCAGCAGTCCCAATGATTCATAACTGATATGGTCAACCATCAATACTCCCAATGGTGCTCCGAGGGCAAGTGCGCCATAACTCGCAATACCATTAAAGGAGATGGCTTTGGCAGCATGTTCATCGCCTAGCTCCAATAGCGCCCAATTGATCGGACTGGCGCCGACCAGTCCCTCGCCAATGCCTGTGAATAACCTTGTGATCAGCAATAAACCAAGGCTTATGAAAGGCTGCGATTTGAATAAAAAGACGAATAGGAGTAAGATCCCCGAAAGCGCAAAAAAGAGCACACTGCGCAGGACCGATACCTTGGGGCCTTTGGTATCCACTATTTTTCCGGCATAACCCCGTAATAAAAAGGTCGCAATATATTGGACACTGATGACCAATCCGGCGATAATTGTATTAAACCCTAAAATTTGATGAATAAAAATGGGTAAGGTCGCAAGTGATAAGCCAATTGTGAAATAACCGAGAAAAGTTAAAGAAACATAGCCTAAAATCTTTTTATTGACCTCCCGAAGAGAAACTGTCATTTTAAAAAATTTTAGGCAAAAGTACGTGTTTAGGCTTGTTTTTAGAAATAAAATTAGTAGACGACTGTCTCCTTAATCTCACAATTTTTTTCAAGCCATTCCTGATCGAATTGTTTAGGTGATACTTTTTTGCCTTGATAGATATAGTAGATTTTTTCAGATTCTCCTTTTACTGGCGGTCCGGGGATCTTATTGACAATTTTTTCTTCGGGACAATCTTGAATTAAGGCCTGTTGCGTGTTATGACGAGTTTTACAAGAAGTGAATGCTACTAAGATGAGGAGATACGTTAATTTATTCATGAGTTTAGTTTTATTGTAGTGAATAACGAGACATTCTTCAGAAGTGCGACATGATTTTATACAATAAAATACAACTTTTTATAGGCAGGTTTGTTGTATATATAGATCGTTCTTAAATGGATCTGGAGTGTTATTTCCAGCAAATCTTTGAAAATAAAGGTAGTATCGAAGGATAATAATATATAACAATAAAGAAATAATCATGAGAAGAAAAGCAACAGCCCAATGGAATGGGAGTCTAAAAGAAGGTAAGGGAAATCTGACCACAGATAGTACGGTATTGGATCAGGCACAATATTCGTTTTCAACACGGTTTGAGAATGGTATTGGCACCAACCCGGAAGAGCTATTGGCCGCAGCCCATGCCGGATGTTTTACGATGCAGCTGAGCGCATTTTTAACAGAAGCTGGTTTTGTACCCGATGAACTCAAAACGGTATCAACCATTGTATTTGAAAATGGTGCAATCGTGCGTTCTGAGTTGGAACTGACCGCAAAAGTACCTTCCATTGACGATGCGGAATTTCAGGCGCTTGCTCAGAAAGCAAAGGATAATTGCCCAGTCAGCAAAGCATTTAGCTTTGAAAAAACGTTACATGCTGCCTTGGTATAGCAGTTTGGAATATAAAAATAGGTGTAGATCGGTGTAGATCTACGATATGAATGCAGAGACGTTTTAGGCTTCCCTAAAAATCGCTGCATTTTTTCTTTAAAAAGATAAAAAGCCGTTACTTTGACCCTTGGTCAGTATGTTGCGTTCCGCAATCGAGCAAATCTATCGCAAATACTGTGGCTGTATGTGCAGCGCTGATCACCACTTTAGCATTTAAACGATATTACTTTGGTACAGAGAAAGAAAAATAAGCTAAACGCGACAGCGTTATTGGAAAAGAATAGGGAGGAAGGAATCACATTTCTAAAAGAGAATGCTACGCAGGAAGGTGTAACAGTCTGTCCATCGGGTTTACAATATAAAATATTGACGGAAGGTGCCGGTAAAATTCCGGTGAAGACCTCAAAAGTAATCTGTCATTATAAGGGTGAGCTATTGGACGGAACGGTATTTGACAGCTCCTATAGGCATAAACGGCCAGAAACATTTTATATCAATGAACTTATCCGTGGTTGGCAGGAGGCCATGTGTATGATGCCTGTTGGATCAATCTGGCAAGTTTACCTTCCACCGCATTTAGCTTATGGAAAGGAAGAACTAATGCCCCGAAAAGGAGGGGAGTGCACTTTGGTATTTCAGATTGAACTGATCGCAATTTTATAATAGACTGATTGGAAATACTAATTTCCAAATAAAGGAGGCTAAGCTCAAACGAAAATAATAATTACTGTTCAAGCATAAAAAAATCCCCAACAAACGCTGGGGATTTTCTATTTATTTTGGAAAAATTTATTCTAATTCCTTGATTTTGGCATTGACTTCAGTAGTTTTAGCTTCATCTTGCATAAAAACATAGTAGTTCTTTAGATTTGTTAAAGCATCTACATTCTTTGGTTGCAAAGAAACAGCCTTCTCCAAGTAAGGTAATACAGGTTTCAATTCTGCTTTAATCTTGTCCACTTCTGTGTTATATTGCGCCTGTGTCAATTTTCTGTTGTTGTTAACAACATTTAGTTTTTCACGAATTTTATTCATCAACGTGATCGCTAAATTTGTATTGGCTTCAAAGAAGTTAGGATCGATTTCCAACGCTTTTTTGTATGCTGCAACTGCTGCCTCATCATTTTTTGCTGATGCTTGTGCGATACCTAAATAATAGTTTAAGCTTTTATTCGATGGATCTTTAGCCAATTGTGTCGTGATAGCATCAATTGTCTCTTTCTCGTGTCCTGTGATCAAATTCAATTCGATATTTTGCGTCATCGCTGCATTGTCATCCGGGTAAGCTTCAGCAGCTTTCTTCGCATACTCAAGAGCAGAAGTTGTGTCTTGCAATGATAAATACAATTTCGGTAAATCAACCATAATTGTTTTATGTGAAGAGAAATCTTTTCTAGGGATCAATTCTTTGTAACGTTCGATCGCATTTTTATAATCCTTGTTGGACAATGCCGCTACACCACTGTAGTAAGTCACTAGCGTATCTCCAGGAAGGTACGTCAATGCTTTGGTGAACGAACTATAAGAATCGGCGTATTTTTGTGCCTGGTATTCTTCAGCACCAATATTGAAGTTGTATTGTCCAAGGATTTGCTCAGCTACGGTGATGTTTGCTTTGTTTGCTCCATCTGTATCCAATTGTTTTGCTTTGGCAATACCATCTTCTGCTAATTTTGCCAACTCAGTGGATTTATCGATAGTCGATAAGTTTGCGTTAACCAAAGCGTATACTGTCCAAGCTTCTGCATTATCTTTTGTTTTCTCGTTGATGACGGCAGCGTCAATAGCTTCTTTTGCTGATTTAAGATTTGGTAAGCCTAATTGTGCAGTACCAGCATCTTTTAATTCCTGAAATTTAGCAAGACCAGTTTTTGCCTTTTTTACGTTACCCGTTTGAGCGAAAGAAACTGATGTAGATACAGTACCTATTGCCGCTAATAATAATAGAGATTTTAAATTCATATCTATTTAACTGTTAATTGATTCAATAATAAATTCACCCTGTCTAATTGTAACGCATCATCGATAAGCGTATAATATTTTGCTAAGGCTTTTAAGGCATTAACATCGTAGGGTTTGATTTCGTTTGCTTTTAATAGATATTCGACCGTTAAATCCTGGATATCCTGGTTTGTCGGATCTTTTAATAGCGTTTCGAGATTAATTAAGCCCAATGCCAAATTAGATTCATAATTGTTTGGATCTAATCGTAACACATTATTATAGTATTCTTTTGCTTTTTTTAGATCATTCGCATTTTCGTAAGAATAACCGGCAATGTAATTTAATTCAACATTTTCAGGTTCCAAACGAATTGCATCAGCGATAACATTCAATATTGCATCGTACGAATTATTGGCCGAATACACATCTATTAATCTAAAAAGGATTTGCTTATTCTCTGGGAATATAGCATGTCCTTTCTCTAGAACGTTTAAGACATCCTGTTTAGTACCTCCTAAGCTATAAATTTGTGCCAATTCCAAAAAGTAGTTAGGCTTGGGATTTTCAGCTTTAATAAGCTCGTTATAGTAATTAATAGCATTCATATAATCTTTGTTTTTTCCGGCAAGTACGGCAAGATTATATTTGAGGTCGGTATTTTTAAAACCAAGGGAGTCTATTCGAAGGTAAGCCTTATATGCTTTATCAAATTTATCATCTTTTAGTGCGATACCGCCCTGATAGGAGATTGCGCCTGCAAGATTTTGACGAACATAGTCCATCTCTGCAGGAAAATTACGACGCGCCTTTTTTGCATCCAACAATTTTAGCGATTTGATGGATATATCTATCGGGTCTAGTTTATACTGCTGTTTTCTAGTTGAATCTGCAACCGCCAATGAGCTATATACCAAAGCCCTTAAAAGGTTATTATTGACAGCAGACGTATCTTTTTTTGTTAGAAATGCGGCGTCAGCAAACTTTCTGGCATTTTCGAGATGTTTGAAGTCACCAGTTTTGGTATATAAAGCAAAACTGTTGCTGCCCTCTTTCAAATTTGATTGGGCAGCAACAGTTAAACTACTTGCAGATATTAACAATGATATCAGTAAGTTTTTCATGCAGTTTATTCTTCGTTTGAATCTATATTTTCTTCGGAAGCCGATCCTTCGTTATCTCCTTCTGTTGAATTTTCGATATCCCCAGATTCCTCGTCAGATTCTTCTTCACGATCTACTTTCGTAATGGAAGCAATCTCGTCGTTGTCTTTCAGATTAATGAGTCTCACACCCTGTGTTGCACGGCCCATCACACGTAATCCTTCTACAGCAATCCGGATAACGATACCAGACTTATTGATGATCATTAGGTCTTCAGCGTCTGTAACACCTTTTATCGCAACCAATTCACCTGTTTTATCGGTTACATTGATTGTTTTGACTCCCTTACCACCACGATTTGTGACACGGTAGTCTTCGATATCGGTACGTTTTCCGTAGCCTTTCTCCGAAACCACCAATACAGTTGTTTCTGAATCATTTACACTAATCATGCCAATAACCTCATCACTTTCGGCAGACAATGTAATACCGCGAACTCCTGTTGCTGTACGACCCATTGGACGAACGGTAGACTCATTAAAGCGGATTGCTCTTCCTGAGCGTAGTGCCATCACAATTTCGCTGCTTCCTGTGGTTAAACAAGCTTCGATTAATTGATCACCTTCGTTGATATTGATCGCATTGATACCATTTGCTCTCGGACGGGAATAAGCTTCTAAAGACGTTTTCTTGATGGTACCTTTTTTAGTACACATGATAATGAAGTTGTTTTCCAAGTATTCTTGGTCTTTCAGGTTCTTCACTAAGATAAATGCCTTAATTTTCTCTTCCTTCGGTACATTGATGATGTTTTGAAGTGCACGGCCTCTCGATGTCCGGCTTCCTTCAGGAATCTCAAATGCACGTAACCAGAAACAGCGGCCTGCTTCGGTAAATAGGAGCATATAGTTGTGCGCTGAAGCTGTAATAATATGCTCTGTGAAATCCTCTTCACGTGTATTTGTTCCGATTGATCCACGACCACCACGACCTTGACGTTTATATTCTGATAATGGCGTGCGTTTTACATAGCTGTTGTGGGAGATGGTGATCACGATTTCTTCGTCATCAATAAAGTCTTCCATGCGCATGTCTTCCGCAGAGTGTACAATCTGAGATCTACGTTCGTCACCATATTTTTCTTTGATCTCAATCAACTCATCTTTGATGATCTTCATACGGAGTTCTTCGTCTGCCAATATAGATTTCAAATAGTCAATTGTTTTCATCAATTCAGCATATTCTTCTTTGATCTTATCACGTTCCAGTCCTGTCAGACGACGCAAGGTCATATCCAGAATCGCACGTGCCTGAAGATCGGATAAACCAAATTTCTCCATTAATCCAAGACGCGCATCTTCAGGTGTATCGGAGTTACGGATTAATTTAATGACTTCATCCAAATGATCCAACGCGATCAGATATCCTTCTAAGATGTGAGCACGTTTTTCAGCTTCCGCCAATTCGTAACGTGTACGTCTGACGATGACATCGTGTCTATGCTCAACAAACTCACGAATCATATCTTTTAGATTCATCAGCACAGGTCTTCCTTTAACTAAGGCGATGTTATTGACTGAAAAAGAAGTTTGTAGGGCTGTGTATTTAAATAAATTATTTAATACGACATTCGCATTGGCATCACGTTTAATATCATAAACGACACGCATACCTGTACGGTCAGATTCGTCACGGATAGCAGAAATACCTTCCAGTTTCTTCTCGTTAACCAGATCAGCAGTGCGTTCAATCATATTGGCCTTATTCACCTGATAAGGGATTTCGGTAACAATAATTTGTTCTTTTCCAGATTTGGTTGTTTCAATTTCTGCTTTTGCACGCATGACGATACGGCCACGACCTGTATTACAAGCATCTTGAACACCAGCATAACCATAGATCAATGCCCCAGTTGGAAAATCAGGACCTTTAATATGTTGCATCAATTCAGGTACTTCAATATCGCGGTTATCGATGAAGGCAATGGTACCATCAATTACTTCAGACAGGTTATGTGGCGCCATATTCGTTGCCATACCAACAGCGATACCAGAAGCTCCATTAACCAAAAGGTTAGGGATACGGGTCGGTAATACGGTAGGTTCCTGTAGGGAGTCGTCAAAGTTATTTTGGAAATCAACAGTATCTTTGTTGATATCGGAAAGCATTTCTTCGGCAATCTTTTTTAATCTCGCCTCTGTATAACGCATTGCCGCAGGAGGGTCACCGTCAATGGAACCGTAGTTACCTTGACCGTCTACCAACGGATAGCGTAAACTCCAATCTTGAGCCATACGAACCATGGTGTCGTAAACGGAAGAATCACCGTGTGGGTGATATTTACCTAATACGTCACCAACGATACGGGCAGACTTTTTATAAGGCTTGCCACTGGTAACCCCTAAGTCCAACATACCATAAAGTACACGTCTGTGTACAGGCTTCATGCCGTCACGTGCATCAGGAAGAGCCCGGGATACAATGACAGACATGGAGTAGTCAATGTAAGCAGACTTCATCTGATCCTCGATATTGATTGGGATAATCCGGTCGTTTGCCGGAACAAGATTGTTGTCGTTTTCTGTTTCTTCAGCCATATGAATTTGGTTTCAATAAAACTAGTAAGCAAGCCTTTTTAATTGGCTTGCTACGCATGCGAAGTTACAAAAATTTAACCTCAAAAGCGAATGAATTGAGGCCTAATATACATAAAAAAGACAATCTTTTATGGATTGTCTTGGTACTGATGCCGTATTGTTTTTATTTCATTTTTTTAAAGCGTAGGCGGATCGAGTTGCCGATCACAATAAGATCGGAGAAGGCCATACTCAACGCTGCGAGCATGGGGCCCAGAAACCCCACAGCTGCTAATGGAATCGCAATGATGTTATACGCAAATGCCCAAAAGAGGTTTTGTTTGATGGTCAGGAGGGTGTGATGCCCTATCTGTAGCAGCTTTTCAATTGATTTCAAATCATTGTTTAATAGGATTACTTTCGCAGATTGAATGGCCACATGTGTTGCGTCACCGAGAGAAATACCGACATCAGCTGCCGTAAGGGCAGGAGCATCGTTGATGCCATCACCAACCATCGCAGTAGGAGCAGCCTTTTTGAGCTCAGATAGGATCGCCAGTTTTTCGCTGGGCGATTTTTCCCAGTAGACGTCAGCTATGCCAAGCTTTTGTGCTGCCCGTTCACATTTACTCTGTCTGTCACCACTTAATAGAATAGGTCTGATCCCTTTATCTTTTAGATACTGAATAAGTTCTTTTGCATAGGGCTTGATCTGATCTTCCAAAACGATACCTGCAATGACAACTTCATTAATCGTCAGCGACAGGTCGTATCGATTGGAATAATCCTTCTTGCCGATTTTGGCATTACAGATGGAATAGCTGTTCCCATTCGTGTCCGTAGCAAATATTCCTTGTCCTTTAATTTCATTGACTTCCTTGAAAATAATACGATAGGACTTTATTTCCTTCAACTGCTTACGGATAGATTGGGCAATCGGATGACTGGAGTAGCTTTCCAGTTGTGCAATAATAGATTCGACCTGAGATTGCTCGATACCAAAGGTCTGAATGGCCTTGATGTTAAAATCGCCCGTTGTCAGTGTCCCTGTCTTATCAAAAACCATCTGTTTGAGTTCGGATAACTCTTCAATTGTGCTTCCACCCTTGATGAGGATACCTTGCTTGGCCGCCCGACCGAGACCTACCATCACTGCTGTTGGTGTAGCCAGGCCCATTGCACAGGGGCAAGACACAACAAGTGTCGCAATGGCATTCATCAAGGCTTGCTGTAAGGGCAACTGGGCGATAAAGTAAGCAATAAAAAAGGTAAAAAAGGCGATTGTGACAACAATAGGCACAAAATAGGCCGCTACTTTATCACCAAATTTTTGGATAGGTGGTTTTTTGCTCTGCGCGTCTTTGATCAATTGAATGATCTGATACAACACGCTTTTTGAACCTACTTTGGTTGCCGTGATTCTGATATTGCCGGCAGTCAGCAGTGTCCCGCCAATGACAGCTTCATATTTTGTTTTTTCAATGGGCATGCTCTCGCCCGTGATCATTGATTCGTCTATCCAGCCATGTCCATCCAGGATGTCACCATCTGCTGGAATCAGACTTCCCGTATTTACTTTGAGGATATCTCCGGATTTAATCTCTTTAGCGGTAATTTCAATCTCCTGATCGTCGAGGATTTTAATCGCCTTAATATCTTGATATTTAACTAGATCTTTGATCGCAGATGTGGTTTTGGTAACAGCACGTTTTTCAAGTACATTCCCCATAAAAACCAAGGTAATGATGGTTGCACAGGTTTCGTAAAATTGATAATCGTGCCCCAGATTATAGTACGTACCAATAGCGCTATAGACAAATGCTGCAGTGGAACCCACAAAGATAAGCACATCCATGTTAGGCATTTTATTCCATAGCGAGCGTAGTGCACTATTGCCAAAGTAAAGACAGCCAACAAGATAGACAGGCGCACATAAAGCCAGTTGTATATAGGGGTCATGAAGCAAGGGGAGATCCACAAACATGTGACTCCAGAGTGGAATCGTAAAGAGCAGACAGATCAGAAATTTAAATTCAACTGATTTCCAGAAGCTTACTCTGGCGTCTTTGTCTTTGACAACTTTGTACCCCAATGACTCGATGCCTTTAACAAGCTGTGGAATCTGATCCTGCGGAATATCGGAAAACTTTACTTCATCTGAAGCGAAATCAACGTAAATCTCCTTAGCGCCGTTGTCTTCTAGGTATTTATGGATTGAAATAGCACAATTTGTACAATGCATTCCGGTGACGTTGAGTTCAGTTTGCACGTTGGATTCCTTCATTTAATAGCATGTAATGTCTTTAGGCAAAGATAGGTATTTCCTGATAATGCTTTTTACGTAAAGTAAAATTGTTTAGCTATGCAACATTTTTAGTTCCGTCATGCCGCAAAAAAATCTTTGGTGACAGTGGAGAAAACGATAAATTTGTTTTTATTTGCAAATCATCAACGTTTAAAAATGACAAAATCTATTTCAATTTCTTTTATTGTACGGATCATACTACTTATTGCGCTGACGGCTTCATTTGTGCAGTTTGAAGCTTTTTATAAACAGAAAGATAGCATACGGGATATTGCATACGGACTGAATACTTTTCTGACGGCCAGCGTACTGATCTCGATCGGCCATTTTATTTTGGTCAAACTTTATAATAGTAGAAATGAACATCAGGTTGTGCGCGGTAATTTCGTGCTCGGCATCACACGCGTGGCGACCGTAGGAAATGTATTTTTTATTATTGTAAGTGTGATGATTGCTGTTGGTATCAATCCGAAGGATTTTATCACCAGTATGACAATCGTTGCCATGGCCATTGCCGTTATTTTTAGAGAATATATTACAAATATGATATCGGGTCTGATCATTATGTTTTCGGATCAGTTTTCTGTCGGTGATCGCATTAAAATCGGGGAGTATCAGGGCAAAATTGTTGATATTACCTTGGCCAATCTAGTTGTCCGGGACGAGGATGATGATGCTGTGATGATTCCGAATAACCTGGTATTTACCGCGACTTTGGTCAACAAGACCTCACAGAAATCCAATAAAATAGTTGTGAAATTCGAGTTGCCGGTTGATCATGCGGCAGCTGTGGAGGAGTTGGAGCAGTATTTTAAGCCTTTATTTCAGAATAATCCCAATTTAGACCACGGACAGGGCTTCTCGGTGAAAATAGCTGACCTGGCCAAAGATTATGTGAAATACAAAGTTGAAGTCAGCACCATATCTTCAAGCAATCGGATTCACCAGCAGGTGCAGAGCAAGATCCTGAATGAAGTGCTTCAATTTAAGGGACGGCTCAGTTAGATCTTTCTGACCTTCACATTCTTGACAAAGTGGTGGCCGCCTTTCTCTAGGATAAGATCGGCACGGTAACGGGTCGGTAAGATATTCTTGATCAGATTGGGCTTGTTGATCTCATTCCAGATGTTCACGGCCATGGCATGACTCTCCTCAGGTGACATATCCGCATATTTATGGAAAAATGAAGCCGGATTCTGAAAGGCTGTCGCGCGCAAGGATTCAAACCTATTGGTATACCATTCGATGAGGTTTTTCTCACTGGCGTGTACATAGATAGAATAATCGAAGAAATCGGAAACGAAAACACTATGTCCTTTGCGGGGGCGTTGTGAGTTAACCTGTAATACATTAATACCTTCGACAATCAAGATGTCCGGTTGTTCAATGATCTGCTGTTGGTCGTCTGGCAGGACATCGTAAACCAAGTGGCTATAAACCGGAACAGTAATCTTAGGGGCTCCAGACTTGACGGCAGAGAGGAAATGAATCAACCGTTTGGCATCATAGCTTTCCGGAAATCCTTTGCGGTTGAGAATCCCTTTTTCGATCAGTTGTTGATTGGGGTGGAGGAAGCCATCTGTTGTCACGAGGTCTACTTTTGGTTTGGAGGGCAACATACTTAGCACCCGTTGCAATACTCTTGCTGTTGTACTTTTTCCTACCGCCACAGATCCGGCAATGCCGATAATATAGGGCAATTTGCTCTCTTCTTTACCGAAGAAGCGATTTGTCCGTTGATGAAGGCTTTGGAAACGGTCAATGTGGATTTCTAGCAAATGGCTCAAAGGAACGTAAACTTCTTCGATCTCCTGATTTGTCAATGGCTCATTGAGTGCATGTAGATTTTCAAGATCTTCAGAACTGAAGTTGTGCAATATTTTTCCATTTAGATTTTTCCAGTCTTCCCGTTTTATTGATCTAAAAGGAGAGTCTATTGCTATTTGTGGATCCAATTGCATCGGTTTGCTATTTTTATTGAACGTGTATGTATTCTTGATTCCTGCTTATTCTTTCAAAACTGAGCGCTTTCCGCTCGATTCAAAGGCCTATTAGAACCTTCGGCATCCTTTTGCCTCACTAGCATGGATTGTTATACGAAGATTTTTTGTGCGGACAAATATAAATAGTGTTGTCCGTTATCCCAAGAAACAATTACAAATGATTTGAAGTTATTACAATAGGATTAGTTAAGATTTTATGCACCGGACATTTTTCAGCGATCTTAAATAACCTCTTTTTTTGTTCGTCGTCCAAATCGCCTTTGAAGCTAATGTGACATTGTATATAGGTCGTCTGCTGCTGTTCACTGGTCTGGATTTCGTGTGAAAGACGGATCATAACTTCTTCTAGGGGCCAGTTTTTTCGATCAGCATACATTTTTACTGTGACAGCTTTACATGTGCCTAAAGAAGAAAGTAAAAGCGGTGTAGGGCTTATCCCTTGATCCTGACCCCCTAAATCTTCCGGTTCATCGACAATCATCTGGTGTTTGCCATATTGTACAGTTGTTGTATAGGGAGTTTCACCTATGGTGACAATAACTTCATTTTCCGTCATCTTGAATAAAATAGTTTTTTGTTAGTCAACGAGATCTTCCAATAATCCTTCGATAATTAAGCTTCCAGTAGCAGGATTTGTTGCCAATGGAACATTATAGAGGTCGCATACTCGCATTAACATCTGAATGTCGGGTTCATGCGCATGCTTGCCGAGCGGATCACGGAAGAAGATAATACCATCCACTTTACCTTCAGCGGCCAATGCAGCGATCTGTGCATCACCGCCCATAGGGCCACTTAATTTTAGCTCCACAGGTAATCCGGTTTGCCGCACATAGGAACCCGTTGTTCCCGTTGCGATGATATTAGCATGTTCCAACAAATCTTGGTGGTCTTTGACAAAGGCAACCATTTCTGGTTTCTTGCCATCATGGGCGATCAGTGCGATTGTTTTTTTCATTCGTCTCTAATTATTTATTCATTTGTCTATGCATTCAAATGCTTTGAAGCGATCCTTAACTGATTGAATACACATAGATCATTATTTATCTACTTTACTTGTCTCCCGGTTTAATTCATTTAAGTGTTTATTTGCTATTGTTTTTTCAACTAATAGCTGACAATAAACACTATTTGAAAAAGATATAGGAGATAATAATCGCCGCTACCACACCAGCCAATTCAGCCAAAAGAGCGCAAGGTAGGGCATGTCTTGTCCGTTTTATACCCACGGCACCAAAGTAGACTGCTAGTACATAAAATGTTGTCTCTGTAGAACCCTGGATCACACAGGCAACGCGGGCAGCAAAATCCATCGGACCTTTGGCATTCATCAGATCGACCATTAGTCCTCGGGCACCCGAACCGCTAAGCGGTTTCATAAATGCAACAGGAAGTGCATCTACAAAAGACGTATCTAAACCACATAGAGCAATACCTTTGGATATCCCAGCAACCATATAATCCATCGTTCCGGAAGCTCTAAAGACAGCAATACCGACCAACATAGCTACCAGATAGGGGATAATCTTGACAGAAACTTCAAAACCTTCTTTGGCACCCTCAATAAAGGAATCGTAAACGTTGACTTTGCGGAACAGCGCCAATCCTATAAACGAAGTGAATAAACTAAACAAGATTACATTACCAAATACCTTGCTGAAGACTTCAATTTCAGATTGCTGTAAACCTGAAAAATAGTAAAGCAATCCACCTATAAATAAACACATGGCACCTAAATAGCCCAAAACTACCCGGTTGAATAGATTTATTTTCTGATAGATGGCTACAAGAATCAATGCGACCAAGGTGGAAAAGAATGTTGCAATCAAAATCGGAAGAAAGACATCCGAAGGATCTGGTGCACCTGCTTCCTTGCGGTAAGCCATAATCGAAATCGGCAATAAGGTCAGACTGGATGCATTGAGTACAATAAACATAATCTGTGCATTTGTTGCTGTGTCCTTATTGGGATTGAGTTCCTGAAGCTCCTTCATTGCTTTAAGTCCCAAAGGGGTAGCTGCATTATCCAAGCCAAGTGCATTGGCGGAGAAATTCATTAGGATAGATCCAAGAGCAGGGTGGTTTTTAGGGACTTCAGGAAATAATTTATGGAAGAAAGGACCTACGATTTTTGCGAAGATATTGATCATACCACCTTTTTCACCAATTTTCATGATCCCTAAAGCGAAACTCATCATTCCGATCAGTCCTAAGGAGATTTCGGCTCCGTTTTTAGCACTGTCAAAGATCGAGTTGACAATTTGTTGGAAAATTTCGGTGTCTCCGAAGAAGATAAGTTTTACTAGGGCTACGGCAAATGTGATTAAAAAAAATGCAACCCAAACGTAGTTTAATGCCATAATAGATTTAAATATGCGTAAAAGTAACCTTTTAGAATTTATCCATCAACTGGCTCCATGGATTTTTCTTCTTATTCTGATTCTTTTCTTTGATGAGGTGTTCGATGATATAATCCAGCGTATCCTCATGTTCGCTGATCAGCTTATCGGATAGGGATATGAGTTTCTGTATATTATTTGGTGAGGCAGCATCTAGGGAAGCATTGATACTGGACAGGTTTGCCGGTTCCAGGCGGATATAATTCTGCTGTTTGCCATTGTTCCTAAACAATTGCTTAATAAAAAATTCGGTACTTTCAGAAGAAGCACTTGTCATAATATCGACTAGGGCGGGGCCAATCTGGATCGCAAGTTTTTTCTTGAAGTGTTCGTAATTATATGCTGTCTTTGAAACGCCGGTACCCAAGGATACCATAAATACATCATTGATCTGTGTACTATTGAAAGCTTTTAGGACTTCCAGCAAACCACAGATCGAGGGGTTTTGCGCGAATACACCACCATCTATGAGCGGGTATCTGGTGTTTGATATCGAATATATTTCAGCAACAGGAAAGAAGGTCGGAGCCGCTGAGGTTGCCTTACATACGTCCTTTAGATAAAAATCGCGCGCTTCGCCATGTGTAATGGCTTTTTGCTGTCTGAAAAAATGATTTTTACGGAGCTCGATATTGTAAGCCGTGATAATACATGGCTTGATGAGATGACTTAGCCGTGCATTCTGAAAATATTTGTCCAGCACATTGGATAAGGCAACTGAGGAATACAATTCACTGACCAGACCAAATCCGCCCAGAAAACGTCGCCATTTTGAGGTGTGAAAGATTTCTGTCCCGTGATTGACAAATAGGTTTAGGGCGTCGCGTGCTGAAAACTTTGGGTGCGTGGGATTTCCCTCTTCCGGGAATAATAGGATGCTTGTCAGAATCCCACCACTGCTTGTACCGGCAATAAAATCAAAATAGGAGGCGATACGTGCATTGGGATCCATTGTTTTTTTCTGTAATTTCTCCTCCAAAGCCACAAGTATCATAGCCGGAATAATTCCCCGAATACCACCGCCATCAAGGGCAAGTATGCTCTTCATACGCTAAAGCAATTTTTATTTCAAGATACGTAAATATAGAAAATGTTTGCAATTTAGTGTACCCTTTCTTGGGTAAGGATTTTATAAAAAAAGCGTATCCGATTTTTTCAGACACGCCTTTTATATGCTTGTAGTCGGTTAGTTAAACCAAGCAAGTACATCCTCTTTGCTCGGCATCGCTACCTCTAGTTTTAGCTTTTTACGCATACCACCCAGATCATTGAAAACTTTATTCGGATTGGCTTCTTTCAATGCTTCAATGGTTGTAAAACCCATTTTTTGTAGAGCTGGTACCCATTCCGCTGGAATGCCTTGCTCTTCATAGTCTTTCACATCAGCAACTTTTGCTACTTTCTCTGGACGCATTTGTGGGAAGAACAATACTTCCTGAATAGAAGCATTATTTGTCAGGAACATAATCAGGCGATCCATACCTATTCCCAAACCAGAAGTAGGAGGCATACCATATTCTAATGAACGCAAGAAATCCTGGTCGATAAACATCGCTTCATCGTCACCTTTCTCTGAAAGACGTAATTGATCCTCAAAGCGTTCGCGTTGATCAATCGGGTCATTCAATTCCGAGTAAGCATTGGCAATCTCTTTTCCACAGACCATTAACTCGAAACGTTCTGTTAAATCCGGATTGTCTCTATGTTTCTTTGTCAATGGTGACATTTCTTTTGGATAATCCGTAATGAATGTTGGTTGGATATAGTTCCCTTCACATTTGGCACCGAAAATTTCGTCGATTAGCTTGCCTTTACCCATTGTTTCGTTGACGTCGATTCCCATGCCTTTCGCAGCAACACGAATTTCATCTTCGGTTTTGCCTGTGATATCAAATCCTGTAAATTCTTTGATGGAATCGGTCATGGAAATACGCTTATATGGCGCACGGAAATCAATTTTATGCTCACCAAAAGTTGCTTCAGTGGTACCATTGACTGCCACAGCACAATATTCCAAAAGGCGTTCTGTAAAATCCATCATCCAATTGTAGTCTTTGTAGGCTACATAGATTTCCATTGCCGTAAATTCGGGATTATGGGTACGGTCCATTCCTTCGTTGCGGAAGTTCTTTGAAAACTCATACACACCGTCAAAACCACCCACGATCAATCTTTTTAGATAAAGTTCATTGGCGATACGAAGATATAAGGGAATATCCAGTGCATTATGGTGTGTGATAAATGGACGTGCAGTGGCACCACCGGGGATAGACTGCAAAACAGGTGTCTCCACTTCCATATAACCAGCATCATTAAAGAATTGACGCATGGCATTGAAAAGCTTGGTACGTTTTACAAATATTTCTTTATTGGCAGGGTTCACGATCAAGTCCACATAACGCATTCTGTAACGTTGCTCCGGATCCGTAAACGCATCGAAAGTTTTTCCTTCTGCAGATTTAACGATTGGAAGCGGGCGCAAAGATTTGGATAATACGGTAAGTTCTTCAACGTGTATTGCGATAGCTTCGGTTTGCGTTGTGAAAACATATCCTCTGACACCTACAATATCGCCAATATCCAATAGTTTCTTGAAAACGACATTATAGAGATCTTTATTTTCATCAGGACATACGTCATCACGCTTGATATAGGCCTGGATACGTCCGGTAGAATCTTGAATTTCAAAAAATGAAGCACTTCCCATAACACGACGGCTCATGATACGTCCGGCAATGGTAATGTTCTTATAATTCAATTTATCTCTATCGTAGTTTTCTAAAATATCGGCAGCGTGTGCGTTGACGACAAATTCATTTGCTGGAAAAGGCTCGATTCCCATATCCAACAACGATTGCATCGCCTGTCTTCTAAGTTGTTCCTGTTCGGATAATACAGTACTCATTCGGTCTGAATAATATTTAAAATGTGAAAATCATGCAAAAATAGCCATTTTTTTCAATTCTTTTTATTCATTTTTTTGAAAGCAGTGTAGCGAAATATAAACCGGAACCGTTAGGAGAATAAAAATAGTTAAATAGTGATATTAAGCGGGGACATTCGACTATTTGATTTTAAGTTTTATAATTTTATTTTCGTTATTTGAAGCTTAATATTAAAATAGTTTAAGTGGGAATTATTCAGTCATATTTTTATAACAAGAAGCTATCATCTTTACATGATGCCCTGGAGCGTTGCTTGCGAAATCGTGAGGACGGAAAGGCTTTCGTCTATAAAAAATATTATGGCTACCTCATGGCAATCATTATCCGCTATGTCAAACAGGATGTGGATGCCGAGGAACTTGTGAATGAGAGCTTTGTCCGGATCTTTCGAAAGTTGGAATCCTTTAATATGGATATCGATGCAGAGAACCTTGAAAAGTCATTTAGGGCCTGGATCGGTCGAATCGCGGCCAATATCTCTATTGATTTTTTGAGGGGTAAAAAACAAATGTATTCCGTGGAGGATATGGCTGAAGGGGATATGCACACACCGTCGGTTCAATTGGACAGCCGCTTAGAAGTGAATGAAATTCTGAGTCTGTTGGATCAGCTTCCCGAAATTCAAAAAACTATTTTTAATCTCTATGAAATAGAAGGGTATTCACATGATGAAATTGCCCAGATGCTAAATATACCGGATAGTACTTCGCGTACTTATCTGACAAGGGCAAAACAAAAACTGAGAAAATTATACTTGGACTATACAGGTGTAGTTCAAGAAATAAGATAAATATTGTTGTTACAATGGAAGGCAATAAGAAAAAAGAATTGATAGAAGAAATCATTGGGCAATTAAAAGACCATGAGCTACCATATCGTGAAGGCTCCTGGGAAAAGTTTGCATCAAAGCATGGGGTAGCAGCCCCGCCTTCTTCCGCCTGGAAATATTGGAGCGCGGCTGCCGCGGTACTTTTATGTTTTGGTGTGGGGTATTGGGGTTTGAAAAATAATTCTTCGGTAGCTCCGTCTTCTGCAGTTTTAACGCAAAATGATAAAAATAGCGAGGTTCTCGCGGATAATAAAGATTTAAAAGAATCTATTCAACGCTCATTGTCTGATGTTACTGCAGAGCAGGGGCTAAGTGCGCAGGAGCTATTGCGGGATAGACCGTTTACGTATTCGAAAGTGGAAAGCCAACCTGCCGATAACAGTCAGCAACAACAGTTTGTGCTATTTGGTGGAAAGGCAGTACGTGGAAATAATATCAGTGTATCAAATAATTTAGCCGCTTTGGGTGGGCAGGCCATGCAACTGCGAAATAGTACACTATCCGCACAGATCAATTTGGATGACCCTACAGTTACTGCTTCGACAGATATCACGACAGGGACTAAGGTTGCCACAGCAACACATTCAAATGTGATATCAACGAACTCAAATACAGCTGTTTCTTCTACACAGATCCAACGTGAGGCTGCACGTCTTGCGGCACTATATGCTGGACAACAGGGAAACCAGAAGAGTAGTGTGATGTTAAAAAGCAACAATGATCTCGATAGAAAATGGGAAATGGGCGCATTTGTGTCTCCAGCTTCCACTTCTGAAAGTATTACTCTTGGTGGAGGAGTTGCCCTGGCCTATAATGTTTCGAGTAAGGTCAGCATTCGTTCAGGTGCTTCTATCCAACACTATGGCGCTGTTTCGGGAAATACACCCATTACACCGGCGATGGCTTCCAATTCTTTTGAAATGAACGCACCAAGTTATCTTTCGCAACCCAATGGTTTGAGTAATGCTTTTGCAAAGGGTTTAGCCGATGCAAAAGATGCCAAAAGCAACGAACGTGTCTCCGGTAAAATTTTGACGGTGGATATTCCGGTTGATGTTCGCTATGCAATCACTAAGAATTTTTATACCTCTGTTGGGGTTTCTTATGTTGGTGTACTGGATCAGGAACGCGCGACCATTTACGAAACCAACAATACAGAATATAAGCAAAAATCCACCGAAAAGAATGTGGATGATAAAGGTGTAAATGGTTTTGTGAATTTCTCGGTCGGAAGAAAACAGAAAGTAGGAAAACTTTCCATTTCTGTGGAACCCTATTATAAAATACCGGTTGGTGGTTTAAGATCGTCTGATCTGAATTACAGTAATGGTGGTGTGAAAATTATCACTAGCTTTTAGTTTAGAAAGAAGCTATGCAAAAAGTAGACGCGAACCCCTTCCAGAATTGAACAGTCTGAAAGGAGGGAGCGCAGGAATAAAAGAAAAGCCCTCGATAGAAAATTCGGGGGCTTTTTGTAGCGTCTTTATTTGATCGATTATAGCTCGTCTACACGAACCCAGCCCATTCCGGCGGCTTTTGCACCTTCTACCCCCGGAACTCCATCTTCATAGACTAAACATTTTTCTGGAGCAATATTCAACTGTGAAGCAGCGAGTAAGAACGGTTGCGGCGAGGGTTTACCTTCTGCTGTATCGCCGGCACACACCAATGTTTCCAGGTCATCCCATACACCTATGGTTGTCAGAGTCATCGACAAGGTTGTTCTTGTGCCTCCTGAGACAGCAGCAATATGTTTTTTACCCTTTTGATATTTTAAATGTTCAACAACATAATCTACCGGCTTTGTTTTAAAGACATATTCGTCCCGAAATATGGTGGACTTCAATGTTGAGAATTCTTGATAATTGAAATCTACGCCATAGCGTTTACTGATTTCCTCTGCAACAGCGACCGTAGGCCAGCCGGCCGTTTCGTCAATAAGAGTGACATCCAAAGTGACACCATATTGTTCGGCGGCAGCTTTATACGCTTGTTTATGGGCATCCATGTTGTCGGCCAAAGTACCGTCGACGTCAAATAGTAGGGCATCATAGGATTCGGCAAGAAGATTTAGCTGTTCAAATTTACGTTGTGATTCAGGTGACATATCTATTTAATAGTGTGTGGTAAAATTAAAAATTATAATTGGATGAGCCAAAAGAAAGACGCCTTTCCTTCGTCAGAAGGAAAGGCGTCTTATGGTATATAGTCCGTTCTTAGCGCATACTGCAAATTTTATTTGCTTAATGTGCACTTAAGTTCTTCGCTTTTTCTTCATCAAAATTAGCTTCTAATTCAGCCAATTTTTTCTTACCGTAAGCCATTCGTGTGATCACAACGAATAGAACCGGTACGATAAAAATTGCCAACAGTGTTGCCGCAGTCATACCACCGAATACCGTCCAACCGATTGTTTGGCGAGATATGGCACCAGCACCGTGTGATAACATCAATGGAATAATACCCAGGATGAATGCAAAAGAGGTCATGATAATCGGACGTAAACGCAATTTTACAGCGTCTAATGTCGCTTCATAGAGATTCATCCCGATATCAACCCGTTCTTTGGCAAATTCCACAATTAGGATCGCATTCTTGGCCGCAAGACCAATGATGGTTACCAGACCGATTTGTGCATAGATATTATTATCTAAAGACGGTATCAACGTTAAGGTCAAGATTGCTCCAAATACCCCTAAAGGAACCGATAGGAGGATAGAGAATGGAACAGACCAGCTTTCATACAACGCTGCCAACAGCAAGAATACAAATAAGATACATAAAGCAAAGATCTGGACGGTCTTCGATCCGGACTGCATCTCTTGTAATGAAAGACCTGAGAACTGATAGTCAAATCCTTCCGGTAATGTCTGCGCCGCAACTTCTTGCAAAGCTTTCAGCGCATCTCCAGAAGAATATCCTGGGGCAGAACTACCATTGATCTCGATACTTCTAAAGATATTGTAGTGGTTGATGATTGAAGGCATTGTTATTAGCTCATACTTCACCAAGGTACCCATCGGCACTGGATTGCCCATCGTATTGTTGACATACAGCTTGTTGATGTCTTCAATGTTCATCCGGTAGGGGATATCGGCTTGTGTAACGACACGGTAGCTACGGCCATATTTCGTAAAGTCATTGACATAGCTACTTCCTAAATAGGCCGATATTGTCGAATAGATACTTGAGATCGGTACGCCCATACGTTTTGCCTGTTCACGATTTACTTCCAATTTGTAGTTTGGCGAATTGGTGTTAAACATGGTATAGGCCATTCCAATTTCAGGACGTTGGTTGGCCGCCATAAGAAATTTACCTACAGTGGCTTCAAAATCTTTGATATTTACTGTTTGTAAATCTTGAATTTGTAGGGAGAAACCGCCGGAAGTACCTAAACCTGGGATTGCCGGTGGCGTTACTGCCAATACGCGAGCTTTCGTATAAGCCATGTATTTACCCATGATCATGCCAGCGATATCGTTTGCGGTACGTGTACGTGTTTCCCACGGTTTTAGGGAGACGAATAGCGTTGCACCATTTGATTTGAAGGCACGGTTCAAAATATTGATACCCGAGATGGCTGTAACGTATTTGATTTCAGGGAAGGTCTTGTGTAAATCGTCCTCGATCTCTTTTAATACTTCATTGGTACGGGCAGAGGATGAACCCTCAGGTAAAGTGACACCAGCGAAGAATGCACCACCGTCTTCAGAAGGAATAAATCCTGTTGGCTTGGTGGTAAACATATAACCTGTACCGATAAAGATACATAAAAGGATAATCAATACAAGCGGCGCCTTTTTGATGGCTTGTTTTACACCGCGTGAGTACTTGATCGTCACTTTCTCAAACCAAACGTTGAATTTGTAGAAGAACTTGTTCAATCCTTTTGCACCTTCGTGTACAGCTGTTGGTTTCAATAAAATTGAACATAGCGCAGGTGTCAGGGAGAGGGCAATAAATGCGGATAACATAACCGATACGGCAATGGTAATCGCAAATTGTTGATACAGTTTACCCACCATTCCCGGAATAAATCCTACTGGAACGAATACCGCGGCCAAGATCAAGGCGATCGCGATAACCGGCGCAGTAATATCACCCATTGCGCGACGGGTCGCTTCTTTTGCATCTAGTTTATAGTGGTCAATATAGTGCTGTACCGCTTCCACCACAACGATGGCGTCATCCACCACAATACCGATGGCCAGTACAAAGGCAAGCATCGTCAGGTTGTTGACTGAGAAACCAAACATCAGGAAGAAGATGAATGTACCAATAATCGACACTGGAATCGCTAGAACAGGGATTAATGTTGCTCTCCAGCTTTGTAAGAAGAAGAATACCACAAAGGTTACCAAAAGTAATGCTTCCACCAGGGTATGGATTACCGAAGAAATGGATGCATTTACTACAGAAACGGTCTCGTAACTGATGGTGTAATCAACGTCCGTTGGAAAGGATTGCTTTAATTTTTCCAGGGCAGCAACAATACCTTCTGCAGATTCAACGGCGTTTCCACCCGGTGTCTGGTTGATCATCATCGCAGATGAGGTCATTCCATTTACTTTGGAAGAAGTTCCATAACTAAATTGTCCCAGTTCTACGCGTGCGACATTCTTTAAAAGTACAATGGATCCATCTTTATTGGTCTTTACGACAATATTTTCAAAGTCCTCCGGATTAGAAAGGTCACTATCCGTAATAATAGGATATTCAAATACGGTCGAAGACTCTTGTGGACGTGCTCCGACACTACCTCCCGGTATACGGGTATTTTGTTCGGCAATAGCTGCGGAAACATCTGCAGGTGTCATGCTTAGATTAGCCAATTTGTTGGCATCTAACCATACACGCATGGAGAAAGGTTGACCGAAGGCCGTTACATCACCGACACCTTTGACACGCAATAACGCATCTTTGACGTACAAGTTGTTATAATTGGCCAGAAAATTTTCATCTCTGGTTCCTTTGGGTGATGTTAAAGCCACCAACATCAAGATATCGTTGTTGGCTTTACGGGTAGTGATCCCCAAACGTCTAACAGCTTCTGGAAGGGCAGGTTCTGCAATCCCGACGCGGTTTTGGACGTCTAGGGTTGCGATATCGATGTCGGTACCTACTTCAAATGTGACAGTAATTGTTGCTTGACCATTTGAAGTACTATTTGACGACATATAAATCATGCCAGGTGTACCATTGATCTGACTCTCAATCAGTGTTGTCACGGTCTGCTCAACCGTCTGTGCATCTGCGCCCGTATAGTTTGCTGTAACTGTTACGGTTGGAGGTGCAATAGAAGGGTACTGGCTGATTGGCAACGTAGATACAGCAATAATCCCGATGATTGAAATCAATATCGAAATAACGATTGCGGTAACTGGCCTCTTAATAAATACTTCTGAAATCATTCTATATCTTTTAGATTCTCTTTAAAAATTAATGCTGTTATTTTCCTTTCGGAGCGCCTTTTGCAGCTTGTTGGGCAGCAGTGGCAGCGTCGACAACTTTAACACCATTTTGGACATTCATGGCACCATCAACAACGATTTTCTCACCGTCTTTGACACCCTCTTTGATAACGATTTTATCACCAGCTTTAATACCCAATTTTACCTGACGGATTTCAGCTTTGCTGCTATCGTTAACGGCATATAAATTGAACACACCCAATTGTTCGAAGACTGCTTTGTAAGGGACAACGATTTCTTCAGTTGCTGATGTGGTGGATACATTCATGGTGATATTCATGCCCGCTCTTAACGCATTGGCATTGTTCGGGAATGTAGCCCGTATTTTAATTGTTCCTGTCGCTGGGTCAACAGCACGATCGATGGTCGTTATGTTTCCTTTACCTTCATAGGTACTTCCGTCCGGCAATAAGAGAGAAAGGTCCGAAGAAGCATGGCTGCTCTGCATTTGAGCAAACTTGCTGATATCTTTTTCATTGACCTGAAACTCAATAGCAATCGGACTTGTTGAGGATAATGTATTCAATAGCGTAGTACCAGGATTGACCAAAGCACCTAAGCGTACCTGTGATATACCAATGGTTCCGGAGAATGGCGCACGAATCGTAGAACGGGACAGGTTTGTATTTGCTGTTACCAATGCAGCGCGTGCAGATTCTACCTGTGCTTGCGAAGAAGCAACATTTGAAACGGCATTATCATAAACCTGTTTAGCGATCGCATCTTTGTCCGCCAATGTTTGGTAACGCGCTAAATCTCTTTTTTGACGGTCAAGGTCTGTTTGTGCGATTTGAAGACTTGCTTTGGCCTGTTGTACCGCTGCATTATAACGTGTTCCGTCAATCTCATATAAGGCTTGACCTTTAGAGACCACAGCACCGTCTGAAACATATATTTTGGTAATATAACCGCTTACTTCTGCAAATAGGTCTGCTTCGTTCAACGGTTTGACTGTTGCTGGGTAACTTATGGTTCCCGTAACAGTCTCATGTGATGCTGCGCCAAAGGTAACAGGAACAACCTTCTCGGCTTGAGCCTGTGCTGCACCTTGCTTTTTTGCATCTTTATTTCCACAAGAGGTCCATACTAAAGCCGTCCCAAGGAAGAAAGCGAATAATAATTGTCTTTTATTCATGATTTGTATTAGTTTCCGTTTGAATTGATTAATTAGTTTGGATTGCACCAACTGCTTTTTGAACATCCAATTTACTTGACAATAGTGCATAAAGGGCATTCAAATAGTTTAATTGTGTTGTTTTGAGATCTGTTTCTGCAGTCATTAAGTCTAAGTAAGTTTTAATCCCTTCATCGTACTGTAGTTTGATGGTCTCATAAACCTCTTTGGACAGTTCCACATTCGCGTTTGCTGTTTTCCAATCGTTTAAATTTGCATTGTAAGTTGCTTTTGCCAAGGAATACTCAGTATTGACCATATTTTCCAAGTTCTTGATATCCCAATCAATGCGCTCTTCCTGCAACTTCGATTTATTGATTTGGTGTTTACGTTTGAAACCTTGGAAAATAGGTAATGATAAGTTTAGTCCTGCAACCGAACTTGGAATATTGTCGTTGTACAATTTACCAAAGCTGTTGTTTCTATAGTTAAATGCATAATTATAGAAAATACTTACATTTGGCAAGTAGGTCCATTTATAATACTGTGTATTCAGTTCCTGAATCTTTTTGGAAGTTTGCAATTGTTGGAATTCGATACGGTTGGTAACATTTATTCCAGCCGTAGTATCCAATAGCACTTGACCTTCCATATCCATATTGTTGAATGAAAGCGTCAAGTTCTGTGTCTTATCTAATGCAAGCAGTTGCTTCATGTACTCATATTTGTACTTCCGCAATTCAACTGTTCGTTTTTCGTCAGCATTGGAATTAGCGAGTGCAATTTGAGCCCTTTTATAATCGGTTTTGTCAACCAGTCCAACATCGTACTGTGATTTAGCATCTTTCAGTTGCTTTTGAAGCCGAGCAATGTTTTCGCGGATAATTTTAACTTGCTCTTCGGAAGTCAAAATATCATAATAAGCTTTGCTGACTTCAACGACAGCATTTATTTTCTGGCTTTCCGTGTTTTGTTTATTGCTCAGACGAACTAATTCAGCGCCTTTTTTTGCTTGCATCAACGCTGGATTTAAAATCTGTTGGTCTGCCTGCAGTGTTAAAGCGCTGTTGTTTTTTGCACCCATAGGGCTATTGGCACCATTAAAAAACATGGTTGGCAATTTTACGTTATGACTGACACTACCTGTCAGACCAAGTTGCGGATACCAGCCAGAGAGCGAAATGTCTATATCTTTTTCACCTATGGACTCATCGAGTTCTGCTTGTTTGATCGAAATCTGATTTCGCAAAGCATAATCTATCAGCTGCTGAAGCGTCGCATTTGGCGGCAAGTTTTCAGATTGCTGTTGTGCAAATCCTGTATTACTCAAAAGCGAAAGGGTCGCTAAGGAATAAACGATTTTATTAAACTTCATATATCTCATTAATTATTTTTATTTTTATTGACAGCGCCATCCCAAATTATTTCCATCAGCTCCTTCATATTCTGTTCGGAGAAGTGAAGATCTTTGAATTTGATGCTATGTACTGTGGACAAAGCCACTCCGATATAACTAGCCACCAATAGGTGAACATTTACTTGTTTTAAAATTTTTTTGTCAATGCCTTCCTGCAAAAAGTCAAGTACTTTGTTTTGGCCACCGACAGGTTCCTGTATCTCCGCTTTATTCTTCTCGTAATAAGGCGAGGAAAAAAACTGTTCAAAAAAACTGAAGATCCGTCCATTTTCTAAATAGAACTGAACAAAGTTGCGCCACACATGAAAAAAAGAAGCTTTATAATCAAAGTCTTCTTTTATCCCATCAAATATGTAATCGTTCAAGATTGACCGGCAATGTTTGAACAGCGCAAAGATCAAATCATCTTTAGAGGGAAAATAGTGATAGATAGTTCCTATCGCTACATCGGATTCCTGTGCGATCTTACTCATTGGCGTCCCGTGGAAACCGTTTGTGTGTATCAGTTTAAGTGTGGCAGCAAAGACAGCTGCAATTTTTTCATTTGTCTGCATCAATCGAACGTTCATTCGGTTGCAAAATTAGTGATTAATTTGAATCCAAAATGTCAAATTATTGTTATAAATCAATAAAAGCTAAACAATTTGGATCAATACTACAATAAGGAAAAAAGATTTAAATTGTTTTGGCTTTGGATGATTATTTTTTAGTCGGCTGGATTTAACGTGGCTTTTTGGCATTAGGCCTCATAAAAAAAGGAACTTTATACAAGTTCCTTTTTTTTATTGACAATTTTTTAATTGTTTTTCCACTTCATTTAAGGGAAATATTTCCTTGCCCTTATTGATCTTTGTATTGATATAGGTCAGTACATAAGCAATATCAACAGCGGAAAGATTTGAAGCTGGCATCGTGTTATTGAATTTCTTGCCTGCGACCTCAAGTTCCCCTGTTGCTCCATGTTTAACGATACAGGCAAGCTTCTGGTGATTTTTTTTCAAAAACTTGGTGTCTGTGAGCGGTGGGTAGAGGTTCCCCAATCCTTCTCCTTTTTCGCCATGGCAATTCTGACAATGTGTTATATACACTTTTTGACCATTTACCGTGTATTGTGCTGTCCTAATATCAATTTCGCTTTGACAGCCGATCAAAGCCGATAATAGGCATCCGATAATAAAGCAGGTCGTTAAGAGGGTCCGCATATTACTTTTTAGCTTCGTTCAATAGCTTTGGTAAGTCATCCATTAGTTTTTTTACCTGCTCATCATTAGTGCCGTCATAAGCGCCACGGATGCGTTTATCTTTGTCAATCAAGACAAGATAACCTTGGTGATCATAACCTCCGGGTACATTTTTATCCTCAGCCGTGTAAACCATATATTGGTTGGCTATACCATATATATCTGCCTTTGTACCTGAAACAAATTGCCAATGGTCATTGCTTACGCCTAATTTATTTGCGTAATCTTTCAATACGTAAGGTTGGTCATATTTAAAATCTATACTATGGGACAAAAAACGGACCGCATCATTGTCCTTATATTGTGTATAGATTTTGAGCAAATTACGGTTCATTGTCGGGCAGATACTTGGACAATGGGTAAAAAAGAAGTTTGCGATGTATACTTTTCCCTCGAAATCCTTCTCTGAGATCATCATACTATCCTGATTCAAAAACTTAAATGCCGGTATGGTATGATAAACCGTATCTATCACTTGTTTTCCATCAACTGTTTTTTCGACGGCTTCCCGTTCGCCATAAATTGGTAAGTTGGACTGGCTCGTGTTTTTGCAAGAAAATAAACCAAGCAATAGGCCCGTAGCACAACAAAGTTTAATTATAGATTTCATCCGTTTGTATTCTTTCATTATCAATTTACCCTATTGAGCTTTTCTATCCTGCTGTAAGGAAGTAGTGAGCAGCGCGGCTCGCCTAGAAGTTCTTTAATTTATCTTGGCTCTCCTTGGAGACAGCATCAAATATTTTCTTCATGTCTGATACTTTTTGTAATTCGACTTCAAAATATTTGATATCGGTACTGTCGGGTTTATATGCTTTCATCCAGTCCATCATATGGTCTGTTGCACTCTCCAGATTGGCTTTCAATATACCAAGTTCCTTTTTTGTTGCTGTGGTGTCTAAGTCCGACTTAGCAGCTTTCAGTGTTTTTAGATTATTCAAGATAGAGTCTATTTTGACTGCATCGCGGTCAAAATGCGCGATCTGAGGCATGATTTCATCATGGATTTTGATTGTTGAATCTTGTAAAACCTTTACATTGTTTGTGCCAGTGGTTCCACATGCCGCTATTGCCAAGGATGCGATAGCCATGAAAGCGATTTTGTTCATGTTTCTATTTTTTTTGGTAATTGGACAAAGATATCAATTTCTTATTGCTCGACCTTTCGATTTCTATCCGGGAATGTAAAATTCAAGTCACGAATGTAGGTTTCACAATGTACTACAGCACATAATTCATCATTTTTATCTTTTATTTCCAGACTCAGGTTTTTGACAATCTTGCCTTTCGTGCGAATGGTTTGGGTGCATTCGTCCAATAGTTCGTCCGAAAGTTGAACAGAATAGCACACACTCGTTTTGCCGGGTTTTTTAAAATCAATCCGAGATGACTTGAGCCAAGCTACGGTTTTTTTAAAACCTGTTTTTTGAAGATACTGATCAATCAGGATCGGAAATATCGGGTCTGCAGCAGCGAAAATTGTTCCACCAAATAAGGTTTTATTGGTGTTGATATTAAACGGAGTCTTGTAAATTTTCACCTCGGCTCCTTTAAAGCCGGGACTAATTTTTTTTACCCAAATTCCCTGAAATAAAAAAGGAGGGTAAAAACGCAATAGCCATGTTAATGCACGCGGACTGTATCTCATGATACAAAAATAGAACAATGTACCGGATTATTTTTCGAAATCTTGGTTTTCTTATTTCACTATGGTATTTTTACGGCATCAAAGAACCTAAAATGTCAACATTAAAAGATAAACAGGCTGAAAGCAAGAAGGTATGGCTATTGGTGACGATCGCATCGTTGGGGTATTTTGTCGATATCTATGATCTCATTATTTTTTCTATTGTCCGCATTCAATCCTTTACAGATATCAGGGTGCCGACAGGACAGATGCGGGTAAAAGGCGAATTTGTTCTTAATATGCAAATGGGCGGTTTGTTGCTTGGAGGGATTATCTGGGGGATTATCGGTGATAAATACGGACGTTTAAAGGTGCTGTTTGGTTCTATTTTACTTTATTCTTTAGCGAATATTGCAAATGGTTTTGTAGGGGATGTGTGGCAGTATGGAATTATCCGGTTTATAGCGGGGATTGGATTGGCTGGGGAACTGGGAGCGGGGATCACCTTGGTTTCGGAAAGCATGCATAAGTCAAAGCGTGGTTATGGAACGATGCTAGTTGCCAGTGTTGGGGTATTGGGCGCTATTTTAGCCTACTTTGTTTCGGAGGAATTCAATTGGCGTACAGCTTATTTTGTTGGTGGCGGAATGGGTTTATTGTTGTTGCTATTGCGTGTTGGTTCTTTTGAGTCGGGGCTATTTAAGGAACAGGATAAAAAGGATGTTCCGAAAGGTGATTTCAGGATGCTTTTTACCGATAAAGGCCGATTGAAGCGCTATATCAATTGTCTCTGTATAGGTTTGCCAATCTGGTTTGTGGTGGGAGTGTTGGTCACGCAGGCTCCAGAAATAGGAAAAGCACTAGGAGCATCAGAGACCCTGAGCGCTGGTAAAGGGGTGATGTTTGCTTATATAGGAATTTCTATTGGCGACGTGTTAGCGGGTGTGTTTGCGCAGATTCTAAAATCTCGGAAAAAGGTGGTTTTTATTTGTCAGTTGATTATTATCGGTAGTTCGTTATGGTATCTTTTGAGTACTGGAATTACAGCCAATAAATTTTTAGTTTTGGCTTTTGTCATGGGGCTAGGAGTAGGGTATTGGGCCACATTTGTGACTATTTCGGCGGAGCAATTTGGGACCAACCTGCGGGCAACTGTGGCTACAACCGCACCTAATTTTGTCAGAGGTGCCTTGATACCATCAACAATGGTCTATGGACTTTTGGTGGATTCGTTTGGTATTGTCCCAGCGGCAATTACGATGGTCTTGGTACTTTCTGGTATTGCGATGTATTCACTGACACAACTCGAAGAAAGTTTTGATAAGGATCTGAACTATCTAGAGGAGTAAGCCTAGATAAAAGTAATAACAGCCTATTTTTTTCGGCCTGGACACTTCTTGCAACGTTTCCCTTCTTTGTATTTTTTACAGCATTTTTTGAAACAAACACAGGAAAAATCGGAAAAAGGATTCATTGCGGCACTTCTAAATTGAAATGGGCTTGCTTTGCCCTCGCCTTCACACTGTTCCACAAAGGATTCAATAACTTCGTTCATGAGACAAAGTTACAATTTGTTTAAAATAATTCTAAATAAAAATGTAGTTTTTACATTTTTTTGATTAGGTTCTCAATTACTTTCGGGAAATGCTGGTGTTCCAATTGCTGTCCTTTGAACTTAATGATATCCAGGGTATCACCCGCATCTACCTTAAATTTTGCTTGATAAATAATCTCGCCCTCATCAAAGTGCTCATTGGCAAAATGAATGGTAATGCCATGCTCTTCTTCTTTGTTGGCCAAAACAGCTTTATGTACATGGTCGCCATACATGCCCTTGCCACCATATTTAGGTAGGAGAGCAGGGTGGATATTAATGATCTGATTTGGATAGGCTTTTAAAAGATTGTTTGGAACAAGCCATAGGAAACCTGCCAAAACGATCAGATCAATATTCAAATTTTTAAGGATGTTAACGACATTGTCCGTGTTGTAAAATTCATTGCGATCAAATATATGGGCTGGAATTTCAAAATTGTCAGCGCGTTGAATAACATAAGCATCAGGGTTGTTGGACAGGATCAGCGCAACCTCAACTTCATCTGAGTATTTGAAATGTTCCATTATTTTTTGAGCATTGGACCCTGAACCTGAAGCAAAAATGGCAATTCGTTTTTTCACGATTAATGAGTGTTAATAGATTTGATCGATTTAAAAATTAGTCCAAACTTACGCATTTTTTGCAAAAAAACTAAAATATTGACGAATAGAACCGCATTTTTAGGTATTATTGATCAAAATTAATTGAATATTCATTGTCAGTTTAAAATTCTTTAACATGAAGTTACTTTGTTCCGTATTTTTTGCATGTGCATTTTTTCTTTTTCAACCCTTATTTGCGCAGGCTCCAAAAACAATTCCAGCATTTACGTTTGATGAGGTCTATGGGTCGGGCAAATTCAATTCGGACAAATTGCCCAGGACAGGTTATATCGTTTTGGACTTTTATGATCCGGGCTGTGGCCATTGTCAGAAAATGGGGGCGGGCATTGCACAGAATTTACAAAAGCTAAAAAACGTTAGTTTTTATTTTATCTCCATGAACGACAAACCTTATGTGGATGGATTTATTAATATGCATGCCAAAGCATTGAAAACTGCTCCCAATGTGAAATTTTTGTTTGATTCGGGAACACAGTTTATAGAAAAATTCAGCCCAAGTAATTATCCTTCTCTTTATGTTTATGATGCAAAAACGAGGACCTTAGTGCAGCATCTTGACGGGGAAGACGATGTGAAGAAATTGCTGAAAACAGTAGGAGTTTGTAATTAAATTATAGTTGGCTTATAGTAATATACTAGTTTATAGAATAAAAGCCCCACTTCATTAGCGGGGCTTTTATGATTATTCATCACTATAAGCTATCAATGATCAATCTTCCTGTTTATTGATAAAGACGAATTTTCCATCGAATACATCCAATCTGATAATCGAATCGCGACTGACTTTGCCCGATAAGATTTCTTTGGATAACTCATTCAGAATACGTTTCTGAATGACACGTTTCAATGGTCTAGCACCATAGATCGGATCGTATCCGAGTTGTGCCAACCAATCCATCGCTTCATCCGAGGCTGTTATAAAGATATTTTGTTCGGCCAGTTGTTTTTGGACATGCACAAATTGAAGTCGAACAATATCACCAATCTCATCTCTACTCAATGGTGTAAACATAATCACTTCATCAATACGGTTCAGGAATTCTGGACGGATCGACTGTTTGAGTAGGTCAAACACTTCAGTACGTGTTTTTGCAATGATCTCCTCTTTATTGTCATCATCCAAATGACTGAAATTCTCTTGGATAATATGTGATCCTGTATTAGAGGTCATTATAATGATTGTGTTCTTAAAGTTAACTGTACGGCCTTTATTGTCTGTTAGGTGACCATCATCCAATACCTGCAACAAGATGTTAAATACATCCGGATGTGCTTTTTCAATTTCATCCAATAATACGACCGAATAAGGATGTCTGCGTACGGCTTCTGTAAGCTGACCACCTTCATCATAACCAACATATCCCGGAGGCGCGCCAATCAAACGGGATACGGCATGCCTTTCCTGATATTCGGACATGTCGATACGCACCATAGATTGTTCATCATCGAATAGAAATTCAGCCAGGGCTTTTGCGAGTTCGGTTTTTCCGACCCCGGTTGTACCCAGGAAGATGAATGAACCTATTGGGCGTTTCGCATCATTCAGTCCTGCTCTTGAACGGCGGATTGCATCAGAGATCGCTTCAATGGCTTCATCTTGACCTGCAACCCGTTTGTGAAGTTCCTCTTCCAGGTTCAGCAGCTTTTCACGTTCAGACTGAATCATTTTGCTGACGGGTATTCCGGTCCATTTGGCAACGACATCAGCAATATCTTCCGAAGTTACCTCTTCCTTGAGCATGCGTTTGCTTTCCTGTTTTTCAGCCAGTTCAGCTTTTAGTTTCTCCACTTTTTCCTGAGCTTCTTTGATCCGTCCGTAACGTAATTCAGCTACTTTACCATAATCACCTGAACGTTCGGCCTGCTCGGCTTCAAGTTTATAGTTTTCAATGTTTTCAATTTCTTGGTTCACATTGTCCACCAGGCTTTTTTCTTCCTGCCATGAAGCTCTCAGGGTGTCGCGTTCAGCAGATAAGTTGGCAATGCTTTCAGAAAGTTCCTGTACCTTTTTGTCGTCATTCTCACGTTTCAGCGCTTCGCGTTCGATTTCCAATTGCATGATACGGCGCTCCAGTTCGTCTACGGCCTCTGGTACAGAGTCCATCTCCAAACGTAATTTGGATGCCGCCTCGTCAATTAAGTCGATGGCTTTGTCCGGTAAAAAACGATCCGCGATATAACGTTGTGATAACTCCACGGCAGCAATAATAGACTCGTCGAGAATACGCACTTTATGGTGTGTTTCATAACGTTCTTTCAATCCCCGTAGGATGGAGATGGCGTCTTGCGTGTCTGGCTCTTCCACCATGACTTTTTGAAACCTACGCTCCAAAGCTTTGTCTTTTTCAAAGTATTTTTGATATTCGTTGAGCGTGGTTGCTCCAATTGCACGTAGCTCACCTCTGGCCAAGGCAGGTTTCAGGATGTTTGCGGCATCCATAGCGCCTTCACCACCACCAGCACCAACCAGGGTGTGGATCTCATCAATGAAAAGGACGATCTCACCATTGGAATCGGTTACTTCTTTGACAACAGCTTTCAAGCGTTCCTCAAATTCACCTTTATATTTAGCTCCGGCAACCAGGGCGCCCATATCCAAAGAAAATACAATTTTGGATTTTAGATTCTCTGGTGCGTCGCCTTTGATAATCCGATAGGCGATTCCTTCCGCAATAGCGGTCTTACCAACCCCGGGTTCGCCAACGAGTATGGGGTTGTTTTTGGTACGTCGTGAAAGAATCTGCATGACACGTCTGATTTCCTCGTCACGGCCAATGACCGGGTCTAATTTGCCGGATTCGGCATATTCATTTAGGTTACGGGCATATTTTCCAAGTGCGTTGTAAGTTGCTTCCGCATTTTGATCAGTCACGCGACTATTGCCCCGCAATTCTTTAATGGCCGTCTTAAGATCTTTTTCCGTCACCCCTTGTGATTTCAGTAGGGATGAGGTTTTGTCTGAAGTGGCCAATATACCCAGTAGTACATGTTCGACCGATACAAATTCATCGTTGAATTCTTTGAGATATCCTTGTGCTTTCTGTAAAGCGTTGTTTGCATCACTGCTCAGATAGATATTGCTTCCGCTTACTTTAGGGAAGCTCTCGATTTGCTTATCAAGCTCAGCGCCAAGGTAGGGGATGTTGACGTTCAATTTCTTTAATAGGTGACTGACAACATTTTCATCTACAGTAAGTAATGCTTTTAATATATGTGCTGTCTCGATGGCCTGTTGCTGATTTCCAGCAGCTATCTCCGACGCTTTTTGTATAGCCTCTTGGGCTTTGATTGTGTAATTGTTAAAGTTCATTCTGTATCGCTTAATTAAAGTTTTGTTGATATGTAGGGGTATAACAATTGAAGTGCCATTCGGGTTTTACGTGATAATTCGGAAAAAATGACATTGATATTTATTGATTCATGACAAATTTTCAGTATTAAAAAATAATGCTGTTGATTTTTAAATATTTGGCGTCAAAGCGGGTAAAAATTATAGCGAGGGACTTGCATTTTTGATTTAGGCTTTCGATATTTGCAGCATCTTAAAACGGAGGTCGTTTTAAGATTGAAAAGAAGTAAAAAGCCTCTTTAGCTCAGCTGGTAGAGCAACTGACTTGTAATCAGTAGGTCATTGGTTCGA